>NZ_LBNA01000040.1:0-80850 GCF_001005515.1 Acinetobacter sp. Ag2
TCTTCATATTCTCTTAATGATCTTCTTCATGCTTCGTCAGCATCAAGCTAGGTCGGCTATATTACTCTCTATCTCTAGAAAGTCAACTGTGATTTCAAATTATTTTTTAAACTTCCTTTCTAAAACCCACCTTAATCAATTCAACCAAGCCATTGTTTTATCAGAAGTTTTAATCTTCATCACCGCCGATGGATGTGCATTCTACAGCATTCCTAACCTAACACAACCCCCTTTTTTAATTATTTTTGATTTTAGTGCTCAGTTGTATTTTTATTAATCATATTTTAAAATTTTTATTTAAATTTTGACCTATTTATATTTGAATTTTTTCTTTAAACTATTTCAAATGATTTTATCATTAAATAAATTAAGTAAAATATGGCCCTTCTTATAAATAGAAAAACATTCTGTTTAGGAATTTTGCTCTTGTGCTGCAATTATTCCTGGGCCAACTCGTCGCATAATATTTTTGTGATGACCTTATCCATTTTGAGTTATGCAAAGTGGAATACACCCTCACCTGAATTATGTGTTGCAGACAATCCAAATTATGCTACTCAATTTTCTAATTACGCAAAATCCAACAAATCATCTTTTAGTGTAAATGCTATTCACGCAACAGATTTAAAAAGTCGTCACTGCGATGCAGTATTCTTTTCGAATATCACCGCGCAAGCTGAGCAGACATTAATAGATAAATCATTGAACTCCACAATTTTATCATTTAGCTCAAATAATGCTGAGTGTGAAATAGGAAGTGTTTTTTGCCTCTCTACCAACAAAACAGGGAATACTATTTTTAAAGTTAATTTAGATAGCTTAGCTCGATCTAAAATACATGTTGATCCGCGTGTTTTGTTACTCGCAAAAAATTCGGATTAAAATCATGATCAATAAGTTTTTTAAATCGAGCTCTTTGCAAACGCTTTTTCGTAAATCACAATTTACAACTTTTGCAATCACGCTATTTATTTGCACATCAACTTTTGTCACGATTTCAGTCTTTACTGTTGAGTCTTATGCAAAACAAAATTTACTATTAATCAGTCGTACAGTTTCTGAACGTGTGCAACCAGCACTCGTATTCTCAGACAAAATCGCGATTTCACAAATTATCAATGAATATACTTTCCAGCATTCTGTACGTCTTATAGAGGTATACGATGCGCAAGGACAAAAGGTTGCACAAAGTTTAAAAAATATTGAACACTATTCTTATATTCAAAATATCTTTGATCATATTTTTTTAAAAGATGCAATTAAATTGAATGTGCAACACCAAGGACAATTTGTTGGACAAGTTGTTTTATATGGTAGCTCGAATGAAATTTTAATGTTTATCTTTAAAATTTTTCTAGGTCTAGCATTTGGAATGCTATTTATGGTTTTTGCGGTATGGTGGTCTGTTAATCTCACCTACCGTCATATCATGGGCTCATTTTCTCCAATTATCCAAATCGCGCAACTTTTAAGAAATCAAAAAGCTTATAACTTAAGATTTCCTAAAAGTGATGTTAAAGAGTTCCAAGAGTTAAATAGTGTTTTTAACCAACTCCTTGATGAAATCCAGTCTTGGCATACACATCTTCAAAATGAAAATAGCGAGCTTTCATATCAAGTTCAACATGATCACTTAACACAACTGCCAAACCGTAGTTATTTTTATCAAGTACTCTGTAGTTTATTTGATGATGCTCATCAACGCCAAAATTTAGCATTACTGTTTATTGATAATAATAATTTTAAAGCCATTAATGATCAGTATGGACACTTGGTTGGTGATGAAGTGTTAAAAGAGATGGCGGTTCGTTTAAGACGCCATATTCGTCAAGATGACTTCGTTGCACGTCTTGCCGGTGATGAATTTGCAATAATTTTACGTTCAATTTCTAAAATTGAGCATTTAATTTCTATTGCAGAAAATCTCATTAAATGTTGTGAAGATCCTTTAATTTACAAAGGACAAGAGATTTATTTTAGTTTCAGTCTAGGGATTGCTATTTCAAGTAAAGCCTCTAGTCCAGAAGACTTAATTTCTCAAGCAGATCAAGCGATGTATAAAGCAAAATCGCTACAACACCATTGGTTCATTTATCATTCTTAATGTTTAGAGGATTGTTATGATTGCAAAAAATATACGTCTTTCTATTCTTGCTTTCGTTTGCTTAGCTCTCACAGGCTGTATGAACCTGGGTGGTCTAAGCTATAAGCAAGCACGCGTACTCAAGAAAGAAGGTTTCGTATTGACGGATGAAGGTTGGAGCTTAGGCTTACCTGAACGCTTGTTGTTTGGTTTTAATGAATCCAATATTCAACCAGAACATCAAGTTGAGTTGATTCGTTTAGCGAAACAACTCAATAAATATCACTTAGATAAACTAAAAATTGTAGGTCATACTGATAATGTCGGTAATCCTGAATACAATTTAAAGTTGTCCAAAGAACGTGCTCAAAATGTCTCTGATATTTTTATTGCAGAAAAATTTAATCCTGCAAATATTCAAATCATTGGTAAGGGATCTGATCAACCGCTTAAATCCAATGATACTGAAGAGCATAAGGCTGAAAATCGTCGTGTAGCTGTGATTATTATTCCTTAATCATTTTCTTTTATTCAAAATAGATCTCAACAGAGGTCTATTTTTTGTCTTCATTTTTTTATACGGATTGAAGCAATACAAATTTCAGGCATAAAAAAACCGCTTCAAAGCGGATAATTTATATTTAAGCTTTAACTTAAATGGTCGGAGCAGTAGGATTCGAACCTACGACCCCCTGGTCCCAAACCAGGTGCACTACCAGGCTGTGCTATGCTCCGAATTTACAACGAACTCAAGGAATTGGGGTGAATGATGGGGCTCGAACCCACGACAACCGGAATCACAATCCGGGGCTCTACCAACTGAGCTACATCCACCGTCACATTAAGTTTTAGGCTCTATAATATCAAGCAACATATGGTGCGCCTGACAGGATTCGAACCTGTGACCATCCGCTTAGAAGGCGGATGCTCTATCCAACTGAGCTACAGGCGCATGACCAATGATACTGATATCACCGTTACCTTGCCTTGAAGAATTGGTCGGAGCAGTAGGATTCGAACCTACGACCCCCTGGTCCCAAACCAGGTGCACTACCAGGCTGTGCTATGCTCCGTTCATCTCAGCTTTAGTGTATCGCACATCGTGCGGTACGGTGTGCATTCTAGGCGTGACGCCACAAGACGTCAACACCTATCTTGAAAAAAAGTTAAAAAAACAAGTCAAATGTATATTAATCAAGCATTTCAGGTGTTTTTAATACAATTTTTAACGTTTCAATTGCGCACTGAAGTTCAACATACGATCTAATGGCAATTTTGCACGCTCTGCTAAGGCTGGATCAACAAATATTTCTTGATCAGCATTTTGTAAAACTGCCAAGATTCCATCGAGTTCATTCATTGCCATCCAAGGACAATGTGCACAAGAACGACATGTGGCTCCTTCACCTGCTGTTGGTGCTTCAATTAATGTTTTATGAGGTACGGCTTGTTGCATTTTATAGAAAATGCCACGATCTGTAGCCACAATCAAGGTATCTTGCGATAGTGTCTGCGCTGCTTTGATTAATTGTGAAGTACTGCCTACAGCATCTGCGATATCAATCACCGACTCAGGTGACTCAGGATGCACCAAAACAGCAGCATTTGGATACAAGGCTTTCATCTTTTCGATACCACGCGCACGGAACTCCTCATGCACGATACAAGCACCATCCCACAACAACATATCAGCGCCCGTTTTCTTTTGAATATAGCGTCCTAAATGTTGATCTGGTGCCCAAATAATTTTTTCACCCAGACTGTCTAAATGTTCAATAATTTCAACAGCACAACTTGAAGTCACAACCCAATCTGCACGTGCTTTAACTGCTGCCGATGTGTTCGCATAAACCACAACCGTGTGCTCAGGATGAGCATCACAAAATGCTGTGAACTCATCTACTGGGCAACCTAAATCCAGTGAACAAGTCGCTTCTAGTGTTGGCATTAATACTCTTTTTTCAGGGGAAAGAATCTTTGAAGTTTCTCCCATAAATTTAACACCAGCGACAACCAGTGTGGATGCCTCATGATCTCGACCAAAGCGTGCCATTTCTAAAGAGTCTGAAACACATCCCCCAGTCGCTTCTGCAAGTTCTTGCACTTCCGGATCACAGTAATAATGCGCCACTAAAACGGCATTTTGCTTTTCCAGTTCAGCCTTGATTTGATCAAACTTTTGTTGTTTCAGCTCTGGACTTAAACAATTGTCCTTTGGCTCACCCAAACGATCTAAATGCGCTTGCACAATCGATTTTGCTTCGTTGGCAATTAAATTATTCGCATCATTCATAAGAGGTCTTCTCATCCCTTGTCGCTGGCATCATGCTAGCGGTATACCTGTGTGAATTTATTGTACTTTTTACTGCACATAAATTCACCTCGAAAAATGTTTTGTTATAAAAAAGCCTCACGAATGAGGCTCAATTCAAATATCAATGTTTAAGAGCGATAGTCTGCATTAATTTTTACATAGTCATAGGATAAATCACAGGTATAGACGGTATCTTTGGCTGGTCCTCGCCCAAGATCTACACGGATAGTCATCTCAGTTTGTGACATCACACGCGCGCCTGCTTCTTCAGTATAATCTTCTGCAGCACCACCATCTTTACAAATCTGTACGTCATCCAACCAAACTTGAATTTTTTCAACATCTAGATCTTTCACACCTGCATAACCAATTGCTGCAAGGATACGCCCCCAGTTTGGATCAGATGCAAAAATTGCCGTTTTTACAAGTGGTGAATGCGCAATACTATATGCAATATCACAGCACTCTTGTGTATTATGACCACCTTCAACTGCCACAGTAATAAATTTGGTTGCTCCCTCGCCATCACGAATGATCAGTTGCGCCAAACGCTTCATCACACGGGATAAAACCTCAAGCACTACCGTATAGCGAACATCATCTTCTGTAGTGATTTCTACACCACCAGCACATCCAGTTGCTGCAAAAATACATGAATCATTGGTTGATGTATCACCATCCACCGTAATACGGTTAAATGATTGGTCTGCACTAACTTTCAGCATCTTTTGTACAAGTGTTCGTGCAATAGGCATATCTGTTGCTACAAAGCTCAACATGGTTGCCATATTTGGACGAATCATACCTGCACCTTTAGAAATGCCGGTCATGGTATAAGTAATACCATCCAGCTCAAATTGCTCTGAAGCACCTTTAGGTGTGGTATCCGTGGTCATGATTCCAGTTGCGGCATCACTCCATGCATCGTCACGCAAACTTGCTAAAGCAGGTTGTAATCCTTGAGTTAGGCGCTCAATTGGTAATTGTTCACCAATAACACCTGTAGAAAATGGCAGGACTTCAAAAGCCTCTACTTGTGCCAATTCAGCAAGCTTTAAGCAGGTCAATTGAGCATTTTGCATACCTAATTTTCCCGTACCCGCATTGGCATTACCTGTATTAATCACGAGGTAACGAGGATTCGCCTGTGCCAAATGCGCTTTAGAGACATGAACAGGTGCTGCACAAAATGCATTTTGGGTAAATATCCCAGCAACATTGGTACCTTGTGAAAATTCAAAAATAACTAAATCTCGTCGATTTGGATAACGGACATACGCCTCAGCAGAGCCAATTTTTACACCTTGCACCACATGCATATGTGGCATAGACACGTCACCAACAGCCATTTTTAAATGTCCATATGAGTTAAATAAGAACCACAGCTTATTAGAATTCTCGCTAAAAATCGAGCTTATTAAAAAGCTTATTTATTTTTACTATAAGAAATGTTTATTCATTTGAATATAAAATAAAAAAGCCAGTAAATTTACTGGCTTCATACTTGCTATCGCTTGTTATTGTTGCGCTGGAGCTGTGGTATCCACAGCCAATAACGCTTGTTTCACTTTTTCTTGACTAGATGCTGAAAGTGCTGGATTTGATGCAACAACTCGATTTACTGTCGCAGGTGTCACTGCCGCAATTGCTGCTGTTTTGAGAATAATTGGACGTCCACCCGTATTCCCCAAAGTATAACGAATACCCGTACGTGGGCTAATCACTGTGGTTGTTTCGTTTTTAACTTCTGCTTGCGCTGTTACCGCACCTGTCGCTGCTTGTACTTTTTCTACAGTGGTGGTTTGTGGTGCTGTATCTGCAAATGCCAATACTGGAAGGGCTAAAGTTGCAACAAATAAAGGTTGTAATAGTTTTTTCATTGTCTTTCCGAATATCTATTCAATTGAGCAACTTAATACCATTTTATTATATTTCCTGCAATCAAAATTAACTCACCGTAATAACTTGTAAAAAAAGCAGAACAATTGTTCTGCTTTTTTATTGAATTTTCAGTCGGTTTAATTAATTTTACCGTGACACTGCTTATATTTCAGTCCAGAACCACATGGGCATGGTGCATTGCGACTTTCTGGTGGCTCAACCACATCGTCATTTGCAAATTGTGCATCAACGATATCATTGGTCACATTACCACTTAAACCATCTACTTCATCATGAGCAAAGTTCAAGCGCATTGCATCTGCTTGTGCTTGTTGTTGAGCTTCCATTTCAGCAAGCTCTTCAGGTGTTGGAATATGAACACGAGAAATATCAGTCACCACATCTGACTTAATTACACCTAACATATTAACGAATAAGTTAAATGCTTCTTTCTTGTATTCTTGCTCAGGATTCTTTTGTGCATAACCACGTAAGTGAATGCCTTGACGTAGATAATCCATCGCAGCCAAATGATCCTTCCAATGACGATCTAATGAACCCAACATGAAGTGACGTTCTAAAGTCGCTGCTGTTTCAGCACCCATTTGCTCACGACGACCACGATAACGTTCAACAATCTCATCAGAAATACGCTCAACCAAAGCTTCTTCATCAAGACGGCGGTCTTCTTCCAACCAACGATTAACAGGAAGATCAATACCTAAATCTTCTTTTAATGCATTTTCCAGACCATCAATATCCCATTGATCATGGATGGATTCTGGTGGAATATAAGTCTCAATCAAACCTTTTACAACTTCGCGATGCATTTCTTCAATATAATCTTGAAGTGAACTCTCTTCTAAAATCTCATCTCGTTGAGAGTAAATAATCTTACGTTGCTCATTATTGACGTCATCATATTTCAATAAATTTTTACGAATATCAAAGTTTCGTGCTTCAACTTTACGCTGCGCATTTTCAATCGAACGAGAAACCATCTTATGTTCAATAGCTTCGTTTTCTTGTAAACCCATTGCACGCATCATTGCAACAACACGATCACCTGCGAAAATACGCATCAAATCATCTTCTAAAGACAAGAAGAAACGTGAAACACCAGGGTCACCTTGGCGACCAGAACGACCACGCAACTGATTATCAATACGACGAGATTCATGACGTTCAGAACCGATGATATGTAAACCACCTGAACTCAACACCATTTCATTATTGTGTTCCCATTCTGCTTTTAGACGTGCTTCATCTTCAGCAGTAGGTTGTTCAATTTTGGCTAATTTAGCTTTCCAGTTACCACCAAGCAAAATATCTGTACCACGACCTGCCATGTTTGTCGCAATCGTAACAGCACGTGGCGAACCTGCTTGTGCAATAATATCAGCCTCACGTTCATGCTGTTTAGCATTCAGCACTTCATGCGCAATGCCCGCTTCTTTGAGCTTATCTGATAAAATTTCAGAAGCTTCAATCGTTGCAGTACCGATCAGGATTGGAGCAACACCAGCTTCATGGATTTTTTGAATCTCTTCAATGATGGCATTGTATTTACCATTACGGTTTAAATAAATTAAATCGTTCTGGTCATTACGAATCATTGGGCGATGCGTTGGAATAAGTACAACATCCAAGCCATAAATTTCTTTCATTTCCGCAGCTTCAGTATCAGCAGTACCTGTCATACCTGAAAGCTTTTTGTATAAACGGAAATAGTTCTGGAATGTTGTTGTCGCTAAAGTTTGGTTTTCAGGTTGAACATCTAAGCCTTCTTTTGCTTCAACTGCTTGATGTAGACCTTCTGACCAGCGACGTCCCGGCATGGTACGACCTGTATTTTCATCGACAATAATCACTTCACCATCATGGATGATGTAATGAACATTACGTTGATACAAGAAATGCGCGCGAATTGCTGCTGAAACATGATGAACAAGGTTAAGATTAGATGGTGAATACAAGCTTTCGCCTTCAGCCAACAAACCCATTTTGATCAATTCATCTTCAACAGTTTCATAACCGACTTCAGTCATTTCCACTTGGCGTTGTTTTTCATCAATCCAGAAATGCCCACCATCTGCAACTTTTTCTTCTTTCTGTGCATGAAGCTTAGGTGGAATACTATTGATTGCGACATACAATTGTGATGAGTCATCACTTTGACCAGAAATAATCAACGGAGTACGTGCTTCATCAATCAAGATCGAATCGACCTCATCGATAATCGCATAAACCAAACCACGTTGCTTTTTCTCTGCCATAGAGAAAACCATGTTATCGCGAAGATAATCGAAACCAAATTCGTTATTGGTACCATAAGTAATATCTGAACGATAAGCTTCAGCTTTTTCGATTGGTGATTGCATTGAATAAATCACGCCAACCGTTAAACCTAAGAACTCATAAAGCGGACGGTTTAATTCAGCATCACGTTGTGCCAAATAATCGTTAACCGTAATAACATGAACGCCTTGCTCACTTATTGCATTGAGATAAACAGCCAAAGTTCCCATCAGGGTTTTACCTTCACCTGTACGCATCTCAGCAATTTTACCTTCGTGCAAAGTAATACCACCAATGAGCTGCACATCATAATGACGCATACCCATAACACGCTTTGCTGCTTCACGACATACAGCAAATGCTTCTGGCATTAATTTATCTAGGCTTTCACCATTCTTATATCTTTGTTTGAATTCTTCAGTTTTTGCAGATAAGTCTGCATCGCTGAGTGCAGATATCGTCGGCTCGAGCGCATTGATCTTATCGACAATTTTACGCATACGTTTTAGTTCGCGCTCGTTTTTAGTACCGAAGATTCCTCCGATCAGACTTGCCAACATATAAACTCTCTAAATCTTGTAAAATAAATTTTTCTCAGACGATATTATGGTGTTAGAAATTTGAAGTACAAGGGTTTTGCACAAATCCAATCAAAAAAATCTGACGACCAGTTAGGTACGCATGAGTTAAAGCGCCTTAATGTAGCAAATTTAACCGATATTTACAGCGAGGTCGTGCGCAATTCTGTGTTTTTTTCACATCAACACACCAACATATCTGTTTTTTTCATAAAGAAATAAAAAAACACTATTTTTAATTATAAAAAAACTGCGCAATAGTATTTTGGACGAGCTAAATAACAGATGATTTTTTAATTTTGAGGTTTTTATCATGACGCTACGACTAGGTGACATTGCACCAGATTTCACCCAAGAATCCAGTGAAGGACCCATTCACTTCTATGATTATTTGGGCGACAGCTGGGGAATTCTGTTTTCGCACCCTGCAGACTACACACCTGTGTGTACCACTGAACTTGGCTATACTGCAAAGTTAAAAAGTGAATTTGAAAAACGTGGCGTAAAAGCTATTGCCCTTTCAATAGATGATGTTGAATCACACCGCGGATGGATTAACGACATCAACGAAACACAAAATACTCAGGTGAACTTTCCGATACTTGCAGACAAAGATCGTAAAGTTTCAACGCTTTATGATTTTATCCATCCCAATGCCAGTGAAACTTTAACCGTTCGCTCCTTAATTATTATTGATCCCAATAAAAAAGTACGCCTCATTATTACCTACCCAGCATCAACTGGGCGTAATTTCCATGAAATTTTGCGAGTGATTGACTCATTACAACTGACAGATAATTATAAAGTAGCGACACCTGCCAACTGGCAAGATGGTGAGGATGTTGTGATTGTGCCTTCACTCAAAGATGAAGCGGAGTTGAAAGAGCGCTTCCCAAAAGGCTATACGGCGGTTAAACCTTATTTACGTCTTACACCACAACCGAACAAATAAAATAACCCGCAACTACGTCATTTATTTAAACTAACTACTCTTTCAAAAGATCACATTTTATATGTGATCTTTTTTATGCCATTTCTCTATTCAAGTCCAAGACACTCCTTATTAAAACCAGACTGAGTCTAAAATCAAAAAAAGGCACCGAAGTGCCTTTAATTCTATCTACAGCACTTAAGCTGGAATACGCAAAACTTGTCCAGGAAAAATATCATCTGCATTTTTCAGTAATGGGCGGTTTGCTTCAAAAATTTTATTGTATTGATTTGGATCACCATAAAATTCTTTTGAAATTTTTGACAAATTATCACCTGACTTCACCGTATAGAATTTACTTTCTGGCTCTGGTGTAGCAACAGTCATTTGATCATCCACTTGAGCAACATGATCAACATTACCAATCGCAAGAACAATTTTCTCTTTATCTGCTTGGCTGTGTACTTGTCCACGAACAGTAGCTAAGTCTGTTTGAGAATTATAACTCACCGATAAACCGTCAATAGACAGACCTAAACTCTTCACGAGTCCAAGGAGTTTGTTCGCAACTTCTTGTGCAGAAGGCTCTGCTGGTGTTGCTGGTGCAGCTTGTGGCTCAGCAGGCGCTGTATTTTTTTTACCGATACCTTTTACGAAATCAAAAAGACCCATTTATGTTCTCCATATTTTATTTGGAACTTGTTTTTACTGTGAACTTTTATAAAAAATTATAAACTCTATTTTTATAGCGAAAAAATACAGCGAAATGCGTAGTCATTAGTGACAGAAAAGTAACCGTATGTAACCACTATTTTTTTGATTTTAGAATTATTTCAGCATGATCAAATATTTTGTTTAGGTGATTAAGCTTGATTGCATCTTTAAAAATATCCAGCAATAAAAAAACCACCTTTACGGTGGTTTTTACGCATAACAACGACGTGTTATACAATCAACACATTAACCAAGTTTTTTAGTTACATAGTCGATTGCTGATTGAACAGTCGTGATTTCGTTAGAATCTTCATCAGGGATAGTGATGTCGAAGTCATTTTCGAAAGACATAACAAGTTCTACTAGGTCTAAAGAATCCGCACCCAAATCATCCATGAAAGATGCTTCGTTTTTGATTTCTTCAGCTTTAATACCTAATTGTTCTGCAACAGCTTGTTTAATGCGTTGTTCGATATCGCTCACAGGAATTCTCCTCATTGCTTGTGGCGGCTTTTAATTGCCTGATAGTTTAATTGAATATTTACTTTTTTCAAAGTTTATACATCGCATTACGCCATGTATAAACCACCATTTACGTGTAATACTGTGCCTGTAATGTAACTAGCTTTGTCAGAAGCCAAGAAACTCACAGCATCCGCAATGTCTTGTGGTTGACCAAAGCGGTTTAAGGCAACTTGATCACTCATTTTTTTACGAATGTCTTCGCTTAACTGCTCAGTCATTTCAGTCGCAATAAAACCTGGAGCAATGCAGTTCACTGTAATTTGACGGCTACCCATCTCTTTTGCAAGGCTACGGCTAAACGCTTCAATACCTGCTTTTGCCGCTGAATAATTGGCTTGACCTGGGTTAGCAAAATGAGCAACGACAGAACTAATATTGATAATACGTCCAAAGCGAGCTTTGGTCATACCTTTCAATACACGTTTAGACAAACGGAAAACAGCCTTGAGATGAATGTTGAGAATATCGTCCCAATCATCTTCAGACATACGCAATAATAGATTATCTTTGGTAATCCCTGCGTTATTGACCAATATCATCACTGAACCATATTTTTGTTCAATGTCAGATACCAATGCATCAATGGCTGTGCCGTCGCGTACATCAAGTACTGCGCCTACACCTTGCTCTGCAAAAGTCACAGAAAGTTTTTCTGCACCTGCTTCGGATGTTGCTGTACCGACAACAAAATAACCATCTTGAATTAATTGTTGAGCGATGGCAGCACCAATTCCTCTGCTTGCGCCTGTCACTAATGCAACTTTACGTTCTTGTGTCATGCAATTTTCCCTTCAGCCACTAAGATAGCATTCAGTGCATCTTCCATACGTGCTTGCGTATCAAGTGGAAATGCTTTTTCAATATTAGGTAAACGTTTTGCCAAATTTGCCAGTACATTACCAGGTCCGCACTCTGCAACATACTTGATACCTTGATCTTGTATGAGTTGCATGGTTTTGGTCCACTGTACAGATTGGTACAATTGCGCTGTTAACGCCTGACGTAACTGTGTGGTATCTGTGGCAATTTCAGCATTGACATTTTGTATTACAGGAATACTTGGAAGCTCAATGGCAGTTTGTTCCAAAGCTTCTGCAAACCGTTCAGCAGCAGGTTTCATCAACGAACAATGAGATGGTACTGATACTGGTAAAGCAATCGCTTTGCCACCATTCTCTTTTGCCGCAACCATAACCGCTTCAACCAGCGTCTTATCCCCTGCAATAACAACTTGACCTTGTGCATTATAGTTTGCCGCTTCAACTGAGCCACGCCCTTGCACATTGGCTTGTTCACACAGTTCAATGACTTTTGCATCCTCCAAACCGAGAATCGCAGCCATTGCACCTTGCCCTTGAGGTACTGCAGATTGCATCAATTGACCACGTAGATTGACCAATTTAACTGCATCAGCTAATGTCATTGCATTTGCAGCAACCAAGGCGCTGTACTCACCTAATGAATGACCTGCAAGATACTTTGGTGCAACACCACCAAGATCCAACCATACACGCCAAAGCGCAATACTGGCTGTTAATAGTACAGGTTGAGTGTTTTCAGTTTGATCTAAACCCTCACCACTTTGCGCAATGTGCCATAAATCAAAACCAATGGCATCTGAAGCTTCAGCAAAGGTTTCTTGTACACCACTAAACTGTTCTGCAAGTTCAGCAAGCATACCTACTTTTTGTGACCCTTGACCTGGAAACAAAAATGCAGTTTTTGTTGCTTGAGCTGCTTGTTCGAGTCGTTTGGCAGACATATAAAAAGTCCCTTATTTAATCTTGATCGTTTCCGATGCGGCAATTTTACAGAAAAAAAAAATTTATTTAATTGCGAAATACAACAAAAAATACGCATATACAAAACAAAAAAAAGGGAGCTTTCGCTCCCATTTTTTCACTAAGCTTACGCCTAATGCGTCAACAATTATTCAGCATCAGCTGCTTTAGCGAATAATTGACGACCACGGTAGAAACCATCTTTAGTCACGTGGTGACGACGGTGAGTTTCACCTGAAGTTTGGTCTACAGTTAATGCATTCTCGGTTAAAGCGTCATGTGAACGGCGCATGTCACGGCGAGAGCGACTTTTACGGTTTTGCTGAACGGCCATGATGGCTCCTTACAAATCGAAAAAATGGATCAGAACAAATTCGGTTGTCTTAACTTAACAGTATAACACAAAATTTAGTTAAGTTTACCCTTCAAACTTGCCAAAACATCAAACGGGTTATCCCGTTTTTCTTCAACAATGTCCTGAACGGCTGGCTGATGCTTATGTTCACAAGCGTCATGCTTAGGAGACAAAGGCATCAACAATAACAATTCATCTTCTAAAAGCGCGAGTAAATCAACAGTTGCAGGAGTATTGGTTAAATAATCTCCCTTGGTTGTTGCTTCACTTTCACCTAATACGATGAAATCAGCATCCTCATCCAAGCGCTCTATCAGTGACTCATCATCTATTAAAGCCAAATGGAAATCAGAAACCAGAGGAATTTCAACAGAATCCAGACAACGCTGACATTCCATTGGAACTTTAGTATCTACATGACCATCTAACCATACGATACGATGATACGCATCCATTGATAGCTTACAGTCTATATTGATCAATTGATCATCAATTGATCCAACAGCTTCACGGGAAATACGAACAAAGCGAGACAATGGCAGTGTACCTGACCATGTAAAGCCTTGTTCAGCCCATTTAAACGGCTCTATCTGTGCCGGAAAGGTATTTGCTGACATAATTAAGGCGGCAATTCTACAAATTCATAGGTACTCTGTCAAAGATTAAGATACAATTTTGTACTTATTTAGACAGATCTCTTGAGTAATACAAGCCATGCATCAGTTGCAGCCGCAACCTGAAGTCACTACTTCATTACAATTTAACACCCGCTTAACCTCTGAAAACACATTGGAAGTGACCGATGTGCAACGCTCCCAATGGGAGAATTTGCAAACAGAAGCCCAGCAAGTAGATTGGCTTATCTTACACTTTAATCGTTGGTTTTCCCACCTAAATGTAATACTTGTTCGTGGTGATTTTGAACCTGAATATTTTCCTGCAACAAAAGACCAGCCTGCGCGTATTCAATTTGCACATGGATTTTTTAATAGTGCTTTACATGAAATTAGTCATTGGACCATTGCAGGTGAACAACGTCGATTGTTATCTGATTTAGGCTATTGGTATGCGCCAGATGGACGTACAGCTGAGCAACAAGCATTGTTTGAACAGGTTGAAATCAAACCTCAAGCCATAGAATGGTTATTCTCTAAAGCATTTGGACGAAAATTTCGAGTCTCACTGGATAATCTCACTGGAGAAGGGGGTGATGGTGCTAGATTTAAAGATCATGTTTATGCTCAGGTACAACACTTTTTTTCAGGTGAAACTAAACTTCCTCGCGATGCAAAACACTTTATTGAATGTATTTGTGCATACACTCGAGGTGGCAAAACATTACAAAGCAGTGAGTTCAACCGAAATGATTTAGATGGTTAATCAAAATAAGTTAACTCAAACATCTTTACCAACTCATTTCGCCATCTTGATTCTATGGCTGGCGATATAATTGCAATCAGAGTCCACTCATTCGCACTAGATCGACATAGATTTTAGTGAATGTCATATTCAAAAGCTAAAATACCTGAGCCATCGTTCTAATATTATTAAAATATGAATGAGTTCAAATAAAATTACAAATAATGGTGTTCTTAACCATTTATTTTCAATACCATATATCAATAGATAATAAATCAGGAGAATAAATATGCTGCATTTAAGAGTACATCCTGACAATCCTCAACCACGTTTAATTAGTCAAGCTGTAGAAAGAATTCGAGCAGGTGATGTTGTGGTCTATCCAACAGATGCGGCTTATGCCATAGGCTGTCAGATTGGAAATAAGAATGCGATGGAACGTATTGCTCAGATTCGTGGCTTAGGTGCCAAACATCAATACGCCATTATTTGTGCTGACTTATCAGATATCGCCACTTATGCCAAAGTAGACAATGCAATGTATCGACTACTTAAAGCCAATACACCTGCAGTCACCACGTATATTTTACCTGCAACCAGTGAAGTACCGCGTCGCTTAATGCATCCAAAGAAAAAAACCATCGGTCTACGTGTTCCAAGTAATCCTGTCTGTCAAATGCTGTTAAAAGAGTTGGGAGAACCCTTACTGACAAGTACCTTGATTTTACCCGGTCAAGATGCACCAATGGATGATCCCTACGATATTGAACAATTATTGGAAAAACGCATTGATGTATTTATTGACAGTGGTTTGGGAACTTTAACCACCACTAGTATTGTCGATCTCTCTGGAGTAAATCCAGAAATTGTTCGTCGTGGTGTGGGCGATGTCAGCGCTTTTGAATAAGCGCTAGATTCCACTTAACCATTGATCAGTAATCCTAAAAAATCAAGGCTTGATAGAAGTAAGATGCGATGGATCTATTCACCACCTTATTGAATATGAATAATCTTCAAAATGATCAAATTTTATTTGTTGAAGAGCCTTGGACACCTGAAGCACAAGTGAGCATGCAATCTGTGTCTTTAGTTGAAAATCCTCTAGCCCAAAGTTTTCAATTGTTTTCAACAACCAATGAACTAAAACGCTTAGCCTTGCAGTTTAAAACTCGAAATGTATGTTTAAGAGAAATTTGTTATTTAATTATCGAATATTGCCTTGAAAAAAAATATAAATACTTAACAAATTTAATATGATATACAAAAACACTTTGCATTAATCAAATCTAACATAAGCAACAAATCAAACTCAAAGTTATCAATGATGAATAGAAACTTTGGGAAAAAGCATTCAAATCCCCAGTAACAAGACCATGTCGATTAAAAGTAAAATTGATATTTTTCAACATAGAGAAATAAAGACTTTACTGTTTCAAGCTATAACCGCTAAAAAAATCCACTGCATGGGCTGTGATTTACCCGATATCAATTACACAACAATTGTATTTTTAGATTGGTATTTTTTCCAATTCAGTTTATAAACAAAGCACAATCCTAAAAACAAAGCATCATTATGATATACAACATTCATCATTTACATTGTGGAACGATGTGTCCAATCTGTGCACCAATTTATGGGCAAAAGGGTTTACATGCAAAAATGGTCTGCCACTGCCTCTTAGTAGAAACCGATAAAGGCTTAGTACTGATTGATACAGGATTTGGGACTCAAGATTATCTTCACCCTCAAGCACGCCTAGGCAAGTTATTTTCAAAGGTCAGTGCTATTCAATTTGATTTTACATTAACCGCACTTGCACAAATTCAACAACTCGGCTTTCAACCTTCTGATGTCAAACACATTTTGGTCAGTCATTTAGACCTAGATCATGCTGGAGGAATTTCAGACTTTCCTCAAGCCACGATTCATATTCTATCCAGTGAATATAATGCAGCTCAGAAACTCTCGATGATGAATAAATTACGTTATCGCCCACAACAATTTAAAAATCATCGTCACTGGAACTTTCTTGAGCCAAAGAATGGAGAATCTTGGTTTAATTTTCACAAGGTTCAAGGTTTTCATATGTTTAATGATGAAATCTTATTGATTCCATTACTGGGACATACCACTGGACACTGTGGTATTGCGATTAAACAACACAATGGATGGGTATTCTTCTGTGGTGATGCCTATTACAGCCATTTGGAATTAGATCCAAATCATAAACTTCCGCTCCTGGATAAGCTGGAACGTTTATTTGCAGAGAATAATACAGCTCGCTTAAAAACACTTTCTGAAATCCAACGTTTGGCACACAATGAGCCACGCATCGAAATAATTTGTGCGCATGATCCCGTTGAACTTGACCGCTACCTTGTAAAATAATTATGAAATTGAAATTACTCGCCTCTACCGTCTTAGTCAGCTTAAGTTTACAGTTTGTGGGCTGCATGACGACATCAGCACTTCCTGATCACCAACGCCCACAGCAATGGGGCACTGTGGTGAATAAACAGCATAATTTTTATCGTATCAGTGACAGCGTTTTCCGTAGTGAACAGCCCAGCACAGAGATTATTCCTGCCTTAAATGAGCATGATATTGCTGTGGTCATCAATCTAAGGAGCCGTGATAGAGATAAAACTGTTTTGGCACAACAAGATTTTCAATTGGTACATATTCCAATCAACACTTGGGCAATCGATCGTGATGATTTACTTCAAGTCATGAAAACGATTCAAACAGCTGAGAAAAAGCAGCAAAAGGTTCTTATTCACTGTTATCACGGCTCAGATCGTACGGGTGCAAGTGTTGCCATGTATCGTATTATTTTTGAGAATTGGTCAGTCGATGATGCATTAAAAGAAATGAAACATGGTGGTTATGGTTTTCATCCGATTTGGAGCAATATTGAAAAACTTTTTACCCCTGAAAATATAAAATGGATTCGTGAGCAACTCACGAATCCATCTTCAATGTCCTAATCTATAGCACTTAACATCAGCTCTTAACGGCGATCCAAAGGAACCCATTCGATCACCCAAGCAGATTTCATGCCTAAGCTTGCATCAGCATTGATCTTTTTACGTGATGCATCAGCAGACTCTCGATCTTTAGATGGTCCAACCATGATACGAATACCTTTCGAGGTTGGGCTTTTGGTGACTTTATAACCTTTGGCACGGAGCTTTGCAGCGACTGCATCTGCATTGGCTTCATTGGCTGCAAGTGCAACTTGTACCATCCATTGTTTATCACCATTTTCCAGTAAATCGCGTGCTTTTTCTGCCTCAACTTTCTTTTTAGCTTCCTCAGCTTTACGCTTTTTCTCAGCTTCTGCTTTCTTCTCTTCAGCTTGTTTTTTCTCAGCAGCGGCTTTCTTTTCAGCTTCTACTTTGCGTTTCTCGTCAGCTTTCTGTTGTTCTTCTAGCTTACGTTTTTTCTCTTCAGCTGCTTTACGCTCTGCTTCTGCGGTAGCTTGTCGCTTCTGCTCAGCGAGCTTTTTTTCAGCTTCGGCTTTCTGTTTCAACTGTGCATTTTGTTGCTCAAGCTGCTTCTGTTCAGTTGCTTTCTGTTGCGCTTTGGCTTTTTCATCTTGCACCAGCTCAGGAGGAATATCTGCACCCTCTTGTGCTGCCGCTGCTGCACCACGTCTTGCATTTGCAGCAGCATATTCTTCAGCAGCTTTACGTGCAGCATCAGCCTCTGCCTGTTGTTGCATACGTAAAAACTCAGCAGCCTTGGCTTCTTGTTCAGCCACAGCTTTTTCACGAGCACGCTTTTGTTCTTCCAACAGACGTTTTTCTGTTGCAACATCCACAGTCAATGGTTGTAATTGTACAGCCTCGCCTGCAGGCGTAGTTTTGTTTGGCTGAGTTTGACTTGCAGGTTGTGTTTCAGCCTGTCTTTGGTGGATTTCTTCTTTACCTTTTAGAAGCAATGCCGCCAATAGAACACCACCACTTAATAAAACAACACCGCCCATCCAGCGTTGTTTGTTATTCATTGACATTCTTCTAAATACTCCCAGACCGCTTCTAAGGTATGGAACGAACCACACACCAAAATCAGCTGATTATTATTGGTTTCTGCAAGCGCTGATTGAAATGCGGCTTGTACACAATCAAACTGTTCAACTGTCTCATTCTGCAATGCAGTGTGCAACTGTTCCATTGATGCTGCACGAGGCACAGTTAATGGAGCAATTTTCCACTTTAAGACAGTATTTTTCAACAACTTGACCACAGAATCTATATCTTTGTCAGACAACATTGAAAAAATAGAGACAACTTCTGTGTACTGTTTATTGTATTCTAAGAATTTTCGCAATTGCTTTAACAAAAATTCAACACCATGCGGATTATGTCCCGCATCAAAGATGACTGTTTTATCTTGTATTTTTCTAATTTCAAAACGACCAGCCAATTGTGCCTTTTTGATTCCCTGAGCAATTGCCTGTTGCGAAACATTTAAATCACTGAGTACAACTGCGGCAACAGCAGTAGAAATATTTTCTAAAGCAAGCTGCCCTGTTGGAAATTTCAAAGTCGTACCTGAACTTGCAAAGTTCCAAGTCTGACCATCTTCAGATAGCTGATAAAAATAATCACGATTTACAGCATATAACTGAGCATTAGATTGTTGTGCTTTATCCTGAATCGCTTGTGGTATTGTTTGTAAGCCCCCAAAGACGACAGGAATATTTGAACGAATAATTCCTGCTTTTTCAAAAGCAATTTTTTCAATCGTATCGCCCAACCAGTCGGTATGATCTAAACCAATATTGGTAATCACAGCGAGATCTGGGTCAATCACATTGACCACATCTAAACGTCCACCTAATCCTACTTCTAACACCCAAACATCACATTGTTTCTGTTTAAAAATAACGAATGCTGCCAGTGTGGTTGCTTCAAAAAAGGATAATGATAAATTGCAGATACGACGTGCTTGATCAACTTGAACAAAAGCATCAATCAGAGTTTGATCATCAACTTCCTGACCAGCCAATTTGACACGTTCATTGAATCTGTAAATATGTGGGGATTGATATAGGCCTACATTCAAACCTTGCGCATTGAGTATAGCAGCGAGGGTGGTTGTGGTTGATCCTTTACCATTAGTGCCAGCAACAGTAATCACTTTTGCTGAGGGACGCATGATTTCGAGTTGTTCAGCTACAGGAATGACTCGCTCTAAGCCTAAATCAATTCCTGTAACGTGAACATGGCTCCAATAATCGAGCCATGTTTGTAATTTATCAGTATTTAAAGGTGCTGTTTCGTTGTTCAAGGCAAGTTCATCAGTTTCGCTACAATACGATATACAGTATCACGTAATGCATGACGATGAACAATTTGATCGACCACCCCATGATCAAGCAAGAATTCCGCGCGTTGGAACGGTTCTTCAAGTTTCTCACGTACGGTTTGTTCGATAACGCGCTTACCAGCAAAGCCAATCATCGCTTTAGGTTCTGCAATTTGTACATCGCCCAACATTGCCAAAGACGCAGTAACACCACCATAAACTGGATGTGTTAACACCACGATATAAGGTAGATGTGCATCTTTCATTTTTTGAACTGCGGCTGAAGTACGTGCCATTTGCATAAGCGACAACATGCCTTCTTGCATACGTGCACCGCCAGAAGCTGCAAAACAGATTAATGGCTGTTTGTCTTTAATGGCTTTTTCAGCAGCCTGTACAAAGCGATCGCCCACGACAGTACCCATTGATCCAGCCATAAAGTCGAATTCAAAAGCACAAGCCACCATTGACATATTTTTCAACTGCCCTTGCATGGCGACCAGCGCTTCAGTTTCACCTGTTTTATCCTGCGCTTCTTTTAAACGCGCTGGATAAGGTCTACTGTCGACAAAATGTAGCGGATCTTTTGCAACAAACTCTTGACCAAGTTCATTGTTAACCTGATCAAAGAACCAGTTCAAACGATCACGTGCTTTCATTTTCAAATGTTCATCACATGACGGACAAACATAAGCATTAAAAGACATCGCTGTACGAGTCACGAGTGCATGACATTCAGGGCACTCAATGGTTGGTTCAGTAAACGTCGCTTTGAGTGTTTGTTGTTGATCAGGCACATCAATGCCTGGAACTTTACGATCTGTCCACGGCGTAATTGCGCTGAGGATTTTCCCTGATTTCACTTCTTGATTCATACTAACTCATCGAGCGCCGCTCGAAGCTCCTTGACTTTATTCACTGCTGCTTCAACAGCTTGTTCTGGTGCAAGATTTGCAAAAGGTTTGACAAAAGCACTTCCAACAATCACAGCATCTGCAACTTGACCAACAGCTTTAGCAGAAGCAGCATCACTGATTCCAAAACCTACACCAACAGGAATATCTGTAAAGGTTTTTATTTTTTGGATACGTGTTGCGACTTCAGTTGTGTCCAATGTTGCAGCACCAGTGACACCTTTTAGAGACACATAGTAAATAAAACCACGGGCTTGATTTACTACATGTTGAATACGCTGTTCAGTAGAGGTTGGTGCGAGCAAAAAGATTTGATCCATATCGTATTTTTGCAATACGTCATCTAATGTTTTTGCTTCTTCTGGAGGTAAGTCCACAAGCAATACGCCATCTACGCCACATTCATGGGCATAAGCCACAAACTTTTCATATCCAATGACTTCAACAGGATTTAAATATCCCATTAAAACAACAGGTGTAGTGGTGTCTTTTTGACGAAACGCTTTGACCATATTCAAAGCATCAAGTGTGTTGGTGCCGGCAGCCAGAGCACGCTCTGCTGCAAGTGCGATTACAGGACCATCTGCCATCGGGTCGGAAAATGGTAATCCAAGTTCTACAACATCTACGCCTGCTTCAACCATCTGATGCAACAATGGTACCGTTACATGAGGTTGTGGATCACCCGCCATCACATAAGAAACCAAAGCCTTACGCTGTTGAGATTTAAGTTGTGCAAAACGAGTAGCTAAACGTGACATAGGATTGTACATTCCTTGAATTGTTCAAACTTGAGGAGTTTTTAGATGATCAGACAACTGAGATGAATTTAAAATTCATTGACTTATTATCTTCCATCATCCAAATGTATAAATACAAGACACTGCATTGTAACGCTATTTTTTACTCAAAGGATAGAGTCACATAGTCGCTCAAACGTATCTTGTTTTATATGACAAATAATAAAACAACCCATATGTACATTTAGCGCTATTTTCAAAATGAGGACAATGATCAAAGTTACCTATTTTTAATATAATGAAAATCCCACATATTTTTTAAAAAATAAAAATAAATCATAACCATAGGGTAAAAAAAGCACTTCTAGAAGATACACAATCATTTTTCAGAAATTGCAAAAGCTGTTTATACTACGCGGGATTCTGATTTTTTATCTCCTCTTATGACCACACTCCCACAGGCTAAAGTGCAAGCCAGTGCGCTTGCGCTATTACCACTTATTGTATTTTTAGCCATTTTTTTAGGCAGCGGTATTTACCATACCATCATTGGTACTGAGTTTGCTTTTTATCAAGTCAAAGCTCCGATCGCAGCGTTGCCTGCGATTATATTGGCGATTTTGCTGTATAAAGGAAAAATAAACTCAGCAATTGAAGCATTTTTAAATGGTGCAAGCCATCCAAATTTGATCCTCATGTTTATGGTTTTCATGTTGGCTGGCGCATTTGCAAGTGTGACCAGTAGCATTGGAAGTGTGGATTCAACTGTTCAATTTGGTTTATCCATTATTCCACCGACATTTGTCTTGCCCATGCTGTTTGTGATTTCAGCTTTTATTGCAACTGCAATGGGAACATCAATGGGCACAATTGCAGCTTGTGCTCCGATTGCGTTTGGATTCTCCCAAGCCACAGCGATTCAGCCCATTTATGCCATAGGTGCAGTGGTTAGTGGTGCAATGTTTGGTGATAATCTATCGATGATTTCAGATACCACCATTGCGGCAACGAGAAGTTTAAATGTAGAGCTACGCGACAAATTTCGGGTCAACATTTGGATTGCACTACCGGCTGCAATCATCACCATCATGATTTATTTTTTGACCAGTCACCAATCTCAACTCATTGAGTATAAAAGCTATAACTTATGGTTGATTGTGCCTTATTTGGCTGTTTTCTTTTTGGCTTTTACCCGTTTGCACGTGCTTGCTGTGTTGACGATTGGTATTGTCCTTTCTGTCTTAATCGGTCTGGTTGCAAAGCCTGAATTGGATTTACTCAAATTAAATAACGCAATTTATGACGGATTTGTGGGAATGTTTGAGGTTGCGCTACTTTCCATGTTTTTAGGTGGACTTTCTGCCATTATGCAAAAGGAAGGTGGTTTAGAGTGGTTAATTCAACGGATTTATTCTGCAACCCGACGATTTAATATTGGTCGACAACGTGCAGGTGAAATTGGTATTAGCTTTTTGGTGATTTTCTCGAATTTATTCGTTGCCAATAATACTGTGGCAATTATCTTATCTGGTGATATGGCACGAGAAGTTGCCAAAGAATATGGTGTAGACCCCAAACGTGCTGCTGCATTCATGGATATTTTTTCATGTGTGATCCAAGGAATTATTCCCTATGGTGCACAACTTCTACTCGCATGTTCAATTGCTAAACTTTCACCTGTGGAACTCATCAGCTCCATTTATTACTGCTGGGTATTGGCAATATTTGCAGTTTTAGCTATCGCATTTAGATTTCCAAAATTAAAATAGAATTCATAAATAATAGGCATGAAAAAATTAACTTAGCCTACCGCCATATTGTCTAAGTTAGTTTTTGCAAAGCATTTATGAAGACTTTAAATCTTGCTTTTTTTCTAACAACGTTTGACCACTATATGCTTTATAGGCTCGGGCTAAAGCGGACTGATCCGAATAACCTAAACGCATTGCAATTTCAGAAAGTTGTATGTCACCACTCAGTAAAAATTCACATCGTTTCATCCGTTCACTTTCAACAATTTTTTTAAAAGAAGTGTCTAAGTCACTGAGTTGCCGTTGTAAAGTACGTGTCGAAATATGCAGTTCCTGTGCAACATCCTCAATCTTTGGCGCTTGTTCTTTGAGTTTTAAATACTCCGCCACGATAATATGCAATTGCTGGGCAATGGTTTTATAGCGAGGTTTCGCTGCAATCGCTTCTTCTGCCTGCTTGACCAAGAGCTGCATCAAAGATGGGTCAGCTTGTTGTATCTTAAGTTCCAAGCCTTCCATACGCAATACAAAACTGTAGTGAGGTTGATTGAATAGCACCTCGCAAGCATAGAACTTTTGATAATGATAGAGTGCCATCTGTGGGGCGTGTGCAAAGTATACTGCTTGTAGGGGAAATTGATTTGGGGGTACGATTTTCCGCGCAAGATGCATCATCAGCGCATTGGTAAATTCATTAATTAAAATATATTTATCATGATGAAATGGCCAAATTAAATGAACATACTGCCCTTTTTGTTGCATCTGCATGGGAATTACTTCATCCCCATCAATCACCAAACGACTAAAGCGCATAATATTTTGTAATGCTTCGGCAACGGTGGTACTTCGGGATGCCATATAACCCAACACTCCAAAATGTTCTGGTCGAACATATTCCGCCATTTCAAAAACAATTTGTGGGCAATCGAAAGCCTGTTTGGTTTTTTCAATCAATTGGTGAAAGAATAAATAAGCCGATTGTGTATCAATAGGTAATGACAGGATACTCAGCAAATGTTGTTTTTCATCTGCCTGCAAAAAATCAAGCGTGGTAACATCCACGCCTCGTTCAGCCAAGTACATCTGCCAGAGATGGAAATAGCCGTTCGGAATCTGAAGCTCTTGCATATCCTTGCACTCTTTCAATTCTACATATCAACCAATTTGACATTCTAAATTTTCATTCTGTCATAAAATGTATAAAAATTGGCAATATCTGTCAAAACAAAGCTGCAATTTCCCGACATACTGAAATCATCGAAAGCAATGCAAGTAAAACAAAATGAATGCATTAGTTAAATATCAGGTGGACCCAGTCGTTCGCACCAAGCTCGATTTCAAGCTTGAAGACGTTCCTCGCTTCTGGTTTGGCGGAGATCCATTCCGTACACGTTTATTTGATGCTTTGAGCCTAACCTTTCCAGATGGAGAGCGCTACTTTATTGAAAGTGTTCGTTTATTTCGCAATAAAATCACCGATCCAGATTTACAACAACGGGTTGCTGACTTTATTCGTCAAGAGGCTCAACATGGCATGGCACATGACAAAATGAACCAAGTCATGAAAGACCAAGGAATGCCTGTTGATCGTTTTATTCAGCTTCTACAAAAAATATTTAAATTTGAACTCAGCCAACGTTCTCCACAGTACAACATCGCTATGACAGCAGCAGCGGAACACTTAACCGCACTTATGGCAGAAACTTTTTATCGTCATAAAGCAACTTTAGCTGAAGCACATCCTTATGTTCGCGCTTTGTTAGCATGGCACTCTATTGAGGAAATGGAACATCGAGATGTGGCCTTTGATGTCATGCAACAAGTGGGTGAAGTTCCAGATCATTTACGCCGTTTCGCTTTGGCATTTACTACAATCATGATGTTCAACTTCACGCTGTACCGAGCCAATATCATGTTGAAGCATGATGGTTTCAGCCGTCTAGAACGAATCAAGATGGCGGCTCAAGGCTTACCATGGTTCTTTGGAAAGCAAGGTATTCTTTCAGCAATGAGAAGTGAATATTTGGATTGGTTTAAAAAAGATTTCCACCCTAGCCAACATCCAGTGATTCGCCAATATCAAGTTTGGGTCGACACCATGGCTGCCACCAATGATCCAATTCAAGCAGGTGAAGCATTTTGGCAAGCAGGTTTATAAGTCTGCTTATGCTACACCTTTGTTGATGGGTAAATGTGAGAATAAAATAATGAATGCATATGTACAACACCAAGTTGATCCTGTAGTCCGAACGAATCTAGATTTTAGATTAAATGAAGTTCCACGTTTTTGGTTCGACAACGACCCTTTCCGAACACGTATGTTTGATGCACTTAGCCTGACTTTTCCTGTGGGCGAACGCTATTTCATCCAAAGTGTACGAGCACTTCGCGATAAAATCACCGATCCAGATTTACAACAACGCGTAACAGATTTCATTAAGCAAGAAGCACAACACGGTCTAGCCCATGACAAAATGAATCAGGAAATGCAACGCCAAGGTATGCCTGTAGATCAGTTTGTTCAGTTTATGGGTGAACATTTTGAGTACATCCTCAAACATCGCTCTAAGCAATACAACATTGCCATGACAGCTGCAGCAGAACACCTCACCGCACTTATGGCAGAAACTTTTTATAGTCATAAAGAAACTTTAGCTGATGTACATCCCTTTGTACGCGCACTCTTTGCTTGGCACTCAATTGAAGAAATGGAGCATCGTGATGTGGCTTTTGATGTGATGAAAGAAGTGGGCGAAGTGTCAGAGAATCTGCGTAAATTCGCGCTGGCTTTTGTAACACTACAAATGTTTGGTTTCACTTTTTATCGTGCCAATGTGATGTTAAAACATGACGGCTTTAGTCGCTTACAACGCGCCAAATTTGCGCTCAAAGGTATTCCTTGGTTCTTTGGTAAGTCTGGAAAATTATCTGCCATGCGTCAGCAATACCTAGATTGGTTTAAAGCCGATTTTCATCCGAGTCAGCACCCTGTGATCCGACAATATCAAGTCTGGGTAGATACTTTGGCTGAAACCAATGATCCAATTGAAGCGGGTGAAGCGTTTTGGCAAGCAGCCCAATAAGACATTGAAATAATTACCCCCTAGCTGATCAATTTCTTTTTCGGCAACATAAGATTTTATCCAAACCCTTCTTATGTTGCTTTTTTTGTCCTGAACGCTCAATCCAATATTTTAATTCCGAAACGAAGTCTTACCACTTTGCATAATGCTGTTCAAGCAAACCATATTCTTGATTAAGCTGAATGGTTTCACCTGTTTCTGATTCGATGCTACCACTGATGCGTGATTGCCATTGGCTAAATTGACTCCCCACCAAACGTAGGTTTAAATTCTCAAATCTACGCCAACCCGTTTCTATGTGAAGATTGAGTTTCTGATCTAGGGAACGTACTGACCATACATTGGTATCTATTTTTTCAAACAATACATCCGCAACTGCATAGAGTACACCATTGATCCAAAGGCAGTTTTCATTACCAAAACTTTCATTTACTCCTGATGCAAGGTTTAAGCCAATACGTTGACCTTGCTGATCCCAAAAATTACAAGAAAGCCAAAACCAAGCCGTTTCAGGTCTTAAAAAGCCACAGGTATCATCTAAAGAAGCCAATGATTGATCATTGAAATGAATCAATTCTTTATGCTTATCAACAAAAAAACCCTCAACAGCCAATGTTGTTTTCTTTTGAGTATAGGTCCAACCATTGATGCCATTAGGACTACATAGACTTAAAGGTTCAGTACCAGCACAAAATATTCGTGCTTTTAACTGCTCCTCACCATGACGGGTTGCACGGATATAACGCACCCCATTGGCATGTTGCATTTCGAATTCAAACGGCGACTTACTAAAATGGCTTTGGCTATATAAAGGCTGTTCATCAAGTGAAGTACCACGTCCTAAAATGGTATTGGCATTCCACTCTAAAACCTCTTGATTGGTATGATCATATATATAGATGAAACCGTGTCCAGCCCAACCAATATCTGCTATTGCAATCCCAATTGAATATTGTTCGTGCTGAATACCACAAAATTTAAACTTTTTATATTTTAAATGCTTGCGCCAGCCTGTTAATGTTTTTCCATAGGGTGTTTTATAGACATAATCATGAACATTAATTTTGCTGGGCACTTCTTTAAAGCGTCCATAACGTGGCTGACCGTTGCTTTGTATTAAATCCATGTGAATTCCCAATCCTTTTTTATAAGGGAAATATTAGACTTTAGTCGATATTTTGATTATTGCTATTTTTCCACATATAGCAATCTGATTGATCGCAAATCGTAAAAATGGTTTCGCGCATTATATTGAAGAAAAGTGTCACAAATGTATAGTATTTAATCAAAATAAGATAATAAAAAAATAGGGCAATTGCCCTATTTTTCAACGAGATCAATTGATCAGATAATTTTCCCTACTGGAATCTGGTCTATCAATTTCTGTGGTGCTTTAAAACGCTCACCATACTTTGCTTCTAATGCGTTTGCGCGAGCCAATGCTTTTTCCAGACCATATTGGTTGAGGAATTGGATCGCACCTCCTGTCCACGGCGCAAAACCTATTCCAAAAATCGAACCAATATTGGCATCAATTACAGATTCCAAAACATTTTCTTCATAGCAACGTAAAGTGTCCAATGCTTGAACAAACAGGAAGCGATCTATCATTTCTTGCTCAGAAATAACTACATCTTTCTTCCAGTGGCTTAGACCCTCCCATAAATGCTTCTTCCCACCTTCTGGGTATTCATAAAAACCTGCACCTGCTGCCTTACCCTTACGCTCAAAGGTATGAATCATGGTTTCAATCACATCATCTGCACCTGAAAGTGGTAAATCTTTACCTTCTGCTTGCAGTGCTTTACGGGTTTCTTTCGCCACATGTTCAGAAAGCGTTAATGCAACTTCATCCTGAATGGCAAGTGGACCCACTGGCATACCTGCTTTCAATGCAGCCATTTCAATGCGTGCTGGATGGACACCTTCATGCAATAGACGTAAACCCTCTTGTACAAATGTGCCAAAGACACGACTGGTAAAGAAACCACGACTATCATTGACAACAATAGGCGTTTTACCAATTTGCTGCACATAGTCATAGGCTTTTGCTAAAGTTTCAGCAGAAGTATTCTTACCTTTGATGATTTCCACCAATTGCATTTTATCGACTGGGCTGAAGAAATGCAGACCGATAAAATGAGTATCATCTTTAGAAGCTTTGGCTAAACCCGTAATCGGTAATGTTGAAGTATTTGAAGCCATCACACCACCATCAACCAAGAACTGTTCAGCTTCTTGAGTCACTTTGGCTTTCAAATCTTGATTTTCAAAAACAGCTTCGATAATCAAATCACAGCCTTTTAAATCTTCTGCAGAAGCAGTTGCTGTAATCAAACTTAAAACTTGATCACGTTTTTCAGCCGTCATACGCCCCTGTGAGACACGCTTATCCAAAAGTTTTTGGCTATATGCTTTGCCTTTTTCAGCATTTTCAACAGATACATCTTTCAGAACAACTTGTATTCCTTTGATCGCTGTAGAATAGGCAATACCTGCACCCATCATGCCTGCACCTAACACACCAACTTTGGTCGCCTGCCATTTTGCAATATCTTTAGGGCGACTTGCGCCAGCTTTGATTGCATTTAAACCATGCCAGAATGTACCGATCATATTTTTCGCCACTTGCCCTGTTGCAAGGTAAGTGAAATAACGATTTTCAATACGGAAAGCTGTATCTACATCAACTTGTGCCCCTTCTACTGCGGCAGCCATGATTGCTTCTGGTGCAGGGTAGCATCCTTTGGTTTTGTCTCTTAACATTGCAGGTGCAATAGCAAGAATTTGCGCAACAGCCGGTGTTTTTGGATCTCCCCCAGGAATCTTATAGCCTTTTACATCATAAGGCTGTTGTGATTTCGGATTCGCCTTAATCCAAGCAATGGCTTTGTCGAGCATGTCTTTCTCATTCTCAGCAAGCTCATTGACTAAACCGAGAGACTTTGCTTTATCCACCCCAAATTGCTTACCTTCCATCAGAAATGGAAAAGCGTTTTGCAATCCAAGTAGTCGTACCATCCGTACGACACCACCACCGCCAGGTAATAAGCCAAGCGTCACCTCAGGCAGACCTAATTTGATTTTAGGATCGTTTAGAGCAATACGATAATGACAACTTAACGCAATTTCCCAACCACCACCTAAAGCAGTTCCGTTAATCGCAGCAACGACAGGTACTCCCAAAGTATCAATTGCACGTAGATCATCTTTGAGTTTTGCAGTCATGTTAAAGAATTCAGTCGCATGCTCTGGTGTTGCTTCAATGAGTTCATCCAAATCACCGCCAGCAAAGAATGTCTTTTTTGCAGAACGATAAATCACACCTTTGAGGTCAGTTTCAGATTTAAGTTTTGAAACAACATTTTCTAAAGCCACACGGAAATCAGCATTCATGGTGTTGGCAGATTGGTTTGGAGAATCCATTGTTAGAATGACAATGCCATCTGCATTTTTTTCATATTGAATTGCGCTCATTATTCTTCTCCTTAAACCAACTCAATAATGGTCGCAATACCCATGCCACCACCCACACACAAGGTTGCTAAACCACGCTTTTTCCCTTGACGTTCTAATTCATCCAACAATGTACCTAAAATCATTGCACCTGTTGCGCCCAGAGGATGCCCCATGGCGATTGCACCACCATTGACATTGACTTTTTCAGCAGGAACGTTAAGTTCAGACATAAAGCGCATCACAACCGATGCAAAAGCTTCATTCACTTCAAATAGATCAATATCATCAATGGTCAGACCCGCTTTTGCCAATGCCTTACGCGCAGCAGGTGCTGGACCAGTCAGCATAATGGTAGGATCTGTTCCAACTAAAGCCGTCGCCAACACTTTGGCACGAGGTTTTAAACCTTGTTCTTTTACTGCTTTTTCAGATGCCAATAACACCACAGCCGCACCATCCACAATTCCTGATGAATTTCCTGCATGATGTACATGGTTAATTTTCTGTGCTTCTGGATATTGCTGTAAAGCAATCGCATCAAAGCCCATGCTACCCATCATTTCAAAACTTGGATTCAGCTTTGCCAAGCCTTCCGCTGTAGTGAGTGGCTTAATAAATTCATCTTTTTCAAGAATCATCACCCCTGCTTTGTCTTTTACCGCCACAACAGATTGATCAAAATAACCTGCTGCTTGCGCCGCCGCTGCTTTACGTTGCGAATTCGCAGCAAACTCATCGACATCCGAACGGCTATAACCATCTAGTGTTGCAATTAAATCAGCGCCAATCCCTTGAGGAACAAAATGTGATTTTAAATTGGTCTCAGGATCAAGCGCCCAAGGTCCACCATCTGAGCCCATTGGAATACGAGACATCGACTCTACGCCACCCGCAACCACAACATCTTCCCAACCAGAACGGACTTTTTGAGCAGCCATATTCACCGCTTCCAAACCTGATGCACAGAAGCGGTTGATTTGTACACCTGCAACATCATTGTCCCAACCTGCTGCAATCGCAGCAGTTTTTGCGATATCACCACCTTGATCTGCAATTGGCGTCACACAACCCAATACGATGTCATCAACTTTGGAAGTATCCAATTGGTGGCGATCTTTCAATTCATTGAGTAATGTTGTTAATAAAGTGATTGGCTTCACTTCATAGAGTGATCCATCTTTCTTTCCTTTTCCGCGTGGTGTGCGAATGGCATCAATGATGTAAGCCTCGCTCATAGCTGTTCCTTCTTATGACTTCTAGATTGTTATGTGCTTCGAGTGTACTTTATAAAGTCGAGAGATCAATGACGAGAACGGAATAGTCGCTTGATATTTTTTGTCAATTGAAAAAAGCTGCAAATTAAAGAGATTTAAATGCCCATATATCAGCACCAAACATTGCTCATTACCTACTAAAACTCATATAAGCATTAAAATCATGTTGCTAAACAAAATCGATATCGAGAATATCACTGAATTCTCTTTTCCCTGTCTGGGCTAAATCAGTTTCATTCCTTGGATAGCTGATGGGTTGATCTTCACTTAAATCTGAATGTAATGTCCCTATTTTTAAGTAGTCTATTTCCGCAAATTGAGGAAATTCATGTTCAACAGCTTCTAATCGTTGAATACATGCAATCGCTTCAGCTTGTGTGAGCGTAATTGCTTTTAAAACCCTTACAATTTGCCCAAAACCCTCAATATATTCACTAATTTCAAAAACAATTTCCCCATTTCGGAAATTACCATCCACAGTAATGATACGGAGATCATCAGCTAAAGATGACTCACGATAAGCTTGATCATGCCAAGGATCATGATCTTTGCGGTATGTCATATACTGTATTCTAGCCTTTTCGGCATCTTCTAAAGTGGTAAAAATACCTAAAATAATGTCAATAAAACGATAAGCTGAGATTGTTCTCATCAACATCCACATACTGTTCTACACCAAATCTTGAGTCCTAAATATTTAATCAAGAATCATCAGTAAACAAATTAACATTCATACTGTATTCACTTTAAATGGATAAAACATTCAATGTCATCGCACAACGACTTTCTCGAAGAAAACCGCATTCAACCTCATGTTGAATTTTTTTTTGGAGATAATCTGGTAAATGATCGTCATCCAGCTTTTGAAAACCTAACTTCTCATAAAATGGGCGATTCCAAATCACATCATTAAATGTCGTTAATGTCAGATTTGAAAAATCATGCTTCCGAGCAAAATCGATAATGTATTCCAGTAATTGCCGTCCAATTCCTTGCTTTTGCAATGTCCCATCCACATCTAATTCAATAATATATAAATCTTGGTTTTGTTTTTCGGCATATAAAAATCCAGTGGCTTGATTATCAAGATTTACCGAAACAAAGCCATACGCTTTTGAAATCAACTGCATGTGGTCATCTACAGATAAAATTGAGCTGTCTGCTAACCAAGCAAGTGCAGGAATATTCAAAAAAGCTTGCGTTGCTGATTTTTCAATTTCAATTAAGCGTGGAATATCTAAAGTTTCAATTGTTCTAATTAAACATGTCATTTATTGATCTAGCCATACATTTAGCGTTAAGTATGATCAAACTCCCCACTTAAAAAGTTTGAAATTGACATACATCTCCGCTTTACAGAATATCATGCAATGAGCGATGTAACAGACAAGTCTAAATGATAGAACTGATTAAATTCGGTGGCTTGATAGCTTGAGAAAGCATCACCTTTGATAAATCCAAACTTTTTATACAAATGAATTGCTGGATCAAAAGAGGGATGTGTTCCTGTTTCAAGACTCAATTTTTGATATTTTCTAAACTGCGCAATATGCAACAGATGTTTTAAAACTGTAGTCGCTGCGCCTTTACCTAAATGTTGAGGATGAGTCCGCATGGATTTGATTTCGGCATGAATTGGCGAGAGTTCTTGAATAGCGCCACATGCCAAAAGCTCATCTTGATCCCAAAGGGTATAAAAACTGATCTGTGGCTGTTGTAATGCGGAAAGGTCTAAAGCAAAACTATGTTCAATTGGTGAGTTCTCATGCATGCCTGCTAAATGAATGCGAAGCAAGTTTTGTACTTGTATCTCATCAAACTGCCCGAGCTTAATCATTTTTTTAATGCCCTATCGTTTAAACCCATTCCATCATATATCAGAAAATGCATCGACAAAATGCTTAGACATAAAAAAGCCCAAGTCAAACTTGGGCGGAGGATAATCAAAAAATAGTTTTTGATTTCATCATGTTGTCATCAGTGATAACCATGTAATTGGCGATAGAGCCCCGGCGTAACCCCAGTCCATTTTTTAAATGCACGGTGGAAGGTACTGGTTTCACTAAAACCAACTTGTTGAGCCACATCTTCAAGGGTTAAATCTGGATTTAATAACAAATGAATTGCAGCATCACGACGTAATGCATCTTTAACACCTTGATAGCTTTTACCTTCAGCAGCTAAACGACGGCGCAAAGTCTGTGGGGATAAATACAACATGGATGCTACATCATTCAAGGTCGGCATTTCTTCGCCGATCTGGCTCTTCAACACTTCACGGATACGTGATGTCAACGAATTGGTATTTTTAAATTTCACCAAAAGTTGTGCAGGTGCAGCTTTTAAAAACTCTTCTAAACTCGCCTCATCCTGACGAATCGGCAGGTCTAAATAGTCAGCAGCAAAGGTAATTTCCGTACGAGGCATGTCGAACTGCATGACAGGTGCAAAGAATAATGCATCATATTCATCTGCATGATTTGGGCGTGGGTAGCCAAAATGTACACGCTCCAGAGGAATACGACGCTCAATTAACCAAGATGCCAAACCATGCCAAATCATCAGCATACTTTCAGTAATGAAGTGGTCAGGGTCCATGGTTTTTGGAATCAAAGGCACCAAACGCGCTTCATGTTTATCTCGTTCAACTGCTACAGACCATTCATCACCAAATAATTTATAGAATTGGGAGGATAGTTCTAAAGCATCACCCAGTGTTTTAGCATGGATGATCAATTGGCACATAATGGCAAAAGAGCCTAGACGACGTGGTTGAATATCAAATCCAACATGTTCATCTTGGGTAACCATCCACAACATTTTCACGAAGCGAGTATATTGCTCTGGTGAAATACGTGCTTTAGGCTGACGCAGTAATTCTGCTTCTATGCCAACATGTGAAAGTAAAGTATCAACGTCCATTCCTAAACGTTTTACACCGGTTAAGGCTGCATTCACAAAATGGATACTGATCGTATCACGACTCATGGTAAATCCTTCACTCTCTTTGATGTTCACTAACAATTGACCTAAATGACGCTAAAAAATGTTTTATTGGCGATTTACAACAGTGCAGATCACCTTTTTACATCATAAATTGCCGAAATGATCAAGGTAAATGGCTGAACATGACATTGTTTTGTTAATTTTATATTTCTATTATGGATGTAAAATCAACACTATATTGGTAAAAACAATTATGACAAGCGCTTTAAAGGGATTGAAAGTACTCGATTTTTCGACTTTATTACCCGGTCCATTCGCAACTTTGTATCTTGCCGACTTAGGTGCAGAAGTGATCCATATCGAGTCACCTACTCGTCCAGATCTGGTTCGTTTGTTTCCTCCCTATGCAAATGGACAAGCAACATCACATAGTTATCTGAATCGAAACAAACAATCTGTCACCTTAGATTTAAAAGATCCTGCCAGTATAGCGCAGGTCAAGGAAAAAATTTCTCAATACGATATTGTGGTTGAGCAATTCCGTCCCGGAGTAATGCAACGTTTGGGTTTAGACTATCCAACCTTGTCTGAAATTAATCCTCGTCTGATTTACTGCTCGATTACAGGTTATGGGCAATCCGGCACATATAAAGATAAGGCAGGACATGATATTAACTATATTGCACTGTCTGGAATCGCGGGGCATTGTGGTCGTCAAGACAGTGGACCACCACCGATGGGAATTCAGATCGCCGACGTCGCAGGTGGTTCATTACATGCGGTGATTGGGATTCTTGCGGCTGTGGTCGAACGTCAAAATAGTGGACTTGGACAGTACATTGATATTTCTATGACAGACTGTGTGGTTGGGCTCAACAATATGGCTGCCGCAGCCAGTTTGGCAGGTGGGCAACATCAACAGCGTGAGTTAGAGCAACTGAATGGCGGTACTTTCTATGATTATTATGCAACTGCCGATGATCGTTACTTATCGATCGGTAGTTTAGAACCACAATTTATGACAGGTTTAGCAACAGCGCTCGAACTGCCAATTCTATTAGAAAAAGGTACTTCTTTTGACCCTGAAGACCGCCAAATGGTCAAACAAGCAATTCGAGAAAAGATTAAAACTCAAACACTTGCAACATGGAACGATTTATTTAGCCAACTGGATGTTTGTGTCGAGCCAGTTTTAAGTTTGGATGAAGCCCTAAACTCCAAAATTTCCAAAGAACGCGGTTGGGTGATCAATGTTCCATTAAAAGCCAATGCAGATCAAACCGAACCCCAGTTAGCATGTCCAATAAAATTTTCAAGATCACAAATGCGTTATCAATATATTGGTCAGCAACTCGGCGAAGGAAATTGGTAGCAGCACACTAACAACAAACATCTTTTAAGTTAAATAAAATTACAAATTAGTCATTTTATTTACAATTTGTATGAATTGTAAGCAGAGCATCCTGTGTAATCTTGATACTAATCAATTACACAGGTGTTCTGATGATGCTTCATTATTCCTGCTTCTTAATGCCTCTAAAATCCTCACCCCCTACGTTTCATAATCATTTCAAGCACTATACAAATAAATTTAGTCCAACAAAAACAATAGAATAAATTAACCTAAAAGATACCCTTATTTTAATTATGTATTTACAAAGAATTATCACCATACGATAAACTATTTACATAAATTACAATTAAAAGTCAAAATTAATAGATTTTTATACAAATATGAGAGTATCATAAATAATTAGTTACAAAGTGTTATCAAGGTCACCAAATATGAATAAATCTAAAGGTTACTTTTATGGGGCAATCAGCCTATTGTCTTTATGTTGTTCTTTTCAAAGTACACAGGCAGCTGATGCATTTGATCCACAAAGTCCGTGGATGCTTGGCGACTGGAACGGTAAGCGAACCGAGTTGCAACAAAAAGGTTATGACTTCAGTTTTGGTTATACTGGCGAATTAGCCACATTACTGGATTCAAAAAATCATTCAAGCCACGGTACCGAGTATGCAGATCAGTTTGCATTGGGTACCCATATCGACTTAGAGAAAGTATTGGGTTGGAAAGATACAGAAGTCCAAATCACCATCACTGAACGTAATGGTCGCTCACTTTCACAAACCTCAGACGCACTTGCTGGACAACTCAGCTCCACCCAAGAAGTTTGGGGACGAGGTCAAACTTGGCGCCTTACTGATTTCTGGATCAAGAAAAAATTTCTTGATCAAAAATTAGATATTAAAGTGGGTCGTTTTGGCGAAGGCGAGGATTTTAACAGCTTTGACTGTGATTTTCAAAACCTTGCACTCTGTGGCTCTCAAGTGGGGAACTGGGTTGGTGATCAATGGTACAACTGGCCTGTCAGTCAATGGGCAATTCGAGCGAAATACAATCTCACCCCTGAACTTTATGCGCAAATTGGCGCTTATGAATATAATCCTGAGAACTTAAAGCGTAGTAAAGGTTTCAACCTCAGCACAGATGGTTCTCATGGCGCAATTATTCCAGCAGAAGTGGTTTGGCAACCTAAACTTAGCACAGCCAATTTACCTGGCGAGTATCGTTTGGGCTACTACTACAGTACAGCAGATGCACCAACCATCAAAAAACCAAATCAAACCGATCATAAGCAAGGTGGATGGGTCGTTGCAAAACAACAACTCACCACACATCAAGGGAATGTAAATCGCGGCTTAACAGGTTTTGTCAATGTCACTTTTCATGACTCAAAAACCAATACGGTAGACAATATGCAAAATATTGGGCTGGTCTATAAAGGTCCATTTGATGCTCGCCCTCAAGATGACATCGCCATTGGCTTTTCCCGTATTAGCATCAATTCTGATGTCAATGATATTCAGATTCGTCAACAAGACGAAGAATATAACACCGAAGTTTATTATGGTGTACATGCCACAAATTGGCTCACAATTCGTCCAAATGTACAGTATATCCGCCATGTCGGCGCATATAAAAATGGCGAAAATGCGTGGGTTGGCGGCATTAAATTACAAACTGCATTTTAGTTTGTAGACGATAAATATTTTGATGCCCGCTTATATGTTCTCCCAAGACATTAAAATATTTAAAGTCTAGTTTTTTAAGTTCTCTGCTTCATCAAACCTTATGGGAATGATCAAGCATTCAAAATTAATTAAATAGATAGGTGGTCAATATGCAAACTCCATCTTCAGGATTTAGAACATTTACCATTGCAATTGCAATTGTATTTGGTATAGTCCTCTTTATTGGTGGCGTATGGCTTGCAGCACTTGGTGGGTCTTGGTACTACATCATTGCCGGCATACTGTTCATTGCAACAGCAATTTTATTACGTAAATTAAGCAGCTCTGCTTTATATGTCTACGCTGCTCTAGTACTCGGTACTGTGGTCTGGGGGCTTTGGGAAGTCGGCTCTGACTTTTTCGCGCTTGCACCACGTTTAGACATCTTAGGCGTGTTTGGTTTATGGTTACTTATTCCAGCAGTTACCCGTGGTTTCAATGCCAAAGGCGCTAAAATTGCACTTTCTGGTACTTTGGCAATCACGATTGCCGTGATGGCATATTCGATCTTTAATGATCCACAAGAAATTCGTGGGACATTATCCGCAAAACAACCAACCCCTGCTCCAATTGATGGAATCGCTGATGCGGATTGGCCTGCATATGGGCGCACTCAATCAGGTTTACGTTATTCTCCATTGAACCAAATTAACTCGGACAACGTGAAAGACCTGCAAGTTGCATGGACTTATCATACAGGCGAGTCAAAAACAGAGAATGACTCTGGTGAAACAACCAATCAGGTTACTCCGATTAAAATCGGCAATAACATGTATTTGTGTACGACTCACCAAAAATTGGTTTCTCTTGATCCCTCTACAGGTAAAGAAAAGTGGGTATTTGATCCAAAACTTAAATCAGATAATACTTTCCAACACTTAACCTGTCGTGGTGTTTCTTACTACGATGCAAATAACACTGTAGGTTTTGCAACAAGCCTGCAAGCAAAAAAATCATCTTCAACAGAATGCCCACGTAAAGTCATTTTACCTGTAAACGATGGTCGTATCGTTGCCGTAAATGCAGATACTGGTAAAGCTTGTTCTGACTTTGGTCACAACGGTGAAGTTGATTTGCAAAAAGATATGCCTTTCCCTTATCCGGGTGGCTATATTCCAACGTCTCCACCAGTGGTTACGGGTACAACCATTATCATTGGTGGTTCAACAACCGATAACTATTCTACACAAGAACCCTCTGGTGTGATTCGTGGTTATGACGTGAATACAGGTGCTTTGCTTTGGGTATTTGACACAGGTGCTGAAGATCCAAACCAGATTCCAGGTCCTGGTCAAAAATATGTCAACAACTCACCAAATGCATGGGCACCACTCGCCTATGATGCAAAACTCGATATTGTTTATGTACCCACTGGTGTAGGTACACCTGATATCTGGGGCGGTAACCGTACCAAACTGCATGAGCGTTATGCCAACTCAATGTTAGCGTTGAATGCAACGACAGGTAAATTAGTCTGGAACTTCCAAACCACTCACCATGATTTATGGGATATGGATGTACCGTCTCAACCAACCTTGGCTGATATTAAAGATAAAACAGGACAAACTGTTCCTGCCATCTATGTATTGACCAAAACAGGAAATGCCTTTGTTTTAGACCGTCGCAATGGTCAAGCGATCGTTCCGATTAATGAACGTCCAGTACCACAAACTGTAAAACGTGGTCCACAAACCAAAGGCGAATTCTATTCCCCAACTCAACCATTCTCAGACTTTAACTTAGCACCAAAAGATAAATTGACAGATAAACAAATGTGGGGCGCAACCATGTTTGACCAATTAATCTGTCGTGTTTCGTTTCATCGTTTAAATTATGACGGCATTTATACACCGCCTTCAGAAAATGGCACGCTCGTTTTCCCGGGTAATTTAGGTGTATTTGAATGGGGCGGTTTATCACTAAACCCTGATCGTCAAATTGCTGTGATGAACCCAATTGGACTGCCATTTGTCAGTAAATTGATTCCAGCTGACCCTAACCGTAAGCAAACAGCAAAAGGTGCAGGTACCGAAGCAGGTGTTCAACCGATGTATGGTGTTCCTTATGGTGTTGAAATCAGCGCTTTCCTTTCACCATTCGGCTTACCATGTAAACAACCTGCATGGGGCTATGTTGCTGGTGTCGATTTAAAAACACATGATGTCGCATGGAAACGTCGTATCGGTACCATCCGTGACAGTATGCCAGGGATTCCATTACCACCGTTCAAAATGGGTGTACCAATGTTAGGTGGCTCTATTTCAACAGCTGGTAATGTTATGTTCATTGGCGCAACGCAAGACGATTATATTCGTGCCATTAATGTCACCAATGGTGATGAATTATGGAAAGGTCGTTTGCCTGCAGGTGGACAAGCAACCCCAATGACCTATGAAAGCAACGGCAAACAATATGTTGTGATCATGGCAGGTGGACATGGTTCATTTGGGACCAAGATGGGTGACTCTATTGTCGCTTATGCCCTACCAGATAAATAAGGTAATGAACTGAGAATAAAAAACAGGTCTTGATGACCTGTTTTTTATTGCTTCCGAAAAAGAGACATCACCTTAAAATGACCGGCTGATGACCTGACCATCAAAGTTAAAACAATCTTCGACCCGAATTTTTTGTACAGGGGAAAGCTGATCAAAATCAAACCATTGGTATTCAGAATGCTCTTCACTTAAATGAATCTGTTGATCACTTGGCAAAGTACATTTAAAAATAAAGGCATGGGAATTAACGGTAGGGTGATAATAAATACCGGATAGATATTCAATCTTCACATCACAACCCAATTCCTCTTGGCATTCACGGCATAACGTTTCATGTACTGTTTCACCTTGATCCAATCCTCCACCAGGTAAACCCCATGCACAATCTGCATAAGTTGCCTTTAATAAGAGGACTTGCTGTTGTTCGTTGAAAATAACAGCATGTGAACTCATTCGGTAAAAATCATGAAACCCCATTTACGCCACCCTGATCATAAGACTCTGCTTATCTTGCTAAATAACATTTTGAAAAAATAAGACGTAATGCATAAATGATGGCAATCACAAACACAGCATAGCCCGTTTGAAGCAATATCATAGGAATACACAGCACAATGGCAGCGGTTATTGGATAAAACCATTTCTTTATACCAGACAAATGATGAATATCCTGTAATAACCATAGGCTAGCGCTATATACAATCAAAGAAATTGCAATAAAATATGTTACGATCTCAGCAGAAATTTCAGCTTTATGGGTCACAACATCAACGGCAGCAGCCAAGCCGGCACCCAATGCAGCAATACTCACGAAAATAAAAAAATGACCATAACCCCATGAGAATGCACGTTTACGACTATTCAATCTTTCAGCAACATCGTGATCAAAATACGCCCACCACATGGTAAACATGATCAATAAGCCACCAATGGTTAAAAAGATCAACTCTTGGCTTAACAGCTGATTATTTAAAGCATCAGAAATTGCTGCAAAACATCCTATGATCGACTCACCTAACACAATGATGGTGAGCAATGCATATCGCTCTGAAATATGATGCGGATGCCAAGGTGTCATATTATGTGCTTCGGCAAAGATAGGGACGCTGAGTTCTGCAATCACCAAAAGCACAAATAGATATAGGGTAAAATGAATCGGCGAAAAATGAAAAAGTAACCAACCAATCTGCACAAGGATAATACCAAAAGCATATCTCAAAGCCGTTTGCTTACGCTCTGGATCATTTTTCGCAACCCGAAACCATTGTGTTACCAATCCAAGGCGCATAATGACGTAGCCGATAATAATCACATCAAAATCTTGCTGCTGAAAAGCACTCGGAATGCCAGCCGCCATAACCAAAGAACCGATGATTTGTACAAAAGTCATGATGCGATAAAACACATCATCATTGTCATAAGCTGAGGCAAACCAGCTAAAATTCATCCATGCCCACCACAGTGCAAAAAACACCATGAAATAAAGCAATAAACCATGTGATAAATGGTTTTCAATAATACTATGATGTAATTGCTGCCCTGCTGTTGCGATTGCCACCACAAAAATCAAATCAAACAACAATTCTAAAGATGTTGCCACTCGATGTGGCTCATGAGGATTACGAGGAGCTAAGGGTTTTAACCAACCATATTTTGCAAACAATGAATTTGGCATTATTTTTCACATTTTGAGATTATTTTCATGATTTTTTCAAAAGTCGATCTGTGATTCAAGTAGCAAACCAACAAGCACTGAAAAATCTTTTTTGCCACTTCAAATGATTGCTATTGAATTTAAATAAACGCCCAAGAAAGAGCGTTTATTTTATAAACTGATGTTACTCACTTGACTTAAATTAAGTAGGTGAAAAAGAAAAAGCTAAATTTACACGACGGAGTCTTACATCCAAAGTTTAAATTTATGGAATAGCCTTCGGCTCGAGGTACTTTTGTTTTGGCATGAGGAGCAAAGCTCCGCAAGGGCAACCATCTTGCGCAGCGACATCGCAGAACTCGTTCACTATCGTCAAAATATTCAAAGTTTCGCAGAAACTTTACTTATTAGAAGGAGTCCTGCCTCAAGCAATTGCGGATGACGTTTCCGCGTACCCACATTCTTCTAGCTCCAACATTTAATTTTAGAGTTACTGCGTTACATCAGTTATAAAGATTAATTTATACCACTAATCTCAATTTTGCCTTGTCTTTTAACATAATGGCTTTGCCAGTCATCATATCTATTGGCATTGAGATATGTTGATGTACCACCAACCATTGCCCTTCTTTCTTTTGAAGACATAATGTGGTTCGACACCAAGGCATTTGTAACTTATCTTTCAGTGCCGTATTTTCCACTTTAGAATGACAATGCAGTATCGCCAAATCGTTTGAGGCATATATTTTCATATTACGTCGAACAATTTTTATATTCTCGCTAAAATAAGGGCTAAACTTTTCCCATTCCTGTTTATAGGCGTGAATACCATCCATTTGAGTACTGACGTCAAACAGACTGACATCTTGTGCACATTGATCTAAGAGGTGTTCAAGACTGTTACCAACAACAGCAGCATCCCATATTTGAATTTGGGAAATAACCTCAGCAGCAATTTGTGAATTACCAGCGATTTCTATTTTCATCGAGAAACCTCACTTATTTGTGACCAATTTAACACTTAATAAATATTATGTGAATTATATTAGTGTTTATTTAAGTGACTGCTGAATCTAAATCAAACCTATCTCTTGTGATTATTCCAATATGATTATTTTATGGAATATCTCCTATAATCTAGATACACTCACCCAACTCCATGGATATAATTCTTCATTACATTAGCAATATTTAAAAATACTCAATCTAATTCACATATTTTCCGAAAAGTATTTGATTAAATGGTCAAATACCCTAATCGTAAATTATTTATTAAAACTCAATAATACCAAACCGATACAGTGATCTTAATTTGATAATAAATTGACCATAACATATTTAAATTTTAAAAATGCTTAAAAATAATCATATAAATTTATGATAAAAACTCAATTAAGATTTAAAAGTAAATGCAAAGCTAGTAAATATAACACTCTCGATATTTTTATATTCTATCTTTTTAGAATGTGTCTCTAGATTTATGTCAAAATTGTAATTTTAAACTTAACAATTTAATTAAAATTTATTTAAATAATTTCATTAAATTGATCAATTTTGATAAATAATGGTATTTTTAATCAACTTAATATTGCCATAAAAAAAGCATGTAAATCACATGCTCTTTTAGAAAAATTTAACAGTCTATTCTGCTTGCTCAGTTAAATCTTTAATTTTCTCAGAAGGACCATTTTTCTTTACAGATTCAATCCCATTATCGCGCGCTGCGTCGCCCGAATAAAATTGGCTCGTTCCAATGATTTGATGATTTGCGGCTTTTAAATTGAAGTAGGGTTTACCATTTTTGGCTTCAAGGCGATCATAACGAGCATCATCGGGGCTGTTTTTTTGAACAGAAGCAATACCGTTCAGTGCTGAAGCCTTTGCTTTATACAATTCACTGGTAAGAATAATTTCTCCATTTCCTGCTTTCAATACAAAGCGATATTGACCATCTTTTGCTTGACTAATTTCATACCATCCTGACATGGCTCACCTCTTGATTGTTTTCAGTTTATTTTATTACACAGCGCTTATTGGATATAAATTACGCTACTGATATGAAATATAAATGACTTTTGATTTTTTAAAAAGACTAATTTGTTGTCACTTTATGCTTAATGTAACGACGATAAGAAGCGATTAGAAATTTTTTTAAATATTCTTTATTATCAAACAGAAACATACCTTTAATTAATTTACTCATTACAATTTAATGTTCAATCATTTATCGACTAAATGCATCTGTATGACCATAGCTTTTATATTTTATCTTGAGTAGTCGTTCAATTTCGGAATCATTGCCACGCAAAAACTTTTCCAAACAGTCACGAAATACCTCAAAAGGCACATCATCGTTATCAAAGCTTGGCATGCTTTCAGATTTAAATAAACCAAAAAGATGTGACTTTTGCTGTTTTTGATACAGTTCTGCATGCACATTAAAATTATATTGATCGTGACTGTAGGCAATCAAAAGACCACCAAACTTACGCCCACTCTGTATCTGCTCAACCTGAAAAAAGGGAAACTCGCCTTGATGTTGCTCTAACATCCCCCAAACAGCTTGTTTCGACCAATCAATTTGATCAAAGCTATTTAAAATTTGAGTGGATGCATTACTTTCAAAATCTAAAGAAGAGCGTTCAGACTCATTCAATAATTCGATTTGAATTTTAAAACTCATCAGCAGCATCCTCTCTCTGTTTAAGCGCTTTCAAGTTAAAACCTACTCTCGAAAGCAAAGTATTTTTATACAGCATCAAGCACTTGATACCGTGCTTTATCATGAGATTACTGGAATATCGATCCAGATACTGTTCGGAAAATGTTTCCCTAAATAGGCTTTTAAATATTCTGCGGTATCTTTTGAAATTAGTTCATCCTGAGATTCATCATTTAAGTTATAGGCAAGCGCATACAACTCTAAATCACGACTCTTCAATGCTTCTAAACTTAAAATCGTATGATTAATACTCCCTAAACGACCAGAACTCACTAAAATCACTGGCAGTTTTTTCTGAGCGATATAATCAATTGTCAGCAGCTCTGTAGTGAGTGGCACCATCAAACCACCAGCACCTTCCAATAAAACAGCTTCATAGTTTTGTGCAAGTTGATCTGTGGCAGATTCAATTTTTTGGAAGTCGATTTCACGTCCATCTATTTGTGTTGCCAAATGTGGTGATGCAGGATAAGTAAAAATTTCTGGCATGGTCAGTTTGGTTTCATCTTCTGGAAACCAGCCCATGCCCATAATTTCTCGATGTTGTTGAATATCTTCTGATATATCTGTATTACCAGTCTGAATCAACTTTTGAGTAATAGTTTTACGCCCTTGCGCATTCCACAATTTTGCTAAATATCCTGTCGTGTAGGTCTTGCCAATCCCCGTATCTATTCCACTAATAAAGTAAACTGATCCAGTCATGACATTCTCCGCGCGATACAATAAATAGGGTGATAAGTCAGGCGATACTGAAGTATTCCTACCTCATCAACATATGAAAACTTTTGATAATTTTGATAAAAATCCATAAGGCTTTGCTTTGTCCAACGGAATGAAGAAGCCGTTGCGGTTACACCTGTGGCTTTTAAATGTTGTAAAACTTGTTTGGGATGGGTAAAAGTCAACTGTTCAATCTGCTCAGATAAATGCAAAATTTCAAAACCATTGTTCTGCAATTTAGCCTGTAAGTCCTCGATAGATAAATAGCTCAATCCCTGCCCTGTTAAGCTTTTAATTTCATGTAAATTATGTTGACCAAAACTCGAAAAACACAACTCAGCATGTGCTGTTAAATGATGAAACGCCTGTTTAAAAATCGCATCTAAATCATTTATCCACTGTAGGGCAGAGCTTGAAGCAACCAAGTTCAAGTTTTGTGGAAACTCAAGTTGTTCAATATCCCCAATTAACCAGTTTACCTGAGGGTTACTTATTACATTAAAGTTAAAATGCTGCTGAACATCTTCATAGAGATCATTCAAAATCAAATCTTTGATATTGAATTTTTGTATTAAAAGTTGGGTTAGATTTCCTGAACCACAACCAATTTCAAATACTTTGTCATACTGACCAACACCATATTGGGTGATTAAATCAGACAAATGCCGAGCAATTTTTCTTTGCACAATTGCTTGTTCTGGATAACTCTGCCCTGCCTGCGCAAAACGCAACGCAATCTGTGACGTATCAAGTTTTAGAGATTTCACATTCAACTCACAATACGTTCTGCTTACAATAGGGGAATCAGCTGATCTAAATCAGCTCGAGATATTTGAGCAGTTAAAGAAATACGTAACCTAGAACTGTGTTGTGGAACAGTCGGAGGGCGTACAGGCATAATGTAAAACCCTGCTTCTTGTAAAGTTTTTGCCTTCATCACTGTTTGGCTTGAGTCGCCAATAATCACGGGAACAATATGAGAAGTAGATGGACAATCAAAGCCCTTCGCTTGTACAGCCTGTTGTAAGTACCCACTGGTATTGTATAAATCTTGGCGCAATTGATTTAAACCTAAAACTTTCTGAAAGATAAAATTTGTCCAAGCCATACAAACTGGGGGTTGAGCCGTACTAAAAATCAAAGGACGCATCGAATTAATCAGAAACGCTCGAATGACTGGGTGACAAATTAAATAGCCACCAACTGATGCAATTGCCTTACCGAAAGTTCCAACTAAAAAATCAATCTCTTCGATCACTTGATATTGCTCAGCACAACCCAAACCGTGCTCACCTCGAACACCGATTGCATGTGCTTCATCTACATATAACATGACTTTGCAAAACTGCTTTTTAATCTCAACCAATTTTGTTAAATCTGTTTCATCACCATCCATACTAAAAATGGATTCAGTCACCACAATAATCCGCTCAAAAGCCTCATCATCATGATATTGAAGCAACAATTGAGCCAAATGTTCGAGATCATTATGTCGATAGCGCACATATTTTGCGGATGACAAACGGATGCCATCAATCATGCTGGCATGAATTAATTTATCAGCAAGAATCAGTGTCTTACTATCAGCAAGAGCAGGCAGAATACCAATATTCATATGATAGCCACTGTTAAACAGCAACGCAGCACGACCGTTAAAAGCTTGAGTTAAACTTTCTTCTAGCAATTCATATTCTGGAAAATTCCCCGTCAACAAGCGTGAAGATGAAGAGCTCATTCGGCGTTGCGTATTTGGCGTTTCATCAAAGAATTGCGTTCTTAGTTCAAGGTCAGAAGCCAAACCTAAATAATCATTTGAAGCGAAATTTAGCATTCGCTGATCATGGATATATATCTCACGACCTTGCTGGATATTTGAATTAAATTGTCGAAAGTTTCCTTGTTGCTTTAGCTCATCCAATTGTTTGGCATAGTGGTCCAGCAATCTATTGGTCGCACTCATATGTTTTGCTCCATACCGCTGACAACTTCAACCAACTGTGTAAGTAAAATATCCAGCTCACTGTCCTTAATCACATAAGGCGGCATCACATAAACCAATTTACCAAACGGACGAACCCAAATACCACGACGTACAAATTCTTTTTGTAAGGTTTTCATATCTACATTAACGGTGAGTTCAACCACACCGATTGCTCCCAATACACGGACATCAGCAACATGCTTGAATGATTGTAATGGTGTCAAATGGCGATTAAGCTGAGTTTCGATACGCTGAATATTGTTTTGCCAATCTTGATTGATGAGTAATTCAGTGCTTTTTACCGCCACAGCACAAGCTAAAGGATTTGCCATAAAAGTAGGACCATGCATAAATACCCCCGCCTCTCCCTGACTAATCGTTTCAGCCACCTGCTTTGAGGTAATCGTCGCTGAAAGGGTCATATATCCACCCGTCAAACCTTTACCTATACACATGATGTCAGGTTCGACTTGCGCATGCTCCCATGCAAATAATTTTCCTGTGCGTCCAAAGCCAGTTGCAATTTCATCAAAAATTAATAAAACATCATATTGCTCACAGAGCAATTTGGCTTGACGTAAATATTCAGGATGATAAAAACGCATCCCTCCCGCACCTTGTACAATCGGCTCAAGAATCAAACCTGCAATACTGGCATGATGTACTGCCAAAGTTTCTTCAAGTGCCGCTATATCTTGTTGATCCCATTCTTCATAAAAACCAACTTTGGGTGCAGGGACAAAAAAACGGTTGGGTAAACTTGATCCAAAAATTTGATGCATACCTGTTACGGGATCACAGACAGACATCGCATTCCATGTATCACCATGATAACCAGAGCGGGGGGTGACAAAATTGGTTTTTAGCGCGTTGCCTTGAGCAGACCAATATTGCACTGCCATTTTTAATGCGACTTCAACTGCAACAGAACCGGAATCTGCAAAGAAAATTTTGTCGAGACTAGGCGGAGTGATTTCAAGCAACAACTTTCCCAATTGTATCGCAGGATCATGGGTAAATCCGCCAAACATAATATGTGACATATTTTGGAGTTGATCGGTGACTGCTTGATTTAATTCAGGATGGTTATAACCATGAATCGCACACCACCATGAGGACATACCATCGATGAGTTGACGACCATCTTCAAGTTCAATTGTTGCACCAAACGCCTTTTTGACTTTAAAACTGGGTAAGGGCTGTGTCATGGACGTATAAGGATGCCAAAGATGTTCACGATCAAAACCTAGATCATCTGCGACCAATTCGTTCGCTCGGTTGTTTAAATCGGTCATCCATTTACTCCAGTATCCATAGGTAAAGCAATTACAGCAAAAACAGTGTACCGATGTTAAACCTAGAGGGAATAAAAATAAATTGCGAGATTTACCACTCGTCCAATGATTTATTCTATTTTTTGTAAATATTGGCAGATTTTGTCAGAAACTAATTCAGAATTAAAAACTGGAAGCCCATGTGAACCTGTAAATAGTTCAACATCCAAAAACTTTGCATTGAATTTCTGGAAATTTTCAAAGACTTTGTGACTAACTAAGAAATCTTGTTCTGCAAACAAGTGATATTGCTTTCCTGTATAATTTTTTAAGATCTCAACATGATTTAATTGCTCTAAGCACAACAAACCCTGTTTTAATAGTTCTAAATTTTGTGGCTGAATCAAACTTTGCAATTTAGCAAAATCTGCTTTGCTGGTTTCGCTGCCCTGGCACACCATAAAACCAAATTTTTTCAGTGTGGCAATTGCATCATCTACAAAGGATTGTTTGAAGTTTTGAAATGTAGTTTGAGGCATTGCCGCTTGCCATTCAGCATTTGCGACAAAACATGGATTTGAAGCCAGTGTGATCAATATCTTCTTTTGCTGATATTGTTTTTCGATTTGGTCGACCAACAAGGTTGCCAACTGCCCACCTAAAGACCAGCCACAAATCACATCAAAGGATTGAGCCTTTTCAACATAGTGTTGTAAGACTTGTTGATCCAAGGCATTAAAAATATTAATCAGCTCAACGGCATGACCTTGCTGTTCTAAGCGTTGTTGTAATGCCATGAGCAGCTTTGTTCCACCGCCCCAACCAGTAATCAGCAAAATACGTCGATTCAATTCAAATCACTGTTAAAAATCATCAGAAGCGTTGATTAGAGCATGCTTAAAATAATAGAACAACAGATCTGATTACAACGCCAGAATTAGTATCTAAAAATCAAAACATTAATGTCAATTTTTTAGTTATTGTTGCTTAACATCTAAATCAACCAATAAGCTTGCAGGAATCACTTTTGCCCATGTACTTTTAAATTGTTGATGGAGTTGATCTATTGCAAATTGACTATTTCTCGATGTTTCATGCGCTTTAGAAATATCATCGGCACGAGTATAAGCAATCAAATAGTCAAGACCATCCAGTTCCACATGAAACCATGATTCTACATGCACACCTTCAGCAACAAGTGTCTGTATTGCCTCAGCTTGTCTACGATGTAATATTTCCTGCCATGCCCTCACATCATCTTTCTTATCCATTTTCAATTGGATGAGTACTGCACCGACGTCCATATTTTTCTCTTGATGATATACAACTTTAAAAATCATAAAGGCGTTTCAAATAAAAGCCAACATTTCTCCACGCGCTGTACAGCTAAACTTTGTTAGTATGGATTTAGGCTCAACGCAGCAAAGGACATACAATGAAATCACTTAAAATATTAGGTATAGGGTTACTTTCTATTTCTACCCTGTTGATGTTGAATCGGGTCAGTCATGCTGAAAATTCAATTTTTTCTTCTTATGAATCAGAACGACAATGGGTTGGAAAACCTGCGCCCAGTTTTAAACTACAAGATCAAAATTCAAAATGGCATGAACTGAGTCAATATAAAGGTAAATGGGTCGTTCTGTACTTCTATCCAAAGGATGATTCACCTGGTTGTACTCAAGAAGCCAATCAATTCAAATCACTCTATCCACAATTCATTAAGAATAATGCTGTAGTGCTTGGTGTAAGTTTGGATGATGTAAAATCTCATCAGAAATTTTCAGAAAAATTGGGACTCAATTTCCCGATTCTTGCGGATACCAATCACCAATTGGCGAGTCAGTTTGGGATTGTGCGTAATCTCGGAATTACCAAAATCGCAAAAAGAGAAACTTTCTTAATTGATCCTCAAGGCTCAATTGTGTATCACTACAGCAGTGTAAATACTCAAACGCACGCAAATCAAGTGCTAGCTGATATCCAAAAATTTTCAAAAAAATAATTGTATAAAGCCTTAGCTATGAGGGCGTGCTATTTAATTAGCACTTAAACATCGAACAAATGATTGAGCTTGTTTGGTGCTGAAATATCTCGACACCAATAAAAAAAAGCCTTTAGATGATAAAATCTAAAGGCTTTTTGATCTCATACAGCAAATCTTACATTTGCGACTGAATATAGTTTTGTAAACCAATCAATTCGATCAAACGCAATTGTTTTTCTAACCAATACGTATGGTCTTCTTCTGTGTCATTCATTTGCTGACGAAGCATATCACGGGTAACGTAGTCACCTTTTTCTTCACACAGTTTTACGCCCTGTGCAAGTTTTTCACGCACATGATATTCCAACGCCAAATCTGCTTTTAAGCAAGTCACCACATCTTCACCAGTGACGATATCATCTCGATTCATATTCGGTGTACCTTCAAGGAAAAGTACACGGCGAATTAAAGCATCAGCATGTGAAGCTTCTTCTTGCATTTCATGATCGATACGCTCATAAATTTTGCTTAAGCCCCAATCCTCGTACATACGAGAATGAATGAGGTATTGATCACGAGCAGCCAGTTCGCCACCGATCAACATATTTAGATAGTCTACGACTTCTGGATTGCCACGCATTTCAATTACTCCACATTCTTTTGCAATAGTATGGGCAAATTTTATAAAATTTGCAAAAGGCAAAATGTGTAAGTTTATGATTTTTATAAAATTAAAATGAGAAACATACGCATTTGCAATTCAAATAAGTAATTTTCTATATATAAAATAACCTCTTGCAATCATTCACCATACTTTTGATGGCGATTTATTGCTAAAAATGACAATGATTTATTTTGTAACCATTAAAAATGCTTCTTATTTGCCATCATGATTTTGTTTTCTATTAAATTTTAATCGCTAAACTCAAGCGATCACGTTTTTAATTTTTTTTAATGCTAATATTTCAAGACAACATTCGCCTTAATATTTATGATATTGAATATTAAAAATTAGAAGGAAAAAATAATGGTTCAGGGAAATATTTCAGCCCCGATTTTGGTCACAGGTGCAACAGGCTATATTGCGAGTTGGGTGATTCAAAAACTATTGGCGCAAGGTTATACTGTTCATGCAACTGTACGGGATTTAAATAAAAAACAAAGCTTTGCCCATCTTGAAAAAATAGCACAGCAAAGTACAGGAACACTTAAGCTTTTCAAAGCCAATCTGCTTGAAAAAGGTTCTTTCGATGAGGCGATGCAAGGTTGTGAAGTTGTATTACATATGGCATCACCATTTGTAGTGACCAACTATAAAGATGCCATTAAAGATATTATTGAGCCTGCAATTTTAGGAACAGAAAATGTCCTCAATAGTGTCAATAAAACAGATTCTGTAAAACGTGTCATTGTGACGTCAAGTATTGCTTCAACCTATGGTGATGCAATCGATATATTAAAAACTGAACACAATCAGTTTGATGAGTCCCATTGGAACACAACCAGTTCAACGACCCATCAACCTTATCCTTACTCTAAAGTCATGGCTGAACGAAAAGCTTGGGAAATGGCAGAAGCACAAAATCGCTGGGAGCTTATTTGTGTAAATCCAGCTTTAGTGCTTGGACCATCACTAACGGCGAATACTCAGTCAGGCAGTGTTGAAGTCCTCGAACAATTTGCCAACGGAATGACGCTATTTGGTGTTCCACCAATGTGGAATGGTATTGTTGATGTTCGAGATGTAGCTGATGCACATATTTTAGCCGCGTTTAACCCACACGCGTCTGGTCGCTACATTATTAGTGGTGGCTCACTCAGTCTCTTGGAAATGGGAAAAATTTTACGTCAAAATTTTGGACAAAAATTTCCTTTTCCCCGCAATCAAGTTCCGAAAAAAGCTTTTAAATTTATTGGACCTGTATTTGGTTATTCACGTGACTTTATTGAAAAGAATATGGGCTATCCGATCTTCTTTAATGCAGATAAAAGTATCAAAGAGTTGGGCATCCACTATCGTGATATTGAGACCAGTTTAGTGGAGCATTTTCAACAATTGCTTGATGATGGCGTGGTGAAAAAATATATTTAGCGTCTGCCAACATTTCAGCCATACACGTTTTGTTTAAAACAACAAGCCTTTTTCATATATGAAAAAGGCTTGTTGTTTTATCACGCTTAAGATCAGCTAGAGTTTAGAAATCAAAAGTTACACCAACCTTATATGTTCGAGCACCCCCCACCAAAGCGTAATTTGAATTAAAGACCCCTTCCCAATATTTTTTATTGGTCACGTTATCAACATTGGCAAGAAATGTGGTATTTACCCCACCAAGTTTAGTTTTATAACGTGCACCTAAATCAACAATTGTATAATCAGGAAGTTTTAAGCTGTTCTCTTCATTCAAATATTGTTCACTCACATAACTCACACGCGTGTTTATATTGAGACCGTCAATTTGAGGAATCGCATAATCAAGTCCCAAAGAGGCAGTAAAATCAGGTACACCATAAACGTTATTTCCCTGAATCGCTGTTTTACCAGATTTCACGTATTCCGCATCGATATAAGCCAAGCTCCCCATTAAAGATAATGCATCTGTTACATTTCCAGAGAAAGACCATTCGATACCACGTGAACGAGTCTCAGCATCATCTTTAACCTTATTTGTTATAGTGTCCTGATATACCTCGGGCTTTTCAATTTGATACAACGCCACAGTGTTTAACCATGAACCCCATTGATATTTGGCGCCCAATTCATACTGTTTAGTTTGGTATGGTGCAAGCGTATCTCCCTGATTGGTTGCAGTCGGATAGGTAATCTCAGAGACCGTCACGCCTTCTGCTAAACCCTCGACATAGCTTGCATAAAAAGACAGATCCTCGCCAAAGGGTTTAATCACAATGCCCAAACTTGGAGAAAGTTTATCTGAATTATAAGATGTTTTTTTAACCAAGTTCTTTGTATCAATATCTTGATAGCGAGCACCTAAAATGAGTTGCAACTTATCATCTAGCATTGAAATCTGGTCAGTTAAGGTGTAACTCACATACTCATTATCACCATAAGGCACAATTTCAGGATAAGTTGTTGGCATCTTTCCAGTATTGGATGGATGGTATAAATTCGTTGTAAAACTCGAACTGGTTGCTGCTTTATGTTGGGTATACTGACGCGTTAAATAATCCGCACGTAAACCTAATGTATGTTGAATAGAACCTGTATCAAACTTCCCCTCAAAGCCAAAGTTTGCTACGGTGTTATGTTCTTTTGAACCCACGCGATAATATTGAGATGTGGCATTTCCATTGACATTATTCACAATCATACGCGTACCAAAAAGATGCCCATCGTATGATTTTTCAACATAACCAATACCCGCAAATGCTTTTAAATCAGGGGTAAATTTATATTCACCAGATAACCCCACAAATTGACTGTTGGTATTGCCTTTTAAGTCTGAGAAATAGTTTAAATCACCTTTTGGTGCGGCAAGAACCTGATTAACACTTCCCTTTCCACCCATCGCAACCATCGCAGGTGAGCCCCCCTTACGATTTCCTTTTACCGCATATGCATCTAAGTTAATTTTGACTTTATCTGTAGTGTAATCGGCAGCAATTGAACCCAGTGCTTGACGATCATTCATACCATCAATGATATGCTCACCATCTGCATAAGCACCATTTACACGTAGTCCAAATTCTTTCTCTTGACCAAAACGACGTGATACATCAAATCCCGATTGGTAATATCCTCCGTCTTCATATGCAACTGAAACACGTGTTAATTCTTTATCGGCTCGTTTTGAATGACCAATAATAATGCCCCCCACACTTCCTGTAGGAGCAACACCCGCAACCAATGCATTTGGTCCTTTAAGCACTGAAACGGATTCTAAAAACTCTGTTGGCATACGCCCATAAGGGGCTACACCATAAAAGCCGTTATAATTTAAATCCTCATGATTGACATCAAAACCACGGATTTTAAAGTTTTCATTGAGATGCCCTTGATTGGTCGTCGTTCTTACACTGGCATCATTTTTTAAGACTTCACCCGCAGTATTTGCTTGTTGGTTTTCAATCAACTGCTCAGAATAACTATTAATACTAAATGGGGTATCAATAATTTGCTTGCTGCCCAATGGTCCTAACTGGGTATTTTTTTCAAAGCGCCATTGGCAAAAGTTGCTTCCTCTTGCTGTTTTTCAGCAGCAACTTTGATTGTCGGTAAGGTTGAAACCTCCGTATCAGCCAAAGCTGTTTGTAGAGTACCCCCGCCAAAAAGAGCAACCGCAATAGAATTAACCAAAATAGTTTGGGAAAAAAGTTTCATATTCAACAAATTATTTTTCAATTGATAATGATTATTATATACACTATCACTATTGTTAAATATTGTAATTTTTCATCTAAAACTTTTTTTAATGGAAAATTCTAATAAATAGGAATGATTATCATATAAAAAATATGAGACTTCTTCTCCATCCAAAATAGGATTCAATACTTTTAATTATCCATGAAATATGAATAATCGCTTTCTATGGCTAAGCATCGCCTAGCTTAATTGATGTAAATTTTTCATGTAAAACTTGGCGTTGTAAATAAAAGTCTTACAGATTTATTTTTATCTCATGATCAAGGTTTCATGCTTGATCAAGCTAAAATACATTTAAACATCTTCCCAAAAATTACTTTTTCAAGCTTTATGAAGAAACTGATTATTGCACGATTAAGTAATGCCCAATATCTTCATATCCCACATTCAGCCTATTCACTTTAAATTCAGTTGGCATGAGCAACACATCTGGCTCATCAACAAATTGACCGATCGCATATTCTAATATCACACTTTTTTGTTGATTTAACATCAGCTTCATTTGGCAATATAAAATTCGTTTGTCCTGATCATGTTCCTGATTTAACGTCTTAATTTCTGTAAATTTAAAATGAAAATTTTGTTGGATCTGTTGTTTTAATAATTCGTCCTCTTGAATGTCATACTGAAAAAGCGCATTGATCGCTTGATCTTTCTGAGCATCATAAACCATCAAAAGTTGCTTTTGTTGTTTATCTAATTGCATTGCGATATAGGGTTCTAATAACTTTTCATAATTGGCAATATAGTGGTAAACATCATCCAATTTTGTTTCTTTTGCCTGTTGTTGTTGAGCAATTTTGACAAACTGAGTATTCAAATCTTGGAAGATGTTTTGGTTTTTTTGTACCAGCTTTTGTTTGAGTTGGGATTGTGTGTATTGTTTTGACCAAATCAAGTCATTCACCGATTGCTGATCCTGTTTAAAGGATCTAAGCATGAATTCGTTAAAATGTTTAATTCGTAAATACCAATAGTGGGATAAATCATTTTCAATGGATTGATTTAAATGCTCATCCAACTGTTTTAAACCACTCGTATGCTCACAATCATTCACGGCAAAAACTGAGGTTGTTGGCAATAACAGTAGAAAGCAAGCAGCACATCGTTTTATTATTTTCATGACCTAAAGATGATTGTAAAGACACACAGAATGTATCTTTACAATAGCTTAGGAATTTATTCAAGCATATTTAAGCTTGACCATAATCAGCCATCAACGCTAAAAAGGCTTGCTCATCCAACACTGGAATGCCCAATTTTTCTGCTTTTTCGAGTTTAGAACCCGCCTTTTCTCCAGCAACCACACATTTGGTTTTACTTGAAACACTGCCACTCACACGAGCACCTAAAGCTTGAAGCATCTGAGTCGCATCATCACGCCCCATCGTTGCTAGTGTTCCAGTAATCACCCAACTCTCACCATTTAAAGGCTGACGTGTTGGAGCTATTGGAGCATCCCAGTGAATTCCTGCCGCCAGTAACCGATCAATAACTTCAAGATTATGTGAGGCTTGGAAAAAATCTACAATCCATTCAGCTGTAATTCCACCCACATCTGGTGTCTTTTTCAAGGCTTCGAGATCAGCATGGCGAATTGCATCAAAGGTTTGGAATGTATTGGCAAGCATACGCGCTGTCGTTTCACCGACGCCACGAATTCCAAGTGCATAGATAAATGCAGCTAAGGTTGTTTTCTTACTGTTTTCAATGGCATCCAGTAAATTCTGAACAGATTTTTCGCCCATTTTCTCTATGGTCAATAGCTGTTCACGATGTTCATGTAAGTGATAAATATCAGCAACATCTTTTAATAAATCAAGATGAAGTAATGACTCCACCCAACGATCACCTAGACCTTCGATGTCCATCGCTTTACGAGAAACAAAGTGTCGAATGGCTTCAATACGCTGTGCTGAACAATACAAACCACCTGAACATCGAGCTAAAGCCTCACCTTCTGGCATCACCACAGGTGACGAACATACAGGACAATTTTCGGGCAAATGCACTTCAACCACATCGTCTGGACGAAACTCTAACCAAACTTTCTCAACTTTGGGAATCACATCACCACTGCGATAGACACTTACAGTATCGCCAATTCGAACATCTAAACGATGGATTTCACCAATATTATGCAAAGTCACATTTGAAACGGTGACACCACCCACAGCCACAGGGTTTAAACGAGCTACGGGGGTTAATGTACCAGTTCGCCCCACTTGCCAATCAATATTTTCAACTGTTGTCAAAGCAGCAACGGCGGGGAATTTATAGGCTGTTGCCCAACGTGGCTCTCGACTTAAAAAACCAAGCTTTTGTTGTTGTTGTAGGTCATCCACCTTAATGACCATTCCGTCAATTTCAACCGCCAAATTCGGACGCTCTTGATTGATTTGCTGATATTTTTCTTGAACTTCCTGAATACTGTCACAAATAAAATGACGTTCGCCTACGGCAAAGCCAAAATTAGTCAACCATTCAAGGCTTGCTGACATCGAGCTTAACCCATGATTAGGTTCGCACTGTGCAATTCCATACGCATAGAATGCTAAAGGTCGTGATGCAGCAATATTTGGATCTAACTGTCGCAAACTTCCTGCTGCGGCATTGCGAGGATTGGCAAATGTTTTTTCACCTTTGGCTTCATTCTCAGCATTCAATCGTTCAAAACCAGCTTTAGGCATCAGCACTTCGCCACGAACTTCTAGTAAACGAGGTACTGCAACTTTGTCCGAAGACAACACTTTGGGTAGATTGCGAATCGTTTTGACATTTTGAGTAATCACTTCGCCTGTTTCACCATCCCCACGGGTAACACCACGAGTCAACACACCGTTTTCATACCAAAGTGAAATCGCCAATCCATCGAATTTCAACTCCACATCATACTGAATTTTTTGGTTGGGTAAGCGTTCCTCAATACGACGAGCAAAGGCAAACAGTTCTTCTTGATTAAACACATTGCCCAATGACAACATTGGTACGGTATGAGTAATGGTTTCAAATTTAGCCAGCGGTTTACCTCCGACTTTATTCACAGGGCTATCTGCCTGAACTAAGTCTGGATATTGCTGTTCTAATGCTTTGAGTTGGTGAAATAGCTGATCATATTCACTGTCTTCAATACTGGGTTGATCCATCACATAATAAGCATGGTTATGTTTGGCTATGAGCTGAATCAATTGACGCATTTGCGTCACGACAGGATTATTTTCCATAAATTATTTCACCATCTAAAAAGGCGGATAACTCCGCCTAAAATTTTGAATACCAATTATAAAGTAAATATACGCTTATGCTAAGCGTCATGCCCTGAGCGATAATCAATCGCCTTATGACGCCAATGCTCTTTCAACTGTGGTGTAAACTCAAGGTTGTTCTCATCATAAACCGTACCATCAATCTCACGGGCGATTAAACCTGCAATACTGACCATGGTATCAAAACCTTTCTGCACATCTGAGTGTGGCAATGCCAAGAAAAATGCTAATCCTTGTACTTGCTCAGTCGACAAAGTTTCAAGATCAAATCCATCAGGTCCGTTGTCTGTCACCCGCAACACAGAAAACAGTAAATGGCTTTCTTCCTCCGGGTTTTCATAACGATGAAAACAAGAAAGTTCACCAAAACGTAAACCATACTTCAAAAGCATTTTAAGTGTCTTATCACCTGACAATGCTTTACGTGGGTTTGGATATACATTTAAAGCAATAATCGTTTCCGCTTTTGAAAGCACACTTTCATCATCGTATTTTTGCTGTTCATTGAGATGCACATCCAAAATACTACTTTCTTCATCAAACTCTTTGATTTCAGCAGTTTCTACATTGGCATTGAGTTGAAATACTGACTCTTTTTCTTTATCTACAACACTTTTGTCTGATTCAATGGTATCTACAGACGAATTCTCGTCAGTCTTTGTAGATAAATCAGTGCGGTTCAATGCTTCAAATTCAGCATGATCAGTTTTCTGATGCGCTTCAACATTTGCTGGATCATTTTGATCAATATCTTTAATTGAATCTACTTCAGTTGACTGCGTTGAATTTGCATCTTGAACGACATCATCAAGCTTTTGTACTTTTTCTTCAGCAACTTCAACGGAGTCTAGTGCATTTAAATTCGGTTCAACACGTTGTTGTTCTGGCGTAGCACATGCAATCTGTAACTGATCACGCACATGACGAGGAATCACAGGTTGCTGACAGTCAGCATTGATGTGTAACTCAGACTCAAGAGAAGGTGCTGCATCATTTGGCTTTCGTAGCATCATTCTCAAACCAACCAGAATGATGATTACGGCAGCAACAATTCCAATAATTGTGGTGATTTCCATACTACGACTCCGCGGCTAAACCGTACTCTCTTGCCTCTTCCAAATTCACAGTGACGAGTTTTGAAGTGCCTGGTTCAGGCATCGTCACCCCCAGCAAATCGGTTGCCATCGTCATTGCAACTTTATTATGTGTAATGTAAATGAATTGCACTTGATCAGAAAGCTCTTTTACCAAATTACAAAAGCGTCCTACATTGGCATCGTCTAAAGGTGCATCAACTTCATCCAAAACACAGAATGGTGCAGGATTTAATCGGAAAATCGCAAACACCAATGCCAGTGCTGTTAAAGCTTTTTCGCCACCTGACAACAATGCCAAAGAACTGTTTTTCTTGCCTGGTGGACGCGCCATTAACTTTACGCCAGACTGCCAATCGTCTTCAAGGCTTAAACTCGCTTCACCACCATTAAAAACTTTAGGGAATAAAACTTTCAGCTCTGAATTGACTTGATCAAAAGTTCCCATAAACAGTTTTTTGGTTTCTTGGTCAATTGTTTTCATGGCATCTTTTAATTGCCCAACGGTATTTTCCAAGTCCTGCATTTGATGGCTTAAATCTTCAAAACGCTTGGACACTTCCTCATATTCTTCTGAAGCTGCAAGGTTAACCGCGCCTAGTTTTTCAAACTGACGTTGTGCTTTTTCAAACTTCTCTTGGTGTACAGGCAAATCTATCAAGACACCTTGCTTAATTTCAGCATTCATTTCTTTCAATTGATCAGAATAATGCTGTAAATCCGATTTTGCCGATTGCCAAGCCAAACGACGTTCTTCTAGCTTGCTACGCAATTGTTCATCGTTCTGTTGGTGCAAATGACGCATTTCAGTAAGCTGCTGTTGTTTTGACTGAATATTGTTCAACTCAACTTGCCACTCACTCCAAGTTTTCTGCAACTTTTCAGTTTGCTGTGCTTGCTCAGCATATTGCGACTCTAGGCTTGGTAACTCCAACTGAATAGGATCAACAAATTTCTTCGCTTGTTCCATTTGAGCAATAATTTGTTGATATTGAGTTTTAGAAAAAGACAGATCTTTGTCTAATAATTCAATCTGCTGTTTATTTTGCTCAGCCAAACGACGGGTCGTTTCAAAGTCCTGCTGTTTAAGTTGTAATTGCTGCTGTTGTTCTTCTACTTGCTCATTTAACTCATCCAACTTGTATTGCAGTGCCTTAAATTCTGGAAGATTTTGCTCAAGTTTGAGAATGACCGAATGCATATCGATCTCAAGATCATCTTTTTGCATTGCATCTTCTTCAAGTTGCTCATCCAGTTGTTGCAACTGATTATTCAGCTGGACTTTATGTAGTTCAAATGCTTGCGAGGCGCTTTGCTGTTTGGCAATTTGTACATCAAACTGTTGTACTCGCGTTTGCTGTTGCTTGAGTGCATCTTGATCTATTTGAATATGTTTTTGCAACTCAGCAAAACTTTGGCTGAGTTGAGGCAAAGCATGTTCAGCATCTATCAGTTTAGGCTGTAGATCGGCAAGCTGATGCTCAATTTCTTCAATACGAATACGATGGCTTAATGCACCTTGAGCTGCTTGACTGGATTCATCAAAGAACAGACCAATCATCCAATCTTGACCGACATGATAACCGTCCAAGGTTAATATACTTTGTCCTGTCTTGAGCTGTGATTGAACTGTCATTGCTTGCGCCTTATTTTCAGCAATCGCCACATGATTCCATAATGAATACTGCGGTGACTCAATCCAGTCCGCTAAACAAACCAGACCTGACAACTGGATTTTTTCTAATCCTTGTAATGCTTTAAGCTGACGTGCTGAACTGTCAGCAAAATCTGCACTTTGATCTAAAACCTCTGCTGATAACCACTTGGCTAAGAATTTTTCGATCAAATTGGCATGTGCTTTACCCTGATCATTTAACTGCAAAACCTGCATCAATTGCACTGCATGGATATCTGTTTTGACCGCATGCTTTGCAATGAGCTGATTTAAATTTTTCTGTTCTGACTGCAAAACGTGTAATTCAGATTTCAAACTCGATATCAGCGTTTTTTGCTGGTTGATTTGTTCTTGCAATTGTTCTAATTGCATTTTAGTTTCAGCAATACTCTGCTCTAATTGCAAAATACTTGCTTGCGCTACAGCTTTGTCTTGTTCGAGTTGTACTAAATCTTCAGTCTGAAATTGGCTTTGGATCTGACTTGCTTGAGTTTTTAAGGTTTCTTTTTGCTGCTCAATACGTGCGACATTTTTGGCAAGTTGCTCAACCTGTGCTTGCATCTGAGCTTTTTGCTGCTGTTGCTTTTCAACTTGAACTTTAACCTGCTCATAGTGTTGTTGTGCTTGCAACTGCTGTGCTTTTAAATCACTAAATGCTTGTGTCCCTTGTTGAGTTTCAGACTCAGATTGTTTTAACTGTTCAGCTTGTTGATCCAATTGACTATGCAACGTTTCTAATTGCAACTCCATCAATTGGATTTTTTCTTTGGTTTGCGCTTTTTGTTGCTCAAAACTACCCAAAGCTTCTGAATTTTGTTGAAACAGACTTTGTTTTTGCTCCAAGGTCATTTTCAACTCAGACAGTTTTTTCTCTGCCTGTTGCCATTCATTTTGCAATGGCGTCGATTGTTGAATTAAACGCTGAAACAGTTCATTGGTAGAGGTGAGATCATGTTCCAAGGTACTCATATCGGAACGAACCAATTTGAAATGTTCACCCAGTTCGTTCATTTCAACCGTATATTGTTCTTGCAAACGAGAACTACGCTCACACTGAAATGAAAGAATTTCAATCTTGAGGGTACGGATCTCAGTTTCCAGGGTCTTATATTGAACCGCAGTTTCAGACTGGCGCTTTAATGTTTTTAATTGTGATTTGAGTTCTGAGGCAATGTCTTCTAGACGATCTAAATTTTGGGTCGTGTGCTCTAAATGTTGCAATGTCTCACGACGGCGCGCTTGATAACGAGAAACACCCGCAGCTTCCTCAATAAAAACACGCATTTCTTCTGGTTTGGCATCGACCAAACGATTGATCATCCCTTGTTCAATGATTGCATATGAACGCGGTCCTAAACCTGTACCCAGAAAAATATCGGTAATATCACGACGACGACATTTGGTTCCATTGAGAAAATATTCAGATTTACCGTCGCGATTGACCTGACGGCGAACGGCTAATTCCGTATAAGCATTATACGCACCGCCAAGCTTGCCATAGGTATTTTCAAAGCGTAATTCTACACTTGCCATACCGACAGGCTTTCGCTTTGCCGTTCCAGTAAAAATAACATCCTGCATACTGCCACCACGTAACTGGCGTGCACTGGATTCCCCCATGACCCAACGAATGGCATCAATCACATTGGATTTACCACAACCATTTGGACCTACGACCGCGGTACGGTTATCTTTGAATTGTAATGTTGTACTATCGGCAAACGATTTGAAGCCTGAAAGTTTTAAGCTGCTTAAACGCATAATGTCCTAGTTACTACCGACGCGATCTCCGCGCCCAAGCGAGTTCAATTTGTTTCATCCGTGTCAGAGATTCCAACACGAGATTACGCAAGTGTCGACAAAAATCTTCCATAAATAAAGTAGCTTGTTGTGATTTTCGGATTAAAATTGCATCAATCACCAACTTAAGTAATTCTAATGCTTCTTGAAGCTCGCGTCTTGAAGTATTTAAGGTTAAAAAATAACTTCTACGTAGTGATGGTAACAGTTCACGATAAAACTTCATCAGATATGGATTACCCACCATATCTTGCTGAGCAGAGAGAAATTGGAAAATACCATCATAAAATTTTTCTGTATTGCCTTGTTTTACCTGTTCAACCAAATGATTCATCATGTGTTGAATTGCCTCAGCTTCATGATTGCGCCATGTTTCACTCATCCGTTGCACAATCTGTCCCAATAATAAAGCACTGGTATCAAACAATGCTCGCACTTGTTGTGCGGACATTTCAGATACGATTGCTCCACGGCGTGGGTAAATTTCAATTAGATGCGTTCTTTCTAAAAGCAAAAGGGCTTCGCGTACCGAGCCACGACTGACATCCAGTTCTTTGGCAATACGTAGTTCTTGTATACGTTCACCTTCAACCAATTCGCCACTAATGATTTGTTCGCTAATATGTTTGGCAATTTGTTCTGAAAGGCTGTCCACTTCTTCCAAATGCATATCGTTCCTATCTCGGTTTATTATTCTTGGACAATGTCAATTGTCATTATTTTAGTTTTACCTGATTTAATTCAAAATAAACCATGACATTGTCCGACAATTTTAATGCATTTTAAGTCAACTTTGTTTAAGGGAGAAGTGCTATTGATCGGATATCAAGCAACAACTTACTTCATAATCCCTTGATAAATAAAATAAAAACCAACCAATGTGAGTAGACATGCAAAACATTTTTTTAACATTGCAGGTGAAAGTGCATGGGCAACTCTTGCTCCTAGTTTAGCCGTGATAAAACTCATCACACTAATCCCAATGAACGCATAGATGTGCACATAACCAATCGCGTTTTTAATCTCAGTCTGCTCTTGTGCACCAAAGAACATAAAACCTAACGCCCCTGCTATTGCAATCGGTAAACCACAAGCCGCTGAAGTCGCTACGGCTTTCTGCATGACCACACCATTTTTATTTAAATAAGGTACTGTCAGACTTCCACCACCAATACCAAATATTGCAGAAGCAATCCCAATTCCACCACCGGCAAGCATTTGTTTAGGTGCAGAAGGCAATTGTTTAGATTCATCGACCTGAACATTTGCCCCTTTAAACATTTTAAATGCCACCCAAAGTGCAAAGGCACCGATAATCAGCTGTAAATGTTGCCCAGATAAAATATCCGCGATTCCAGCACCAATGAATGAGCCAAGTACTAAACCTGGTGCGAGATTTTTAAAAACATTCCAAAGTACTGCGCCCTTTTTATGGTGTGCAGTGACAGAGCTAATAGAGGTAACAATAATTGTCGCCAGCGAAGTCCCCAATGCCATATGCATGATGACCGATGGATCGTAACCCATTTTGGTAAACACCACATAAAGAATAGGTACAATAATTAAGCCACCACCAACACCAAATAAACCAGCGGCGAATCCAGCGATTGCACCAATACCTAAATATATGATTAACTCCATAAATGTTCCTTCACTCTTCTCAGATTCAACATGGATTTAGAGACTCGTCATCTTAGACAACTGCTTACACAAGCACATCAGCTCCCCGAAGTGCTGCTTTTAAAACAGACAACAACATCAACCAATGATGATGTACGTGAGATTGCGCTTAGTGGCGTCAAGACGGTTTTGGTCTGTAGTGAAACTCAGACTCAAGGGCGAGGTCAGCACCAACGGGAATGGGTTTCCCCAGCCGGCAATATTTATTTAAGCACATTGCTTGAAACTCGAACACCCTTAGATGGGCGTTTAGCCTTAGAAATTGCCTTAAATATCTTACAAATGCCGTCACTAAAGGGCTTAACTGGATTACAAATTAAGTGGCCCAATGATCTCTATAGTGCTGAAGGTAAATGGGGCGGTATTTTGGTTGAACCGATCTCGCCGCATCAAGCAATTGTTGGAATTGGTATCAATCTATTTCCTGTTGCTGAGCAAAATATTACCCAACAAGCCACCTCAGTAATGCAATTAGGTCTCCAGTTTCCGAACCGCATTCAAATCATCTCTGAAATGTATTTAGCAATCCAGCAAGCAGGACAATGGTTTGATCATGGTTGTTATAATCTTGCTGCACGATTCAATCATTATGCTGCGTTTATGGATCAAGCGGTACATTTTGAACAAGTTCATGATTCAATCAGTGGCATTTTTAAAGGGATTTCGGATGATGGCGCACTCAATTTAGTGACACCTCAAGGCTTAGTCAGTGTATACCAAGGACGTTTACGTTTAGCGGAGTCATAAGTTTATGTCTGCTTGATCTTATCGAAACATTTGATTTATAAAGCATGAGGATTCAATCTAAAGCGACTCCTCATTGTATCCCCCATACGAGTTCTGTTAATGAAAGCACTTTGGTTAGATATTGGAAATACCCGGCTAAAATATTGGATCACTGAAAATGATCAAATCATTGAGCAAGCAGCCGAATTGCACTTGCAATCTCCTGCGGATTTATTACTTGGTTTAATTCAACATTTTCGTAGTTTAAGTTTAGACAGCATCGGCATTTCATCTGTTCAAGATAAAAAGAACAATGAACGTATTATCCAGATTTTGAAGTTACTGGATATTCCGGTCACTTTTGCCAAAGTCCATGCAGAATATGCTGGCTTACGCTGTGGTTATGACCACATCGAACAGCTCGGAATTGATCGATGGTTACAAGTTTTAGCAGTTGCAAAAGCTGAAGAAGATTTATGTGTAATCAGTTGTGGTACTGCATTAACCATTGATTTAACACAAGGTTTTCAACATTTAGGCGGTTATATTCTTCCTAATCTCTATTTACAGCGAGACTCTTTGATTCAAAAAACCAAAGGAATTAAAATTCCTGATGCTGCATTTTCAGAGTTAAGCCCGGGTCGCAACACCATAGATGCTGTCCATCATGGGATTTTCTTGGGTTTATTAAGCACGATTGAAAAAGTGCTTGAACAACAACCTCGAAAGCTGATTTTAACGGGCGGTGATGCTCATCTGTTTGCTCAGTTCCTTGAGAAGTATCAACCTCGCATTGAAACAGATTTATTACTCAAAGGCTTACAGTTTTATATAGATCGGCAGACAAATTAAATCTACATACATTTTCATGATGAATGATTTATGCTTGATCTAAATACATCAACTCTCTCAAAAAGAGCATTAAAAAAGACCATAAAGAGAATTCATCATGAAAATAATCCCAGTATTGTTAAGTACCTGCCTCATCAGCATAAGCATGATTGGCTGTAGTCAACTTTCTACCACATCAAGCACAACAAACCTTTCTAAAACTCTTGCAACCAATGAAGCGATTATTGCCTATTTTGCACCAGATGCAGGTGATGAAGAATGCTCATGTGGCTCATCAGTCATGGATCAAGGTTATTCACTTCAACCAGTAGAAAATGGCTATTTTAGGAAACTATTAGGCAGAGACAAAGATGGGCGCTTTTTAGTCCAAGATTTCTATCAAAACAGCCACAAAAAACAATCTGATCCATTTTGGATTAAAGAACCTCAAGGGCTAAACAGTTTTGATGGAAAGTATATTGATGGTAATGTAACGGGTTATTATGAGAATGGAACGATCAATTTCAAAGCCAGTTATAAAGACCTACAGCCTGTTGGAAAAGCTGAAAACTTTTATCCCAATAAGCAACTTGGATTGGAAGAAAACTATATTGATGACCAGACCATCATTCAAAAAATTTGGTATAAAAATGGCAAAATCGCAGCCGAACTCAGAATTAACCCAAGTGAAGATAATACCATTGTTGAGAGAAGGGTTTGGGATCAACAAGGTCAACTTGTTGATGACGAAGTACAATCTCAAAACATTCTTGAGGAATTATATTTACAATTCACTACCAATCAATAATTCTAAAATCTATGAAATAATTTCACCCCACAGCCTGCGCTTAGGGTTCCGAGTTGAGTAAAATAACCAGCTTTTCCCAGAGGATCGTAAGCGTATTAAAACCATCCGTTGCCATAAAATGCCCCGCACCTTTCACTTCAATCATTTGAGTATTCAATAAATGCCCGAGTTGAATACTGAATGGTGCTGGAACAAAAGGATCATTGTTGGAAAAAAATATAAAACGATGAACGATGTTTAATCGAAGTAAAGCATCATCTATGCGAGCGCTATTTAAAAATAAATTAAGCTCTGGCAATGTCGGTAAATTTTGGTTAAACCCAGCCACTAAAAACAATGCGCCTAATTTTCTTCCAAGTAATTCACTAGAAAGAAATGCTAAGCTTGCAACACAACCTAGACCATGAGCAACAATAATCACATCTTCATTCAGTGTTTTAATCTGTTGTACCAGATTATGTTTCCAAACTTCATATTGAGGATGATCTGCCTGCTCCAATTGCATGATTTCACACTCATTTCCCGTCGCAAGTATTTGTAATTTAAGCCATGGATACCAATGATCCTCTGAAGAAGCATGATAACCGTGTACGATCAAGACTCTTTTCATAGACCTTTTCTTATCAGAAATTTAAATTTTATCTAAGTAATTACATCAGAATATCTAAAGAATAAGGAGAAGTATGTTGTTTTTATTTAACAAAAAAGCGCCCTAGGGCGCTTTTTATAGAAGAAATAGAGACTTACTTCTTATCATTATTTCCAAATAGCGGTCCCATACCACCACCGCCACCAAATTGCTTTTGCATTCCACTCAAAGAACGCATCATTTTTGCCATACCCGATGGATTGGCGAATTTTTTCATCATTTTCGCCATTTGTGCATGTTGTTTAATCAGTTTATTCACTTCAACAACATCCATACCACACCCAGCAGCAATACGCTTTTTACGGCTTGGATTCATCAAATCAGGGTTGCGGCGTTCTTTAATGGTCATCGATTGAATAATCGCTTCCATTTTTTTCACTTGTTTTTCAGGGTTTGCTTGTGCAATCGCGTCTTGTATCCCTGAATTACTCATGCCAGGCAACTTATCTAAGAAGCCCATCATTCCGCCCATTTTGTTCATTTGTTCAAATTGCATCAGCATATCTTCAAAATTGAAGTTTCCGCCTTTCTGCAATTTTTTCGCCATCTTCTCGGCTTTTTCTTTGTCGATTTTACGTTCAACTTCTTCGACAAGAGAAAGCACATCCCCCATACCTAAGATACGTTGTGCAACACGCTCTGGGTGGAATGGTTCTAAGGCATCGAGTTTTTCACCCATACCTAAGAATTTGATCGGCTTACCTGTAATTGCGCGAACCGAAAGCGCCGCACCGCCACGTGCATCACCATCAGTTTTAGTCAGAATGACCCCTGTAAGTGGCAATGCATCATTAAAGGCTTTGGCAGTATTTGCAGCATCTTGACCTGTCATTGCATCGACAACAAACAGTGTTTCTGTTGGTGCAACTGCTGCATGTAATGCTTTGATCTCGTCCATCATGTCATCATCGACATGTAAACGACCTGCGGTATCGACAATCAAAACATCGTTAAAATTAATTTTGGCTTGCCCGATGGCACGCTGTACGATTTTAATTGGATCTTCAGCAGCATCTGACTCAATAAAATCAACACCAACTTCACCAGCAACCGTTTGAAGCTGTTTAATTGCGGCAGGGCGATAAACGTCGGCAGAAACCATGGCGACTTTTTTCTTTTGACGTTCTTTTAAGAAACGTCCAAGTTTTGCAGCAGTGGTGGTTTTACCAGCACCTTGCAAACCTGCTAAAAGAATCACAACTGGTGGTTTAGCAGCTAAATCTAGGCTTTCATTCGCCTCACCCATCATTTTGGTGAGTTCATCATAAACAATTTTAACGAAAGCCTGACCTGGTGAAAGCTGAGTCATCACCTCTTGTCCCAATGCTTCTTCCTTAACTTTCGCAATAAACTCACGAGTTACAGGCAAAGCAACATCGGCTTCAAGAAGTGCCATACGCACTTCACGTAAGGTATCTTTAATATTATCTTCGGTTAGCTGCCCAGAGCCAGTAACATTTCTGAGACTCTGCGTGAGTCGTTCTGTTAAGGTATCAAACATTGCAAAATCCGCTTAAAATAGCTAGTAGCAAAAAAATCTTTCTTAAAATAGAAAATTTATGCTCAAGATGCTATAGGATACTGTAGTTCACATAGAATTTATATCATATAGCATGAATATTCATCATCCTGAAAAAGGTTTGACATGATTAGCCTACCCTTGGTTTATACGATTTTAGCATTAATTGCCTATACCTCTTCGTTTTGGTATTTGTTTATGCACTTAATTTCTAAACGTCCTGCAAACCCTTGGTTTATTGGCATCGTGTCAGGTTTAGGGCTGATATTACATGCAAGTGTACTGCATAACGATATACTTACACCACTAGGGATTAATTATGACGTCTTTAATTTGATGTCGTTTACCTCCGCTTTAATGTTACTTTTAAGTATGTTGTACAGTACCTATCGACCTGTACTTTCACTCAATTTGATTGGGATTCCCGTTGCTGCTTTTGGATTGATTTTAGGTTTTGGCTTTAGTAAACCCGATCAATTCATCGAACAGCACTCTTTAGGATTAGACATTCATATCATCTTGTCCTTATCCGCCTATGCAGTTTTACTCATGGCAACCATACAAGCTGTACTGATTTGGTTTCAAAATCGTGAATTAAAAAAGAAACAGAAAAAACGTATTTGGGTGAATTTCCTTCCCGCCTATCAAGCAATGGAATCTTTACTTTTTGATATGTTAATCACAGGCTTTGTTCTACTCACTGTAGCCTTATGTTTTGGTTTCTTTACTATTGATGATTTCTTTGCCCAACACTTAGCCCATAAAACAGTTTTTAGTATTGTGTCTTGGTTTGTATATGGTGCATTGTTAATCGGTCACTATAAGTTTGGTTGGCGTGGTCAAAAAGCCATTCGCTTTACCATGATTGGATTCTTCTTATTGGCAATTGGATTTATTGGTTCTAAATTCGTTTTAGAAATGATTTTGCATCGTTGATAAATAGAGCACTTCGCGAGAGTATGCGGTTTTTGTATTGTTAAATAAATATATTGACACAGAAGCGGGAAAAATCTTTTTATATGAATTAGATGAGCAATATTATTCTTAAGTTAAAAATTAAGCTTTCTATACAAAACTTCAAGCTTAAAACCCTATAGATGAATTTTTCAATCTTTGCAAATTAACAGCACCTCCTCAAATTCACAGGCGCTGCAAGATTATATTTGTATGAGTAGACATCTGTTTCAAAAATGCGTATAACGCTGTTTTTATCTGATCGGGTAACTCCACTGTGAAACTCATTCTTGCTCCCATGGAAGGCTTAACTGACCCCATCATGCGTGATGTTTTAACGCATGTCGGTAGTTTCGACTGGTGCGTGACTGAGTTTATCCGTGTAACAGACTCTGTCCTACCCGATCATATTTACCATAGCTACTGCCCAGAACTTAAAAATGAAGGGAAGACTGCTGCTGGAACACCTGTACATGTACAGTTTCTAGGAAATAACCCTGAAATGTTGGCTGCCAATGCCGTACGTGCTGCCGAGCTTGGCGCACCTGCCATCGATATGAATTTTGGTTGTCCTGCAAAAACAGTCAACCGTCATCGAGGAGGTTCCGTACTTCTCGATGAGCCTGAGGTTGTACATGAGTTGGTTAAAGCAGTACGTGATGCTGTTCCACAACACATTCCAGTTTCTGTCAAAATGCGTTTGGGTTACATGGATCGAAACTTTACCCTTGAAAATGCGCATGCCATAGAAGATGCGGGCGCTTCATGGCTTACAGTACATGCTCGAACCAAAGCGGACGGTTATACGCCACCTGCTTTTTGGGATCAACTTCAACCTATTCGCGAAGCCATTAAAATCAATGTGATTGCCAACGGTGAAATTTGGACCAATGCCGATGCCAAGCAATGCCAACTTGAATCTGGATGCAAAGATTTAATGATCGGGCGTGGTGCAGTCACGACACCAGACTTAACACAATGCATCCGTAAAAATACAGATGAGCCGCTGATTACATGGTCAGAATTATTAAATTTACAGATTCGTTTTTTGAACGGCACCTATAAAAAAGAAATGAATATGGTTGGGCGTTATAAACAATGGCTTGGAATGATGTCTAAGCATTACCCCGAAGCCAAGGCATTGTGGGATGAAATTAAGCGTTTGAAAAAAATTGATGAAGTACTCGAAAAATTAAATGCTTAAATTATTAGAGTCTATTTGATCAATTTCTAAAATAGCTTTGATCTCTTCAGGTTGGAATTCTTTTGATAATGCTGAGGTTGGGTTCAATACTAAGGTTGCCCCTTTGGTCATTTCAAAAAACTGACGTGTATTCAAAGCAATATATTCAACATCAGCACCAATATCATTTTGGATGGTTTCAAGTTCAATAAAAAATGGAATGGCTTGATCACCTTCTGGTGTTTCCAAAATGCGGAATTCAACGTTCTTGTCTTTGTCCTGCGTCGCTAGACAATAAATTTCTGATGCTAAAAGTTGATCAATGAAATCAGGGATCAATTCGTAGTTTTCTTGAGTTTGAGCAAAAAGTTGTTGTAAATTTGACATGTTATATATTATCTATTCTGGTGTTGCTAATATAGCTTATTCTCGATAGATATGGAATTGACCAGAATAATCAATTGGATCGCATGATGCTTCAACTATAGTATGTGTCTTAAGCTTGACTTGATTTGTTGAAATTTCATCTCTTTCAAATGCAAAATTAAACAAAGAGTTTATATCATATTTTTCAGTTATTAAAAAATTTGAAAGCTTTAGAATATTATTTAAATCATTTTTTGAAATTTTATTACAATTTGGAAATAAATAATCAATAGATTTTAACTTACCAGGGTTTTGTGATGGATTTACAATTAACATTGAGGAGTCCTCTAACTGGATATATTTTGAATTATCAATATCATTTTCGTCGTAATTTTTTAATTTTTCAACTTTTACGATTTCAATTTTAATTAAATAATCCTTTAAGCTAGCAACTGTTACACTTTGCAAATCCAGCTTACTATATAAGGGTAAATTATAATATGGCGTAGATAGCTCTCTTGGTGTACAATCATGATCACAATCAGATTTCTTATAATCATCACAAGATGTAAGTAAAGGGATCAAACAAACCAGCCAAGTAAATAATTTCATAAATCACACTTCTCAGGCACTTCTTTACTCTGATAAATATTAAAATAGGTATTATTTTTTATGCGTTCAGTATTAAATTCCAACCAATAATCTTGAACATTTACTCTAGTCGTCACTAAAAAATTACAATATACATTCACATTGTTTTTGATATTTAAAAGATGCTGATTCATCAGTGATGTATATACTTTTTTCGCTTTCTTTTCATCAACTATGTTTAATGATGAAACAAGACTTATAGGAATAGTAGTATTTATATTGATTTTTTCAAATCTATTTCCATTATACCCTGCACTCAGATTTAATCGAATACTTTTGATTTTATTGAATTTAGGATTCGCTGCATAAATTTCAGAGAAGAGCTCTGGTGTATCACTGACACCATCAAAAAAATAGATTTTCTTTACTGTTCCGCCATATGAAATCACTTCAAAGTGTCGACTGTTTTTGGCTACTTCATTATTCACATATCCGAATTTTTCGATATTTTTTATAACTTTATCTAAAATTATTGGCATTGCATTCAAATTCAGCTGATTGACTGGTGCAAATCTTGAATAATTTATTTCTGTTGATAACACTGATTTATTTTTATCTTCAAAAATAAAAAAACGCTGATCTACATTCGTTCCATAACTATAGGGCGATACAGAAGTACTAATTAAAAATACCACCCTACTCCAAACAAAAATATTATATTTCATAAACTTAACCAAAAAATCACTTGAAATAAAAAAATTAATATTTATCTGCGATATATATTTACTTGTCCAGAGTTATTGTTTGGATCACAATTCACCTCCAAGCCAACTCCCTTCTCGTAAAAATTATTAATCATTATTTCACCACCATTCTTGCTAAAATCATAAAAATCTTTATCTGTTTTATCAAAATTAATTAAATTTAGAATATTCCTGATATTATTTTTATCAAAATCAGAAATTTGATTACAATTCTCAAATCTATATTCAATAGATTTAACACCTGAACCGCCTGAATCTGGATTAACAATTAGAATAGAATTTCTAATTAAAATATTCAAAGAATTAAAATTATCATCAAAATTTACATTTCTATAATCATTTTCAGTTATGACTTTCTTATAGACCAAACCACCAATAAAATCTTTAAAGACAACCTTATCAATTCTTTTTCTTTCAGTAAAAACAATACGATGATATGGTGTGGATAAAGCTCTAGGTGTACAATCGGCACTTGAACAAGGATCATTTATTTTGTGCTCATACTCTCCCATAGTTTTTAAGTAAATACTAGGTTTCGCATTAAAATCATACGATAATAAAAAAGCAAGAAAAACAATTAAAAATATTTTACCCATTTTAAATTTTCACAATTAAAAGTTATATTATTCAGCAGCATTTACCCTAGGTGTACCATTGGTTTTGTAAATATAAAAAGTAGTATTATTATGTGTTTGTTCAGTATTGAATTCAAACCAATAATCAGAAACTTTAATTCTATTCGTAACTAAAAAATCTCCATATTTATTTATTCCATTCTCTATATCAGCAATATGTTCATGTAGTAATTTTTCATATACTTTCTTTGAATCTGTCTCATTTAGCCCTAAAACTTTAGCATAAATAATGGGAACTTCTGGATTCAAATTAATTTTTTTATATTTTCCAATAGATTTGTCAAAATCATGACCCAAATAAATAACGATCTTACGTTGATGCTTTAAGTTTTCTCCAGTTGAATACACTGTAGAAGAAATTTCAGGTAGTTCAACACCTTGACTATAAAAGAAAATCTTATTTATACCATATGAGTTTGGTTCTATTTCATATCGTTTATGAACTATTGAAGCATCTTTATTTGATTCAATGTATCCTGAAGTTAAGATTGCATTTTCGATTTTAGAAAAACTAACAGGAATCTCTTCCAATTTAAGTTGATTTACAGGTGAGTTTTTACTGAAATCTATTTCTGGAACGACTTGATGTTCTGTAGTACTCTTAAAAATATAATATTTTTTAGAATCTTCAATATTATTCTTACAGCCATAGCATGCCAGAGAAAAAAGTATTAAAAATATGGCTTTAATTTTAATAATACAATGATTTTTCATAAATTTTATCTGTCGCCTTGGTATAATAAACAGTATAAGCAAAACTATTGACTTGTCCTTTTCCTACAAACCACTCTGGCTCCGACTCTAAAATGATATGAACACCATTAAAATTTCTTTCAGAAACAACTTTTCCATATTTATCTCCACCTTGACAGCGCCCTTTAGTTAAAAAACTTTCAATGAATTCATTAATATTTTTCTTGTCTAAAGCTGCAATACCTATTAGAAAAGCCTGATCTGTAATTGATTGATTAATATTTTTATGGATATTATCATCAAATGGCACAAAATTATCACTGGAGTAAAAGTTTGTATTTGGACCTTGCCCAGTAGTTCGTACTTCTAGCGTAGACATATGATGGTCGTTATCTTCAAAATTTTCATTATGAACGACTCCATTATCAAAACCTTGTACAGCAGATAATCGATCTATAACTTTTAACTTTAGATAATTTGAGTTCATCTCTTTATACTTGTTATATATTTTTTTAAAATTATAGTCCAAATATAAATCATTATTCACAACAAATAAATTAATATCTCTTGATATTTTTTTTTCATCATTATTTTCACTAAATAATACTTTATTCTCTTTTGCTGCATTACTTGATTCAGGACATAAATAGTCTAATTGTTTACTATGAGTACAAGCTGTTAAAACATAACAACTAAAAAATATAAAAAATATTTTATTCATAAAAATTAATCTCCATTAAGGTTGAACACTTCTATCTTTTCTCAAAATATTCCACTGAAACCTAAAAAGAGAGGTCTGATTCCCAGGTGTCACTTTTTTAACAGTTGATGTTGGTGGTTCCTCTGCATACTTTGAACGACCATTATTTGAGGTATCTTTATAGTCCATAAAGTTATCAGTAAAACCTTTGTGAAGACTATATTCTCTATCGCCTTCAGGCTCTTCAAAAACATGTGTGACCCCAAAACTATGCAAAATTTCATGCACCACAGTTTCTAGGTCATTAGAACCATCTCTAGTTAAGATGACAGCGTTTCCCCATTTAACTATATCACTACCTGTTTCTTTTCCACGCATTGCGCTTCCCAATAAAATTGTATTATTATTATTGTTTTCAAAGCGAATATTTGAGAAAAAAATATAAGTTTCTTTTGTATAATCAGAATTAATAGGTTTTATATTTTTATATTTTTGATATAAAGCACATATATCATTTTTAAAACTCTCACTCTCACTATAATCAACCACACTATTATTATCCGAAAGTTTTTTTGCATGATAATAATATTTATTTAAAAAATTTTCCAAATCTTTAGATTTATGCTTAACATAAAGGTCAAAAATATCAAAATCATCTTTTTTTACTACATCAGCTCTGATTAATGCCTGATTAAATGCTTGATACTTTAATCTATACTCTAGACCTTGTGGTTGATTTATTGGATTTTTATTTACTCTGATATTTACAAGACAAATCCTAGCTTTAGGAATATAGTTATTAGCAACTATATTCATTATTCCTACTTCTTCTTCTATATTTCCCTTTCTGGCTTTAACAACTATTGTTGCTCCTCGAGTTGTATCCCCTTCACATGTGATTCTTAATACATCTTCTTTCATGTAAAACTTTCGTACTCCTCCACCTTTTCCCAAGTCTCTATTTTCTTGTAAAGATAAAAAATTCTTTAATTGAATCTTAACTCTATTTTTTTTCTCTTTACCTGTGCTCGTTGAAATTTTTATAGAAGGATCATTAACTTCAAACACAAGCTCTGTTCCATCATCTGTTAAAGGAGTTGAATCATCTCCTTGTAGCTGATGGATTTCTATTGATAACAAAGCACCTTCTCTATTTATACTTTTACTAGCATTAGGATTTTCCTTATTTACATTTGTTGCAAATATTGCTAAATGCGAAGGAATGTATTCAGTACCAAATGGTGAAATTTTTCTAACCCCCTCAGTATAATTCTTTTTTAATTTACTCACAAAATCTTTATTATTCGCCTGTTTTAGAATAGGTGTTTTTATCCTACCAACAGTTTCAATAGCGTTGAGGTACTCATCCCTAAGCCAATCAAATCCAAAATCACCATTATATTTTAAAATATGGGAAGTAGAATTATTACGAGGTTTTCCCCCAACCCTATATGGTCTTCGAAAATGCACCGTAAACTTCCTTAAACACGTTGCACACGAAGTACCCGCTGTCGGACTTGCGCCACCCACACCCATCTTACACCTCCAAATACGTTATATTTTTTATAAAGACATTTTGATCAAACTCATTTCCTAGCACATATGCGCTATAAGATTGAAGATCATTTGAATAATGATCTTGAAGCGAATCAAATACACCTTTTTCTCTTAAAAACTCAGCTTTTTCTGGATAAAGAATTGAAAATTTTTCTCGATGATCTATTTGACTAAGATTCTGTTTTAATTGAGCTATTGCTGTTAAAAAAAAGTTGAAATCTTGCCCTAAAACACGTTTCTTATAGTCTTCTAAAAGTTTATCGAAAGCCTCGACATAAGTGACTTGCTCCCCAATATCGTGATGCTGCATTTCATTTTCAATCCAAACAAATTGCGGATCAGTTGGATAATCCATTCCCAAATACACATGGCTTTTCACCATATATTTGAGTGTGTTGATTTGGTTGATTCCTTTTTCAAGATATTGATCAACTAGCGTCTGGATAGGTCCTAATAACTGATCGAATTGACCATTCAGCTTTAATACTGGATTTTCCTTAATAATTTCATAAACTAAGTCGTATAAAAACTCTTTGTTTTGTTCAACATCAAGTTCAAATAGTTTTTCTTGGCTAAGTACAAACATCAAGCATGCTCCAATATCATTAATTGATTCATGTACACATCCTGATAATTTCGAATTGCAATCACCCAACGCTCAATGCCTTGAAAAAATTCATCAAGCTGTTCATCTTGCAGTATTTTATGAATTTTCTTGATAATTCTTGGGTCAAACCATCTAAATAATTTTTGGGTTCCATCAGGAAACTCAACCGTTAAATAACTTTTCATTTTCTTAACAAATTGAGTCAGCTCCAATGAGCTCAATACAATATTGAGCGCCTGTTCATCTTTCCACGTTTGATGAATAAAGTTAAATCTCTGATCATTGAAAAGATCTAAATCATGGATGAGTAAAAGAACAGGTGCGACTTCAAAAGGTGCATTCCCCTCTGTGGTACCTGAAAATAAGGAATAGAATTCTATCCTTGAGTCATTTTGAAACTCATGAATAAATGACAAGGCTTGATCTGAAACTTGTGCGGCATCCAAGATTAAATACATATTCAAGTCATGTTGATAATCTTCGATGCAGCGCTGTATCTGTTTAAATGGAATAATTTCTCTTTTCATTTTATTTATCTACAAATGCCATTCCAAACTTTGCGGCATTTAAAAGGCATGGCTTACAGATATTTTCATAGAAAGTAGGCAATGAATAATCTACTTTTGCTCCACCAATAAAACTGTGCTGTCCAGCCTTAACCTCAAACATACCACCAGTCGTCACAAATACGCCTGAGCCATTAATTTTTAATTGTGAAGTGCCAGATGTAAGAATAATTTCTTTTAGGCTTTTGACTTCAATTACATCTTCAGTCGAAATAATCTGAATGCCTTTACGTGCAATCAAATCTGCACCATCCCCTTGGGCTTGAATCTCCACTTTACCATTTCCAGCATAAAGCCTTGCACCTTCCTGTGCTGCAAACATACTGATCTTGTTTTGTGCATGCACCAAGAAATTCTTTTGTGTACTCAGGTTGATGCTATCACCCGCACTATGACTAATTTGTTTATCCGCAGAGACATGAATGTCTTCATTGCTCGACAAGCCAATTGAATTCGGCGAGGCTAAAACCATCAAGGCTTGTTTAAATGCATCGGCTTTATCTTTTTCACCTTTTTCTATTTGATTCAGGAATTGTTTTAACTCATTCAAGACTTCTAAAGGATCGGTCTGTTGGTTCTTGGCAACTTCACTTAAGGCTTTGGCATTGTTCAGGCTACTTTCTAGCTGACTTTTGGCTGCGGTTGTATCTAGATGATTACCTGATGCCCCATCTTGTGCATGCGTACTCAGCAGTAAGCCTTGACCTGCACGTACCGCACCCCATTGATCCGTTCTTAGCTCAAAGCCTTCTCCTCGACCTTCGCTACTATCTGTCTCTTTTGGATGACTGAGGTTGCCAAGATTGAGTTGAGTTGCGCCATGGCTGCTGTGTAACTGACTGCTGATCTGGTTGGTGGTATCGTCAAATCTCAGTTGGTTATAGCCACTGCCCTGATATTCCTTACTTTTAATCCCTGCCAATTTCTTGGTATCGGGCAACTTGCCCTTGTCATCAAACTTGCTCGGGCTGCGTTGTGCTTCATGGATTCGACCCACCACAAATGGTCTGTCAATGTTGCCATCAAAGAAGTCGATGACAACAATCTCTCCAACCCTCGGTAAGAAACGTGCCCCATAACCTTCGCCTGCCCATGGTGTCAAGACATCAACCCAAGCTGAGTCGGTATCATTGTCATTCGAGCCTGCACCACCATCGTGACTGTGGTCTTCATTGCGGGTAAAGAGGAAGCGAACCTTGATGCGTCCCCATTCATCCACATGGATTTCTTCTCCACTTGGACCAACCACTTTGGCGCGTTGTGGATACGCCACTGGACGGTGTTTGAGTGGGTTGTATTCTTGTGCCGTACTGATGTTTCTGCGTTGTAAGATCAGCTGATTGGCTTGGCGTTCTTCACTGTTGTTTGTGGGGATACTGTTGAGCTGCCAATGGCTTTGTTCAACTAAACGATTGATTTGTTCGTTGAGGTCTTTGGGTAAATTATTTTGGTTATAAAAGGTTTTGGAGATGATCAAGAACTGCTGATCGGCAGAATCTTTTTGATCGATTTGAGGATGCCCTTTTAGCTCAAGGTAATAGCCGACCTGTGCATCTCGTACCGTCGATATTGCCGTGAATTGTTTGGCTTGGGCATCGTAGTAGTTGCTAAGGTTTTGGTTAAAGCGTTCGATCTGACTGTTGCCTGATGCCGTTGCACCATCTTCCCCATTCAGGTCAGGTACCCATGCAGGGCTAAAGTGCCATACTTGTTCTAAGCCTAGACTGGCGTTGTCGTACTGGTCACTGTGCTGATGTTTGCTTTGTACATTGCCTGCACCTTCTTCAGTTTCAAGAATATCGGCTTGCCAACGGTGAATATGTACTGAAGTCGGTTGGAGTGAACGTATACCTGTAAATGATGTAATCGTGTCTTGCTGTTCTACCGCGGAGCTGCGGTGAAAGCGGATGCTTCTGCGTTCTAGCGCAGTGTATTGGCTGTTGTCATCAATTAAACGTAGTTTTTGGGCTTGGATCGGTGCTGAAATGTTGGCAACATTGAGTTCGGCTTCATCAATCAACCAGCTTAAATTTTCACTTCTCATCAAACGAGTAAGTAGATCGTAGTCGCTTTCGTTCATCTGTATAATCAATGGACGAACATCGTAGTCTTTGGTCAGCCCAGTTTTATCTAAACTCAGACTAGCAGCAAACAGCGGACTTCTTTTCTGCCATTCTTTATGAAGTATTTCAATGACTTGAATCACTGACTTATTCATAAACACTCTACTATTACGGCGTTTATGCCACAGTGACGTCGCATCCTCAAGTTTGAGCTTATAGACCGTCAGTGCACCATCACTTTGTCCCTGTGCAGCTTCGGTAATGATGCCTGTGGTACGGAACAGTTGTCCTCGGTCGGTGACTTGGTCGATTGCAGCTTGGCAACCGATAAACTGTTTGAGTGGAATATTTGCAGATGTTGCAAGACAGATCAGTTCCACAGACACGCCTTGATTGATGGCATGTTGTCCATCAATACGTTGCAAGAACACTTGGGCGGTCAAATCAGGATTGCTAAACTGAATATGCAAAGCTCTTTTTTGAGCGGTTAATCCTAACTGATCCAATACTTTATAAATACTATTTACTAAGCTATTCATTTTAATAATTTATTCATTTTTAGTTGAGCTTATTATAAATCAAAATCATTTTTTTTCTATTCAAAGAAACAATTTCATACACTAAAGTCCTTAAATTCAAATACATTTTTTTATTATTTGTTGAAAAGTTAAATAAAAATAAAGAAACTAAATCTCATTATTATTTTGATATTTTAAGCTTTAATTTAAATGTTGATGTTATAAACATTGAGAAATAAGTTAAAAAAAATGATAGGAATTTATATGATTTGAAGGATGGAAAGTTGAGCTACCATAGGCTAAATCTTAACGCTAATCATTGTTAATTCTTCTCTAACTAGAAAGTCATATTTATTTTATGCCTTTCTTCTTCAAGCTACACTATCAATAGAATTTTTGAGATAAAATAATTGCTATAGTTCATTCTATTAGGCATTTTCCTATGAACGATATAAAAACTCCCAAAAAACCGTTATGGAAATCGAAAGCTGTTCTTTTTGCTACGGTAATACTCCCATTTTTAATTGATTTAATAAGTAGAAAACTAAAGTCCTTATCATTGTTTAAATTTAGGTGGTTTACCATCAACTGACATATGTGGTCGTTCATGATTATAAAAGTGTTGCCATATCGTTGTATAGTCTTCAACTTCTTCAAGCTCTCGAAATAAATATTGATTCAAACATTCATATCTAACCGTCCTGTTGAAGCGTTCTACATAAGCATTCTGTTGTGGATGACCTGGTTGAGTAAACACATGCTCAATTCCATGTTTAGTACACCTCGCTTGCATTAAATCACTAATATACTCATGTCCATTATCACTACGGATACGTTTTGGCTTACCTCGCCATGCAATTAATTGATCCAATCCCCTCAGCACTCGTTGAGCTGGCAAAGAAAAATCAATCAATATATCCAGTGACTCACGGTTATAATCATCAATAACATTGTGAATTCGGTAACTGCGACCATCACTCAGTTGGTCATGCATAAAGTCCATT
>NZ_LBNA01000057.1:0-228474 GCF_001005515.1 Acinetobacter sp. Ag2
GACAGAGGTTTTGTCACAAATCAAGGATGGTTCAACCATTATGATTGGCGGCTTTGGAACCGCAGGACAACCCGCAGAGCTAATTGATGGATTGATTGAGCTTGGCGTCAAAGACTTGGTCATTGTCAACAACAATGCAGGCAATGGCGATTATGGTTTGGCAAAACTCCTCAAATCAGGGGCTGTACGTAAGATCATCTGTTCATTCCAACGCCAGTCTGATTCATGGGTATTTGATGAACTCTATCATGCAGGCAAGATTGAATTAGAACTTGTTCCTCAAGGAAACTTGGCATGCCGCATTCAAGCAGCGGGAATGGGTTTAGGGGCAGTATTCACACCAACAGGTTTTGGTACATTGCTTGCCGAAGGAAAAGAAACCCGTCATATCGACGGAAAAGACTATGTGCTTGAGTATCCAATCAAAGCTGATTTTGCCTTGATCAAAGCCCATCAAGGCGATCGTTGGGGTAATCTGGTCTATCGTAAATCTGCACGAAACTTTGGACCGATTATGGCGATGGCGGCGGATATCACCATTGCACAGGTTTCTGAAATCGCAGAACTCGGTCAACTTGATCCTGAACATATCATTACACCCGGGATTTTTATACAGCATGTGGTTGCTGTCAATGCGACACAGGGAGAAGCAGCATGAGTTACCAAAAACTAAGCCGTGACCAAATTGCAGAACGTGTTGCGCAAGACATTCCCGATGGCGCTTATGTGAATTTAGGTATTGGTTTACCGACCAAAATCTCGAAATACTTACCTTCAGACAAAGATGTATTCCTACATTCTGAAAATGGTTTACTGGCTTTTGGTCCACCCCCTGCCAAAGGCGAAGAAGATCCTGAACTGATTAATGCAGGCAAAGAATTTGTCACCATGCTCACAGGCGGAAGCTTTTTCCATCACGGCGATTCTTTTGCCATGATGCGTGGTGGGCACTTGGATATTGCAGTATTGGGTGCCTTCCAAATTGCTGAAAATGGTGATCTTGCCAACTGGCATACAGGCGCACCTGATGCGATTCCTGCGGTGGGTGGTGCGATGGATTTGGCAGTCGGTGCCAAGAAAGTCTTTATCACCACTGACCATGTCACCAAACAAGGCGAACCCAAAATCGTGGCTGAGCTGACCTATCCTGTGACTGGCAAAAAATGTGTCGACCGTATCTATACCGATCTATGTGTGATTGATGTTACTCCAGACGGTTTAAAAGTGATTGAAAAAGTAGCGGGTCTCAGCTTTGAAGAATTGCAGTCGATGACGGGTGCTGAATTGCTTGATGCAACACAGCAGAATTAATGGATGAAATCCCCCTAAATCCCCCTTTGTTAAAGGGGGACTTCACCCAAATAAATAATGGGCTGAAGTCTCTCTCCTTTTTAAAGGATGAGAAGCACTGCTTCTTAAGAGAGATTATTTAAGGAAAAACACATGAAAAATGCTTATATCATTGATGCCATTCGAACTCCATTTGGTCGTTATGCGGGTGGACTTGCAACTGTAAGAGCGGATGATTTAGGTGCAGTGCCAATTCAAGCCTTGATGCAACGCAACCCTAGCGTGGATTGGCAAAAAGTCGACGATGTGATTTATGGCTGTGCCAATCAGGCAGGTGAAGACAACCGAAATGTGGGTCGTATGTCTGCATTATTGGCAGGGCTACCTGTCGAAGTGCCTGCAACCACCGTCAATCGTTTATGTGGTTCGTCACTGGATGCGATTGCGATGGCAGCACGGGCGATTAAAGCCAATGAAGCCGATCTGATCATTGCTGGTGGTGTGGAAAGCATGAGTCGAGCACCCTATGTGATGGGTAAATCCGAGAGTGCTTTTGGGCGTAGCCAAAAGATTGAAGACACCACCATGGGTTGGCGCTTTATCAATCCCAAGCTAAAAGACATGTATGGTGTAGAAACCATGCCACAAACCGCTGAAAATGTGGCTGAGCAATTCAACATCAACCGTGCTGATCAAGATCAGTTTGCATTGAACAGCCAGCAACGTACAGCAGCAGCACAGGCACAGGGCTTTTTTAAACAAGAAATTGTTGCTGTGACCATTCCTCAGCGTAAAGGTGATGCTTTGTTGGTGGATCAAGATGAGCATCCACGGGCTTCAACCACATTGCAAGCCTTACAAAAATTAAAAGGTGTGGTGAAAGCAGAAGGTACGGTAACTGCGGGCAATGCTTCAGGAATTAACGATGGTGCAGCCGCTTTACTGATCGCATCAGATCAAGCCGTTACACAGTATCAATTAAAACCACGTGCCAAAATCATTGCAGCAACAACTGTCGGTATAGAACCTCGAATCATGGGATTTGCACCTGCACCAGCGATCAAGAAATTACTTCAACAGGCACATCTGAGTTTGGCGCAGATGGATGTGATTGAGCTGAATGAAGCCTTTGCCGCCCAAGCTTTAGCGGTGACTCGTGATTTAGGCTTGGCAGATGATGATGCACGGGTCAATCCGAATGGTGGTGCGATTGCTTTGGGGCATCCATTGGGTGCATCAGGTGCGCGCTTGGTGACAACCGCCCTCAACCAACTTGAACAGATTCAAGGGCAATATGCTTTGTGTTCAATGTGCATCGGTGTGGGTCAAGGCATCGCCATGATTATTCAACGTGTCGAGTGAGGTCTGTGATGAGCCAGTTATACGCCAGCTTATTTTATCAACCTGATGTCACTGCGATCTTTAGTGATCAAGCTTTATTGGGTTATATGATTCAAGCCGAAGTCGCTTTGGCAAAAGCGCAGGCACAGGTCAATGTGATTCCAAAATCTGCAGCAACCGTCATTGAAAGCGTTGGGCAAGAAGCTTTAATGCACATAGATATCGATGCATTGGCTGTTGCAGCTGGTTTGGCTGGAAATGTTGCGATTCCTTTTGTGAAGCAATTTACAGCCTTAGTTAAACAGCAAGATGAAGATGCCGCCCGTTATGTACATTGGGGGGCAACCAGTCAAGATATTATTGATACAGCAACCATTTTGCAGTGTCGAGATGCATTGATCTTGATTGAGCAACAATTGCAACAGACGTATCAGGTCTGCTTAAAGCAAGCACAACAATATCGTGATCAAGTCATGATTGGGCGTACATGGTTACAACAGGCTTTACCGATCACACTTGGACATAAGTTTGCACGTTGGGCGGCTGCTTTGCAACGTGATCTTGAACGTCTTAATCGTATGCAACAACGAGTTTTAACCGCCCAACTGGGAGGTGCTGTAGGTTCGTTGGCTTCTTTGCAAGATCAAGGTTCAGCTGTGGTTGCAGCTTATGCATACTTACTCAATTTAACTGCACCGACATGTACATGGCATGGTGAGCGAGATCGCATGGTTGAGATCGCCAGCGCTTTAGCTTTGATTGTCGGCAATGTCGGCAAAATGGCAAAAGATTGGTCATTGCTGATGCAGACTGAAATCGCCGAAGTCTTTGAACCCACTGCAAAAGGTCGCGGTGGTTCATCCACGATGCCTCATAAACGTAATCCTGTTGCAGCAGCTTCAATCCTTGCAGCAGCCAATCGTGTTCCTGCTTTGATGGCAAGCGTTTACCAAAGTATGGTGCAAGAGCATGAACGTGCTTTAGGGGCTTGGCATGCTGAATGGTTGGCAATTCCTGAAATTTTTCAGTTATGTGCAGGTGCTTTAGAACGGACACATGATGTATTGGCACATATGCAAGTAAATGCAGTCGCCATGCAGCGTAATCTTGAGTGTACTCAAGGTTTAATCATGGCAGAAGCAGTCATGATGGCACTTGCAGTAAAAATTGGGCGTTTAAATGCGCATCATTTGGTTGAACAAGCATGTCAACAAGCAGTAGCTGAACAGAAACATTTAAAAACGGTATTAGCCGAGATGGATCAAGTCAATACCTACTTCAATGAGCAGGCGTTGCAAGCATTGTTTAACCCGACATCTTACTTGGGCAATATTCAGGCTCAAATTGATGCAGTACTGCAAGCCGCACAAGAGGATCAAAGATCATGATGATCAATAACCGTCAAGGACACCAACTTGCTGTGCAAGTACAGGGTTTGAAAGATGCTCCAGTGATTATGTTTTCCAACTCTTTGGGAACTGATCATGGGATGTGGCAAGCACAGGTTGCTGTATTCGCAGAGCATTATCAAATTATTACTTATGACACACGTGGTCATGGTGAGAGTGAGGTGGTTGCCCACACGACCTTGCAAAATCTAGCCGAAGATGCAGTCGATATCCTAGATGCTTTAAACATAAGAAAAGCACATTTCTGTGGTATTTCGATGGGTGGAATTACTGCGCTTGCTTTGGCGATCAACCATGCTGAACGTTTTCATAGTATTACCGTAGCAAATTCAGCCGCAAAAATTGGCACTGCCGAAGCGTGGAACAGTCGAGCGGAGAGTGTGGAGCAACATGGTTTAGCTGAAATCGTAAAAACGACACATACCCGTTGGTTTAGTGAGCATTTTGATTATGCTCATGATGTATTGGCACAAAAAACCATTCAAAGTTTAGCAATGACACCATCACAAGGCTATGCGAATGCATGTAGAGCTTTGGCAGATGCAGATGTTCGCGATCAGCTAAATCAAATCCAAATACCCACATTGATTATTGCGGGGCAGTATGACCCTGTCACCACAGTTCAAGATGCAGAATTTATGCATCAACTTGTTCAAAACAGTCAGCTTGAAATCTTGGCAGCTTCCCATTTATCCAATATTGAACAGCCTCAAGTGTTCAATCAGGCGCTGTCTAAGTTTATTCAAAGCATATAACCGCAAGGGTTAGAAAGGAATTCGCCTACAAGGAGGCAACTATGGCACAGGAATTTGCTGCCCCAAACAAGAGTATGGATGCGCAGGCGTTGATCAATGATGCACCTGTCAGTAAATATCAGTGGATGATTGCAATTATTTGTTTTCTCATCGTATTTGTCGATGGCATTGATACTGCTGCAATGGGCTTTATTGCACCTGCTTTGGCGCAAGATTGGGGCATTGATCGTTCCCAACTTGGACCTGTCATGAGTGCAGCACTGGGTGGAATGATCATCGGTGCATTGGTTTCAGGTCCTACAGCAGATCGCTTTGGTCGCAAGATTGTTTTGACTATTTCAATGCTGATTTTTGGTGGTTTTACACTGGCATCTGCTTATGCACAAGACTTAAACAGCCTTGTGATATTACGCTTTTTAACAGGTATTGGTTTAGGTGCGGCGATGCCAAATGCCACCACCTTGTTCTCAGAATATTGTCCACAGCGCATTCGCTCATTGCTCGTGACCTGCATGTTCTGTGGTTATAACTTGGGGATGGCGATTGGTGGATTTATCAGTAGTTGGTTAATCCCGACCTTTGGTTGGCACAGTCTATTTTTACTGGGTGGAATCGCACCACTGATACTCATGGTATTGGTCATTTTCGTGTTGCCAGAATCTTATCGCTTCTTGATTGTCAAAGGACGATCAACAGAGAAGGTTCGCAAAATTTTAAACCACATTGCACCAGAGCAGGTAAAAACTGCGCAAACATTTCATATTCCAGAAGAGCAGTCTGCTGTTGCAGAAAAGAAAAATGTATTCGGTATGTTGTTTTCAAAACAATATGCCAAAGGCACGCTCTTACTTTGGTCGACCTATTTTATGGGCTTGGTGGTGATTTATTTGCTGACCAGCTGGTTACCGACCTTGATGCGTGAAACGGGCGCGACCATGGAACGAGCTGCATTTATCGGTGGTTTATTCCAATTCGGTGGTGTGATGAGTGCCTTATTTATTGGTTGGGCGATGGATCGCTTTAATCCAAATCGCATTATTTCTGCTTTCTATTTTATCGCAGGTTTGTTTGCAGTCGCTGTGGGGCAAAGCCTAAGCAATCCAACTTTACTGGCACTATTGGTGTTATGTGCCGGGATAGCCATCAATGGTGCGCAATCTTCTATGCCTGCTTTAAGTGCTCGTTTTTACCCAACGCAATGCCGTGCAACAGGAGTTGCTTGGATGACGGGTATTGGACGATTTGGTGCTGTGTTTGGTGCATGGATCGGGGCTGTTTTATTGGGCAATGATTGGTCTTTTACTGCCATTCTCAGTTTGCTCATGATTCCAGCAACCGCAGCAGCCATCGCTATTTTTGTTAAATCTTTGGTTGCTCATACCGATGCAACCTAATGCTCATTTTTCTAGATGAGGAATAACGTCAATGAATGATGATCAACGCTATCAACAAGGGCTTAAAGTCCGTACCGAAGTACTTGGTGAACAACATGTCGGCCGCTCTTTAGCGAACCTAAATGATTTTAATCAAGACTTCCAGAATTTTATCAGTCGATTTGCATGGGGTGAAGTATGGTCTCGTGAAGGTCTACCTCGTCATACACGTAGTTTAGTGACCATTGCCATTTTATTGGCATTGGGACGAGAGGATGAACTCAGAATGCATTTACGTGCTTGTTTCAACAATGGTGTGACCAAGGATGAACTTAAAGAATTGATTTTACATAGTTCATTATATGCAGGTTTGCCAGCAGCAAATGCAGCAATGCATATGGCTGAAGACGTTTTTAAAGAGCTGGGTATCGAAGTGCAGCCTATTGCGACACCACTACAAGATTAAGGAGACCAGCATGTTAAGTCATACATTGGGTGCATATCCACAACGTAACACCGATGATCATCCGCCAGCATATACACCGGGCTATAAAACCAGTGTATTACGCTCGCCAAAAAATGCATTGATTTCGATTAATGAAACCTTGACAGAAGTGACCTCACCGCATTTTTCCCCCAATCTTTTTGGTGCGAAAGATAATGATTTGATTTTGAACTATGCCAAAGACGGTTTACCAGTCGGTGAACGTATTATTGTCCATGGCTATGTTCGTGATCAGTTTGGTCGTCCAGTCAAAAATGCCTTGTTAGAAGTTTGGCAAGCCAATGCTTCAGGGCGTTATCGTCATCCAAATGATAAGTTTATCGGCGCGATGGATCCAAACTTTGGTGGCTGTGGTCGTACTTTAACTGATGAAAATGGATTCTTCATTTTTCGTACCATTAAACCGGGTCCTTATCCGTGGCGTAACCGTATCAATGAATGGCGTCCAGCGCACATCCATTTTTCATTGATTGCAGATGGTTGGGCACAGCGCTTAATTTCGCAGTTCTATTTTGAAGGCGATACGCTGATTGATAGCTGCCCAATTTTAAAAACGATTCCTTCTGAAGATCAGCGTCGTGCCCTGATCGCACTCGAAGATAAAAACAACTTTATTGAAGCGGATAGCCGTTGTTACCGCTTTGATATTCATCTTCGTGGTCGTCGTGCGACTTATTTTGAAAATGATTTGACTTAAGGGTGAATACGATGAACGCATGGAATTTTCAAGAACTGAAAGAGACCCCATCTCAAACAGGTGGTCCTTATGTTCACATTGGCTTATTGCCTCAACAAGCCAATATTGAAGTGTTTGAACACAACTTTAATCACCAATTGACCAATGACAAAACTCAAGGGCAACGTATTCGCCTGGAAGGTCAAGTTTTTGACGGACTGGGTTTGCCATTAAGAGATGTGTTACTGGAAATCTGGCAAGCAGATAGCAATGGTGTTTATCCAAGTCAGGCAGATACCCAAGGCAAAACTGTAGATCCACATTTTCAAGGCTGGGGGCGTACAGGGGCGAATTTTGAAACAGGTTTTTGGCATTTTGAAACTGTAAAACCCGGTGCTGTAGCTGGACGTAAAGGTTCGATTCAAGCACCTCATATTGCCGTGGTGCTGTTTGCACGTGGCATCAACATTGGACTACATACCCGTATTTATTTTGAGGATGAAGTAGATGCCAATGCCAATGATCCAGTTTTAAACAGTATTGAATGGGCGACTCGTCGTCAGACTCTTATTGCCAAACGTACGGAAGTTGATGGCGAAATCGTCTATCGCTTTGATATTCGTATTCAAGGCGAAGACGAAACAGTATTTTTTGATATCTAAGTATTTTGTCAAATCTTACTTTGATCATCATGGAGTTTGATCAATTTATGATTTTCCTCCCCGTAAAAAGGGAGGATGAATGCGATTTAAGTACATTGGTTTAAAGCATAGGACATTAAAACAGTATCTATATTCGAATTATTTATTACAGATCATCTATTAAGGAAGATGGAAAATGAAATTAAAAAAAATTGCAGCAGTGATGCTGGCATTGAGCCCAATTTTTACATTGCAAATGACACAAGCACAAACACTTCCAGTACAGCGTGTTGAATTATCTGAACTGGCAAAACTTCCAGTGAAAACGATTGTACCGATTACTGCCAAAACTCAAGAACAAGCCTTGGCGCAAGCCAAAGTGATTGCAAGTAATCCCGATGCAGATTTAGCGGAATTCCGTATCGACTTGCTCGACTTTGCCAGTAACACACAACAAGTGATTGCTTTGGGGCATCAACTTAAACAGATTTTAGGCAGCAAGCCGATGATTGCTACCATTCGCACACACAATGAAGGTGGGCAGTTGACCATCACTGATGCGGATTATGCAAAAACTTATCAAGCTTATTTAAAGCAGCCATTTATGGATATGTTAGATGTGGAGATGTTCCGAGATCCACAAGCTGTAAACAATATCATAAAACTGGCACATGCTAAAAAAGTATTGATTGTGATGTCGAATCACGATTTTAAAAAGACACCCAATGAAGATGAGATCATTCAACGTTTACTTAAACAGGATGAGCTTGGTGCAGATATTTTAAAAATCGCAGTGATGCCACAAAGCAAACAAGATGTATTCACCTTAATGAATGCCACTTTAAAAGTGAGTCAACAATCCAAAAAGCCATTATTGACCATGTCGATGGGCAAGTTGGGCACTATTTCTCGAATTGCTACGGCAAATATGGGCGGCAGCTTTAGCTTCGGCATGATCGGTGAAGCTTCTGCACCTGGTCAAATTGATGTAACCCAATTGAAGCAGTTATTGAAAACTGTTCAACCTACACCATAATTTAAAAGGACTTTTAAGACATGCAATTGATTTCTTTACGTTTAAGCGCATTGGCGATAGGGCTTGCAGTTTCTGGTTTAACGATGGCGGAAAGCTATGTGGTAGACCGTTATCAGGATGACAGTGAAAAAGGTTCATTGCGCTGGGCAATTGAACAGGCAAATGCCAAACCGACTGAGGCCAGTGAGATTTTGATTCAAGCGGTTGGGACAGCACCTTATACCATCAAGGTGAATAGTCCTTTACCTGAGATCAAAGCACCCGTAAAAATTACGGGAACCCAATGGGCGAAAACAGGTGAATTTATCGCCATTGATGGTTCAAATTATATTAAAGGGACAGGCGTTGAAGCTTGTCCGGGAGCGGTTGAAGGGCAGTTTGGTACCAATGTGCGTACCACAACTTTACCAGGCTTGGTTTTGCGTGATATCAACGGGGTCACCATTCAAGGTGTAGAAATTCGCCGTTTCTGTATTGGTATTTTAATGAATCGTGCCAGTAATAACCTGATTCAAAATAACCGTATTATGCATAACTATGGTGGTGCAGGCGTGATGTTGACAGGGGATGATGGCAAGGGCAATCCAACCGCAACCACCACCAATAACAATAAAGTGCTGAATAATTATTTCCAAGACAATGGTGATGGGCTTGAATTAACCCGTGGTGCAGCATTTAACTTGGTTGCAAATAATCACTTTATTTCAACATCTGCAAATCCAGAACCATCGCAAGGTATTGAGATTTTATGGGGCAATGACAATGCCGTGGTGGGCAATAAGTTTGAAAACTATTCAGATGGCTTGCAGATCAACTGGGGCAAGCGAAATTATATTGCCTACAATGAACTGACCAATAACTCGAATGGTTTTAACTTAACAGGTGATGGCAATATTTTTGACAGCAATAAAGTCCATGGAAACCGTGTTGGTATTGCGATTCGTTCTGAAAAAGATGCCAATGCACACATCACGCTTACCAAGAACCAAATTTGGAATAACGGTCAAGACATTAAGCGCTGTGAAGCGGGGGGGAGTTGTGTACCTAATCAACGTGTAGGTGCGATTATCTTTGATATTCCGGGATTGGAACATGCGCACTTTGTGGGTTCACGTGGTCATGGTGTCAAGATTGATCCTGCAAATTTACAGAAAACTTGTCAACAGCCGAATGAGCAAGGTTGTAATGCTCAACCAAATCAAGGCATTCAAGCACCTAAATTAAGCTATGCCAAAGGTCAAGTTACGGTTGAAGTCAAGGGGCAACCAAATCAACGTTATCAGATTGAGTTCTTTGGAAACACTTCAGCGAGCTCAAATGAAGCAGAATTTTATTTAGGTTCAGCTGTTGCTGCGACCAATGGACAAGGTCTAGCCAAGCTTTTATGGAAACCGACCAATAAAGTCGCATCTGTTACCGCAAATATTACAGATCGTTTGGGTGCAACTTCTGAACTCAGTTCAGCTGTGAAATTAAAATAACAATCAGGAGCTTGAGATGAATTCAAAAAGATTTTTGATCAAACTGAGTTGCTTGACTGTTGCGCTTTGTACTGTTCAACACAGCTTTGCGAATCAACCGTGGTCACAGGATCGTCAGTGGTTATTGGGTGATTGGAATGGTGAGCGTCAACAACTGGAAAAACAAGGTTATAAATTTACTGCTTCTATTATGAGTCAAGCAGCCACCAATTTAGATGGCGGTTATAACGATAGCAATACTTTTAAAAATGCAGCGCAACTGGCGTTAGGTGCAAATTTTGATCTAGAGAAAATAGCAGGTTGGGACAATACCACCGCCAATATTTTAATCACCAAGCGTGATGGCAATGCTTTGACTTTGGATCGTATTAAAGATCCTCGTTCGAGTGCATTGGGAAATTCACAAGAAATTTATGGTCGAGGTAAAATTTGGCGTCTGACTCAAGCATGGGTCAAAAAAGGATTTGCTGACAATACAGTTCAATTCAAGATTGGGCGTATGGGCATGTCTGACGACTTCAATGGTTCACAGTGTGAATTCCAGAATTTATTACTATGTGGCGGACAGCTTGGAAAATCTATTGGCTCCATTTGGTACAACTTACCTGTGGGGCTATGGGGAACCAATGTTAAATATCAATTTGCGCCAGATTGGACACTGGGTGTGGGTGTCTATGAAGTCAATCCAGACAATATTAAAACCGCCAAAAATAGCGATGGTTTTAATTTGGATATGAATAATGTCAAAGGTGCAACAATTCCTGTTGAACTGGCTTGGCGACCGAAACTCGCGACATTCGATGGTTTGCCAGGTGAATATAAAGTCGGTGCATTGTATTCGACAGCTGAAGCCAATGATATTGCAACCACGGGTAAAGTACATGACGGTAAACACAGTTTTTGGTTGAATGCACAACAACAATTGAGCCAAAAAGGCAATGATCCTAAACGTGGTCTATATGCCAGTGTGAATGTCGTGGTGAATGATAAAGCCACCACAGCAGTCCAAAGCACACAACAATTGGCGCTTTGGTACAAAGGACCATTTGATGGTCGTCCAAATGATTCTATTGGTTTTGGTATTGCCAATTATGTGGTGAATGATCGTTATAAAGACCGTCAAATTGCGCTGAATAATGGTCGTGGTTATGACGAATACGATGCATTTGCAGCAGACTATGTTCCTGTTCAACGTGATGAGTTAAATATTGAACTGAACTATACCTACCAATGGTCACCAGCGGTCATGCTCAGACCAAATCTACAATATATTCATCAACCTGCAGGTGTTAAAGAAGTGGATGATGCATGGGTTGCAGGTTTAAGCATGCGTGTAAATTTCTAATCTAGGAGTATGACGTATGTCTGAATCTTCGAACTCACATACTATACTGAAAATATGGTGTTTTATTTTAGCATTGGCTTTATTACTCACAGGACTGTTTTTTACAGTGGGTGGGATAAAACTGGTGACCTTGGGGGGATCATGGTATTTCGTGATCTCTGGCGTACTCACCTTAGCTTCTGCGATTTTCATTTTTAAGAAAAAAGTGATCGGTGTTGGCTTATTCAGTCTGGTTTTTATCGGTACATTGATTTGGGCTTTGATTGACGCAGGTTGGGAGTTTTGGCCTTTATTCTCAAGACTGATGTTTCCAGCAGGCTTATTTGCAGCATTGATGTTTAGTTTACCAGCCATTCGCCGTTATCAAGCTCAACCGAGCATGAGTCTACCTGCTTATGGCTTGGGTGTTGTGACTGTTGTTGGGATGCTGATTGGACTTTATCAGATGTTCCAACCACATCCAACGGTTGCTGCAACGGGGCAGGCATTGCCATTGGTTCCTGTTAAAACAGACATGAAACAAACCAACTGGCAACATTATGGGCAGGATGCAGGGGGAAGCCGTTTCGCTGCATTAGATCAAATCACTCGAGATAATGTACATCAGTTAAAAGAAGCATGGCGTTTCCGTACAGGTGATTTTACTACAGGTACAGGCAATGGTGCTGAAGATCAAATGACCCCATTGCAAGTCGGCAATAAGATCTACTTATGTACACCGCACAATAACATTTTTGCCTTAGAAGCAGATTCAGGAAAACAACTTTGGAAAGCTGAAGTGAATTCTAAGTCTGATGCGTGGGAACGTTGCCGTGGTGTGGCTTATTTTGATTCAACCCAAGCATTGGTTCAGCCAACTTTGGCAGGTGCTACGCCTGTTCAAGCTGTGGCAAACAATACCTCATGTTTGCGTCGTGTTTATACCAACACGCCTGATGGTCGCTTAATCGCAGTCAATGCGGATACAGGTGAACGCTGTAAAGATTTCGGGGTGGATGGTACTGTAGACTTACTCAAAGGTTTGGGTGAGGGAACCACTGCACCACGATTTGAAGTAACCTCAGCACCAACCATCGCAGGTACAGTGATTGTTGTGGGAAGTCGAATTGCGGATAACTTTGCAGCAGATATGCCCGGTGGTGTGATCCGCGCTTATGATGTGATTACAGGGCAATTGCGTTGGGCTTTTGATCCACGTAATCCAGATCCAAACCATGTGTTAAAAGAAGGTGAAACGTATAAACGCAGTTCAGCAAACTCATGGGCTGCGATGTCTTATGACCCGCAAATGAATACGGTATTCTTGCCGATGGGCAGTTCTTCTGTGGATGTTTGGGGTGGCAATCGCCAACCGTTGGACCATAAATACAATTCATCTGTCTTGGCTTTGGATGCGACTACGGGCAAGGAAAAGTGGGTTTATCAAACTGTTCATAATGACTTATGGGATTTTGATTTACCGATGCAACCGAGTTTGGTCGATTTCCCAATGAAAGATGGTTCGAATAAACCTGCTGTGGTGATTGGAACGAAATCCGGTCAGTTTTTTGTCTTGGATCGTTTGACGGGGCAACCTTTAACCAAGGTGATTGAGCAAGCTGTCAAGCCAGCAGATATTCAAGGTGAACAATATAGTCCGACACAACCTCGCTCTGTTGAAATGCCGCAGATTGGTAATCAAACCATTACTGAATCGGATATGTGGGGCGCTACACCATTTGATCAATTGATGTGTCGTATCAACTTTAAATCAATGCGTTATGAAGGCTTATATACTGCACCGGGTAAAGATAAATCGTTAAGTTTCCCAGGCTCTCTCGGTGGTATGAACTGGGGCAGTATTGCTTTCGATCCAAGTCATCAATATATGTTTGTCAATGACATGCGCTTAGGTTTATGGATTCAGTTGATTGAACAAACACCTGAAGATTTGGCTAAACAGGCAAATGGTGGTGAGAAGGTCAATACTGGGATGGGTGCAGTACCGATGAAAGGTACGCCGTATAAAGTCAATAAAGATCGTTTCTGGTCGAAGTTGAATATTCCATGCCAAAAACCGCCTTATGGCACCATGACTGCGATTGATATGAAAACTCGTCAAATTGCATGGCAAGTACCAATGGGAACAGTAGAAGATACTGGACCGATGGGGATTAAGATGGGGCTGAAAGCACCGATTGGAATGCCAACCATTGGTGGTCCAATGGCAACGCAAGGTGGTTTGGTATTCTTTGCTGCAACGCAAGATTACTACCTACGCGCTTTGGACTCATCTTCTGGTAAAGAGCTTTGGAAAGCACGCTTACCTGTGGGTAGCCAAGGCACACCGATCAGCTATGTATCTCCGAAAACAGGCAAACAATATGTCATGATCACAGCAGGTGGAGCGCGTCAATCACCTGATCATGGTGACTATGTGATTGCATATAGTTTGAAATAAGTCTTTATTTTAAACACTAGCAAAAACTGCAATCCTAAGTGATTGCAGTTTTTTTATGAGTTTTTCTAAATAGCTTGGATCATTAACAAATAATGAATAAGACTTTAATCTTTTTCATTATATTTAAAAATTTAATAAAATCATGAATTTATAATTATTTTTTGAATCAGGATGCTAGATCTATTTTAATCTAGAATGTGATTTAGGTTTTAATTTTTTCCTTAGATTTTAGTTAAACTTACTATTTGAATGATTACAGAAATGTCATTAAATTAAATAGATCAATAATTTATTTTTTTAATTGGTAATTAATTAAGGTAAAAGTAAATAATGGTTATGTTAATAAAATTATAATATTTAGTTGTTTTTAAAATATAATTGTATTTTTTAATTTTTATTAAAAATTTAGTTTAAGTTAAACTGAAAATAAATTAATTAGTTTAACTAAAATATTATAATTTCTTCATTATTTGTTCATGATAAAAATAATTATTAATTGGAGAAATAAAGAGCAAATAATATTTTTATAAATTTAACAACAATGATTTGTGTTTATCTTATTGTATTACATTGATAAAAAATATAAATGACAAAAAGTAATGTATTAGTATGACAATAAATCAATCAAAAAAAATGTGACAGATGTATCATTTGAATCAGAGTGAAGTTCCTGATTTATTTTTGAACTATTGTTATTTTTTTTATAACAAGGTAGTTTTAAATAAATAGTAACTAGATTCACAAATTTGGAATTATTAATTAAGTGAACCTTACTGTTAATAAATATAGGTGAACAAAATAATAATTCAGTACTATTTTTTATTAAAATCCAATGAGGTTTATTGCATGAAAAGTTTATCTTTATCGACAGTAAGTGCATTAGTTTTAGGTTTGGCATGTACACATACTTTTGCTGTAGACGGCACAATCACTGTCAATGGTGTAGTGACGGATAGCACATGTACATTAACTGGGTCAGGTCCAGGCACTGCTGGCTCTAAAAATATTATCGTGACTCTAGATACAGTTCCAACTTCTACTTTTACAACAGCAAACCAATCTGCTGCAACGAAAAGCTTTGACCTACAACTTAAAAATGGTGCAGGTACAGGTGGCTGTGATGCGGCAACAAATAAAGCACTTAAAGGTTTGTTTTTAGAAACAGCGGCGGCTGCGGATTATGATGCAACAGAAAAAACAGCTTTAGTAAACAAGTCAACAGATGCTTCATCTGCTAAGCCAGTATTTATTCAAATTTTAACTGATGCAGATACACCTGTAGATTACTCACAAGCTTGGGGTACACAAGCAAAAAGTGCGATCACAGGGCTTGCAGCAGATGGTACTGGCACTGCAACCATGACTTATAAAGCACGCTACTTCACTAAAACTGGTTCTGTAGATGCGCAGAATGTGACAGCAACTGTAAATTATACATTGCAATATAACTAATCTGTGTTTGCTTAAATTGTGAAGGGGAATATTATGCGTTATCTACAAGCTGCTATATGTGTATTCTTAACCATGCCACTTGCTTATGCTGGGGTGTCTATAGATGGTACACGTATAATTTTCCCTGCTCAGTCTAAAAGTGTAAATGTCCAACTCAGAAACATATATGACACACCTGCATTGGTACAAGCTTGGATTGATAATGGCGATCCAAAGAAAACCCCTCAGGCAGAAGAAGTCCCATTTGTACTTAATCCACCTTTAGTTCGCATTGAACCAAATAAAGGGCAAATTATTCGAATTATCCCCTTAGACACATCAAAATTGGCAAAAGATCGAGAGTCAATTTATTGGTTTAATATTTTAGATATTCCACCGAGTGACCCGAATTTAGCTGATAAAAATCATTTGTCCTTTACGGTACGGACACGCGTTAAATTATTTTATCGTCCAACACAGTTGGCAATGAAAGCAGATCATGCACAAAAAAGCCTTCAATTTAAACTAGATCGTTCTATAAATAGTTTGACCATCAGTAATCCAACACCGTATTACATTACGGTCTTACAAGTGGAAAGTGGAAAAAATCATGCTTTTAACTCAGGCGAAGATGCCATCATGTTAGAGCCTTTTAGTAGCCGTAGTTTAAAAAATTTTATCCCCGATCTCACAACAAAAAAAATATCCTATGAAATTGTCAATGATCTAGGCGCAGTACAAACATTCGAAGCGGTAATGCAGTAATAAAACAGTAATAATGGATCGTTTAGCATGCTAAATTTTAAAAAAAGCGAGCTCTGCTTAATGCTGTTGTCTGCGATTGCTTTGCAGGTGTCAGCTGAAGAAAATCAACAAAATTTGCTCGCACAAGACAATCAACATTTGATTGCTCAAGACAATACACAATTGGTTGCGCAAAATAATGCTTTAGTGACTTTCAATTCGGCGTCGTTATTTGGTAATGACCGTAATGTTTCCTTGAGTAATTTTGAAGTTAAAAACTTCGTTGCGCCTGGTAAATATCTAGTCGAGTTGTCGGTCAATAAGCAAGTGATCGGTAATCAGGAAGTCCGCTTTGATCATTTGGATGGGCAACGTTCGGCTGTGCTTTGTGTAGATACGAATTTATTAAATCAATTTGATTTAATACCAGCGTTTCGTAAAAGTTTAACTGAAATGCCATGTCGAACCATTAAACAAGTCAATGCTGATGCCTATTATGACTTTGATTTATCTCAATTAAAACTGAATGTTTCCATTCCTCAAGCAATACGAGTCGAACGTCCAGAAGGATATATTGATCCAGCATTATTTAATCAAGGGGTAAATTCAAGTTTTATTGGTTATGCATTTAACTATAACCGTGATGAAGATCGAGAAAGTAAATACTTGGGATTAAATGGGGGATTAAATATTGCGGGTTGGTACTACCGACATGCAGGTGCATTTGAGTCTGAAAACTCAGGTTTGGGGCACTATTATTCTGATCAAAACGTGTTATATCGCGATATGACCCGATTAAAATCACGTTTAAGTTTAGGTCAATTTAATACCACAACTTATCGTTTGGATAATTTACCCATTGTAGGTGCACAATTGGCGTCTGATCAGGAAATGTTACCGTGGTCAGCTCGGCAGTATGCTCCTGTAATTGAAAATTTTGCCAATACCAATGCATTGGTCAGAATTTATCAAAGTGGTCAAAAAATCTATGAGCGTACCGTACCTGCTGGTGCATTTCGTATTACTGATTTAAATACGGCAACTTCAGGAGATTTAACCGTTGAAATTACTGAAACAGGCGGTGAAAGAAGAAGCTTTAATGTTCCGATGCAAAGCAATTATGATTTAGTGCGTCAAGGTCGTTATAACTACAGTGTTGCGGGTGGTCGTTATCGCACGCGTCATGAAACAACCCATGATAAATTGTTTCAAGGCAGTTTTAATTACGGTATCAATAATGCCTTGACCATTGGTGCAGGTGCAAATTTTAGTGATGACTATGCCAGTGGCTTGCTGGCAATATCTACTAATACACTACTTGGTGGCGTAACTGCTTCTATAGAGCATACTGAATCTGAACTATATCGTAAGGATTATCGTGGGCAAAAATACAGTCTGAATTATCGTTATGATTGGCTAGCTCAAAATCTAAATTTTTATGCAGATTATTCGGCTTATGACCGTGAATATATGAGTATTTCCTCACATTTGTATCAGCGTAATTTGGCTGATTTAACTGATCGTGAGTATGATGACTTTTTGTATAATTATAATCTAAAACAAAATATGGGCATCAGTGTTTCCAAGTCATTCCCAAATACACGTCTCGGTAATTTTAATTTAGCAGTTCGTAAAAATAACTATTGGGAGGACAGCCAAGATTATTATCAATATAACCTGAGTTATGGCAATACATGGAACAGAATAAGTTATAACCTTGGCTTATCACGTACCGATTATTCAGATCATGCGCGTAAACGAGGCGATGCTATTTATTTTTCCATGACGGTTCCACTCGATTGGCGCAAGAAAAATATGTCACTCAATGCCAGTGTTCAGCATGACCAAGATTCAAATACCACTTCAAATGTCAGTCTATCAGGCGTTTTGGGTGCGCATAATGAATTGAACTTTGGTGCAGGGGTGATTAATAATCAGCACGATACCTTATTTAATGGCAACATTAATTATTTATTGCCTGCCGTGAATCTAGACGCAACCCTTTCAACCAATCAAAACAACACCCAGTATTCTTTATCCGCACAAGGTGCTGTTGTTGCCCATCGTTTTGGGATTACCCCAGTCAATACGTTGCCTGACACTTACACTATTGTGCATGCGGAAGAAGGGATGGGTGCTGTTGTTTCAAATGCTTGGGGGGTAAAAGTTGATCGCTTTGGAAATGCGATTTATCCATACAACACACCATACAGTAAAAATTTAATCACGCTTGACCCTGCTGATTTGCCTGCAAATGTGACTTTGGAATCTAACCAAACTGAAGTGATTCCACGTAGATATAGTTCACAACTTACTGAATTTAAAGCCAATAAATCAAGTAATATTTTACTGCGTATTCGTTACGCTTTAGATTCACAAATTGCGATGGGCAGTCAATTAAAGGATGAACAGGGCAATGTATTGGGTATTGTGGGTGCATCTAGCCAAGTGATCGTAGATAAACAAGAGGCATTATTGCATGATACATCTGTAGTTTGGGGAGCTGAAGCCAATCAACAGTGTAAGATTGGACCGATATCTAAGTCATTGTTAACACAAAAAAATACAGAAAACTTCAATATTATCAATGTGGAGTGTAAATAGATCATGAAGAAGTTACTTTTAATATTTACGCCACTATGCTTTTTATCAATGCAATCAATATTTGCAGCGACAGCGACATGTACGACTTACCCGACAATAGAATTTAATCGCACTAGCGGTACGATTAATATATTTCCTTATACGCAAACATTTAATGATACAACAAATGGGGTGTTGTTTAATAATTGTCAACCGCGAGGAAATGTTGCCGCCTTGGCGACATTTAGAGCTACGACAGGCAATACTGATTTAGTCGGTGTAAGTCCTTATGCCGTAAATAATAATATTACAATAACGGGTTCAACTGCGAATCCGACAACTTTAGCAGCAGCTAAGATTTGGTTAATTAATAATATGCGAATAGCATTTACTTTAAGATCAAATAATAATGTGAATCCTATATCGCAAGATATATTAACCTTAAATACTGATTATAATATTATGCCTTTAACCAGTAATGGATCTTCAGCGATTATTAATGGTGAAAGCTATTTTACAGGGCTTGGTAATAATGGAACACCAGATTCAGCAATGAGAAATAATCGATTTACCTTGAACCTGCTTTCCACCACAAAGCCGAGCATCGCTGTGATTGATGCACTCAATAATTCGACTGTACGAATTCATTTAGGGACTTTATCTTATAAATATGATGATTGGGGAAATGGTGGAACAAATCCTGCTCCAAGTGGTGTACCAAAAACGGGTACAACTGAGCTCTATGTAAATATCCAAATGAATTTTGTTTTACCTACATGTACGCTGGCAAACCAAATTGTGAATCTGGCACCCGTACCAACGGCAACATTGAACAGTAATCAAACAGCAAATGAACAACCTTTTAATGTCAATATTAATTGTACAGGAGCATTGCCCAATAAAGTTTTATTGGCAACAATTACCGATAGTTATACCCCAAGTAATATAAATAGCAATGGGATTTTAAAAAATTCACCAAGTTTAGCAAATCGAAGTAATGTCGATGTACAGTTAAGAGATAGTTCAGATGTGCCATTGGCGATTGGGACACAAAACCCTTTTTATCCAATTCCTGCTGGTTCGACTGCAACGACATTTATTAAAGCATTAAAAGCACGATATTACAGATCTTTAGCAACAGCAACACCAGGTTATGTTCAAACTCAGGCAACTGTTTCATTAGATTATCAATAATTAGAATATTATCAGTAAAGTGAATTCAATTTGATAAATCTATATTTGTTTAAAATAATTGTAGTGGAGTGTAAATAAATCATGAAGAAGTTACTTTGGTTATTTGCACCATTATGCCTTACGTCAACACAGATATTTGCAGCAAATTCGACTTGTGTAACCTATCCAATGATTGAGTTTAATCGCACAAGTGGCACAATTAATAGTTTTCCATATACACAAACATTTAATGATACAAATAACACCTTATTGCTAAATAATTGTACACCAGCGCCGTATACTGTTGCTGTAAGGGCAGTTTTTAAAGCGGCTTCTGGTAATACTGATTTAGTTGGCAGTAGTCCTTTTTCAGTTAGTAATGGTATTACTATTTCAGGTTCTAACGCTAATCCAACAACCTTAGCAGCAGCAAAGATTTGGTTGATGAATAATCTACGGATTGAATATAGATTAAGATCGAATAATGATATTAATCCTTTATCATTCGATATCCTGGCTTTAGATACGGATTATAGTGTAGTACCAGACACTAGTGCAGGACCGATTAAGATCATAAATGGTGAAGGCTATTATGCGGGATTAAATGGTAATGGTACAACCAATAGCGCAATCAGAAATAGCAGATTTAAACTGACTTTACTTTCTACAACTAAACCTTCAGCCGCTGTTATCGATGCTTTAAATAATTCAGTAGTTCGTATTCATTTAGGTACTTTTGCCTATAAATATGATGATTGGGGAGGGGCTTTAGGAAATGCACCACCCCCAAGTGGAAATCCTAAAGTTGGAACATCTGAAGTTTATGTGAACATCCAAATGAACTTTGCTCTTCCTACTTGCACCATGGCAAACCAAATAGTGAATTTAGCACCCGTACCGACAGCAACGTTGAACAGTAATCAAACAGCCAATGAACAAGCTTTTAATGTCAATATTTATTGTACTGCAGCAATGCCCAATAAAGTTTTATTGGCAACAATTACCGATAGCTATACCCCAAGTAATGTAAATACCAATGGCATATTAAAAAATTCACCAAGTTTAGCAAATCGTAGTAATGTCGATGTACAGTTAAGAGACAATGCTGATGTGCCATTGGCGATTGGGACACAAAGCCCTTTTTATTCGATTCCTGTTGGTTCAACTGCAACGACATTTATGAAAACATTAAAGGCACGTTATTATAGATCTTTAGCAACAGCTACTCCAGGTTATGTACAGACTCAGGCAACTGTTTCAATAGACTATCAATAAATCAATCAAAAGCTAAAAATATTCATTTTTAGCTTTTTGGGTATAAGAAACTAACTTCGATGTTTGATTTGTTAAAAAATGCATAGCATAAAATATTATTTCTTTTGATTAATTAAATCAATACGATAAAAATAATGTTGCAAGATTTAAAGCGTATATTGTCATGCTTTAGTTCTAAAGTTTAAATAGATTTGCGTAGGCGATATCTTACTTTTCAGAGATGAAAAGAGAGCAAAAATCTTTCTTTAACAGGGATCTTGCGCTGCAAACAAAGCAGTGCTTTGTTTTTGCTCATATCGCCCTTGACCGACGGCGGCATCCATGCCATCTCACGATAGAAAGACCATCGATGTAAATCACATGTATAAATAATCAGACGGTTTGACTCTATGTTTTATCACTCTTTAAAAATATGAAAATTCTACATCCTTATTTTTAAACTATGAAAAATATCTCTTGGCTTTGATTAAATTCATGGTATCTACATCCTGTAGATTTTCTAAGTTGCCTCTCCATCGGGGAAGAAAGTTGGAAAAGGGGATGTTGAAATACAACTATAAAAGCGGCTATAAAAATTTATGCGAGATCAACCGAATTCTTGATCGCTATTGGCAAAGCCAAATTTATGCAGCAGGTTTTGTTGCGTTTGTTGCATTTCTTTGATCAACCAATCTCTAAAGATCACTTTTCTGTTGTCTTCTTCAATTGAAGAGGAAGCCAATAAATAATAGGCTGAATCATCAAAGTGGAGATACTTTTCAACTTGAAAGAAATCGTGATCAAGTTCATGTTCAATCATAAAGCCAGAAACAATTGTTTGTCCTAAACCAGATAAACATGCCTCAATACATAAATAAAAGTGATCAAGCTCAATGGTGTTTAATTTTGAGATTTCAGGATATTCTTTCGCTAGGTAATTTTTAAACTTTGGACGTGATGAACTGAGTAACAAATTTGAGGCATTTTGTTGATTGGAATTCACCATAAACATAAATTCATCAATGATTTTGGTACTGAAAATATGATCACCCCAAGCAAAATCATTTCTTCGAATGGCAAGATCGATATCTTGATTTTGAAAATCTAGAGGTCCACCACCCGTTAAAAGGGTGATTCCAAAACCAAGATTTAACTCATTGAAGCTCACCATACGAGGAATAAGCCATTTCATCGAAATCGTGGGTTCACAAGAAATAATTAAATTATTGCTTTTATATTTTTGCTGTTTAATGCTAATGACACAATGATCAAGTTGATTAAACACATGTTGGCAACAATCTAAAAGAACTTTACCTTCTGCAGTCAAAATTAAAGATTTATTCTTTCTTTCAAATAAAGCAACATTCAGTAGATCCTCTAAATTTTTAATTTGTCGACTTACTGCGCTTTGAGTAACATATAGGCGTTCAGCCGCAATGGTTACACTTCCCTCAATCGCCACATAATAAAAAAACTTTAATGAATTAAGCGATAATCTTTCTATCATGTTAAAGGCTCTTGTAATCCATACATTGAATTAATTGATGTACTGATTGATGTAATCAAGTATTAGTACTTTATTTTAATGGATATTATAATTTTTTGTAATGTATCGCAATGTATTTAGTCGTAAAGATTAGTAAAAATCATCTATTTTATTTAATTTTTATCATGTTTACAGGCACATTTTCCATACATATGATATAAGAAAAGTGCGGGTGAATCCGTTAAGTGCACCTCATTTTGATCAATAAAATAGGTTTGATTCTTGTTTTGGTCTAATACAGTTAAAAATTTATTTTGCCGATCAATTACAATGCCATGAGTTGTTCTTTTAATATACTCAAAGTTTTTATCAAGATGACCCGTATTAAAAAAAACGGAGTCACCAATTTTAATTCGCCATTTTGAAATATCTTTGAGTAGACCACAATGTTTACAGGTCCACTTTTTGGTTTTGAATGAAATGTTGGGTTTAAGCATTAATTTTCTCCTTTTGATTATTTTCTCATATCTTAAATTTTTATTTAATTGAATAAATTTTTATTATTTTAATGATTTTATTGAATAATTAGGGTCTTTAACTAATTTTTTTTTAAGATAAGAAAATTTTTCTAAATTCAATTGTGTTTTATTTATCTCTTCAATTAACCAGTTTTTGAAAACAACTTTTCGATAGTCCTCTTCTAAAGGAGATGCTGATAGTAAATAGTAGGAAGAGCCATCATGAAATGGCTCTGTTATCGGCTCTAAGTTGCCATTATTTAAGTCTTTTTCGATCATGTATCCAGATACTATTGTTGAGCCTAAACCAGATAAGCATGCTTCGATACAAAGATAAAAATGATCAAGCTCTTTATAATTCAGCTGTGTGATCTTATCTCTAATATGATTGATCTTTAATAAAGTCCCCCAGAACTTCTGTCTCGAAGATGATATTAAAATGTTATTATTATGTTTGGTTGAATTTTTAACAAAGAACATGGTTTCATCCATGAGTTTGATGCTGTAAATATGTTCTTTCCAATTAATATCATCCCTACGTATGGCGATATCAACATTGCTAAAATTTACAGTTTTATCATTTGTGGTAATTTTTAAATCAAAACCACTGTTTAATTCATTAAAATCTTTTAATCTGGGAATTAGCCATTTCATACATAATGTGGATTCACAAGAAATTACCAGTTCTTTGATATTTTCCTTTTTATTGTCAAGACGAATAAGACATTTATCAATTTCATGAAAAATGCCTTGACAACAATTCAGAAGTAATAAACCTTCATTGGTTAACTCTAAGGTTTTACCTTTTCTGATGAAAAGAACCGTATTTAGATCATCCTCTAAGTTTTTTATTTGTCGACTAACCGCACCCTGTGTAACAAAAAGCTTTTCTGAGGCAATTGTCACACTTTCATACATCGCTACATAATAAAAAAACTTAAATGAGTTTAATGAAATCCTTTTAACCATTTAAGACCTTGCTCTATATTTGTGGGTTTTGAGGTTATATTTATATGAATAAACAGGATTAGTTTATATAGTGAAGTTATTCTTAGCAATCTTATTAATTTGATGATTAATCAAGTGTATGGTTGAGAAAATGTAATACATTTTTTTATAACGATAAAAATTGATTTTTATTATTTTGCTCTTAATTTTTCATTACAAAAAATCATGTTTTTTATTGAATATAAGTAATGTGATGTTTTTTTACTTAAGTTGTTTCATTAGATTTATTAATTAGTTTTCCGTTTTGTGTTGATTGTTTTGAAAATTCTATAGGGTAAATTATGAGTGTTGTTGGTGATTTTTGAAATAATTTTCTAATGTTGTTTGGTTTTATTTTTGTGCGATTTTTTTATTTAAAAGCCGAATTTTATTTAAAAAAATTATTTACAGTTTTTGTAATTTTTTATTTATATACAATACATCATTAAAAGGATAAAGGTGGCTTAAATATGAACAATCCATAAAGATAAATATTAGCATTTAATTAAATTCATTCATCCTGATTATTTAAAAATTACAATGATCATTAAAGAAATGATTTCAAACACTTGACCTTACAATTATGGCAACTCTTATCATGAGTTTACGATTAATCAAGGAGCCAAATATGGAATTCCATGTTGAAAATATGACCTGTGGTGCGTGCGTGCGCCGTATAGCAAAAGCGATTCAAACATTAGACGAGGACGCAGAAATTATCGCGGATACACCGAACCGTCATTTGAAAGTCAGTACAATCGTGACTGAAGAAGATGTAAGAGGGATGCTCGTTGAAATTGGCTATCCGGCACGATAAAATCTGAGGCATAAAAAAGCTACTCTGGTCAGTAGCTTTTTTTATATTTATTCACATAAACTAAAAATAACGTGAATTCGGCTTAAAGGGTTTTAATTCAATAGGAGTTAAAATCTGTTAAATCGCAGAGTTATAGCCCTTTACAAGTAGTAAAGCGTACAACAGAGCTCTTGCGTTAGTCAAAATTTGAGCAGCTGTGATCTTTGTTATATAGTTAATCTGTTGAAAAATTCATACAGTAGAATATCATTTCTGTTGATCAATAAAATTAAAGCGATCAATATATTGTTTGATGATATACGCCTTGCACTGCCACGCTTTAGCTCTAGAGTTTAAATTGTTTTGCGTAGGCGATACTTTACTTTTCAGAGATGAAAAGTAACAAAAATCTTCCGTTGAGCGAGGGGTACATCCTAATACCCCCGCTCAACATGGCGACATCCATGTCGCCTCGTGATAGCAAGACTGTTTATGATTCAAAAGTACAAAATAAATGAATCATACAAATCACTTGTATGAATAATCAGGCGGTTTGACTATATAAGGTATTGCATATAGCTAAATGACCCAAAAACCTACTTTCGCAAGAGGTCTAACGTTAAAGCTGAAAATATCGTGGTTAGCAGTTCTATTTTTGATCGATGTCGTGTATGTTCAAGATCAAATTGACTTTTCATTAAATTAAATGGTGATTCAATAATGACTCGCTTTCTTAATACCGCACGATCAAGTGGGTCTAAAGCTTGTGGCTTCATATTTCTTTTAATTCGTGTGATGAGTTGAACACCCATCTCAGCAAGACGAACTTTCCAATTTTCGCCAATATAACCACGATCACCAAACAGTTTCCCCTTTAGGTTTGATGACTGAACTAAATCAGGTAAAACTTTACGATCATCCACGTTACCTGTTGTAATACAATAAGAAACGAATTATCCAACATGGTCACAAATTAAATGTAATTTAAAGCCATAAACCAATCTACTGAACTTTTTCCTCGACTGGCACTATCAGTTAATACACGATGTTGATTTATTCTTTTGTTATGGCATACAGCAAGTTTAGTAGAGTCAATGAAGCGATTCCAATGGATGATATTTTTGAACGCTCAATTTGTTTTGCCATGAGTGAATATATTGCTTAATATCATCGGAAATATCTGAACAAAAATCATCAATTAAGCAAAAAAGTGATATAAGCTGTATATCGATAGGCATTTGAGGATATTCAGTTTTTGTCGTGATTGAATTGTGACTCAAATGCCTATTCTTTAACAGTTTTCTTATCTCGAATTCACGTTAAAAAGAGAGGAAGATTTAAGCTTTGGATGTGCCAAGTGGTGACAGGGATAAAGTATCGTTATGGTGATGTACATCACTTGTTTCGAGATCTGTTGTCTGCAATCCATCAAGAATAGGGCAGTCTGGTCGATGGTCGCCAGCACAACAATTGATTAAATTCTGTAAAGTCTCCGTCATTTTCTGCAATTCAAAAATCCGCAATTCCAGTTTTTCAATATGAGATTGTGCTAATTTTTTCACATCTGCACTTTGTCTTTTTTTATCATTCCATAAATCGAGAAGATCGGTAATTTCACTGACTGAAAAACCCAATGTTCTTGATTTTCTAATAAATTTTAAGCGCTCTACATCTTGGGCACTGTATGAGCGATAACCTGAATTATTGCGTCCGACAGCGGGAATTAAACCAATTTGTTCATAGTAGCGAATCATTTTGGCAGATATACCGACAGCTTTAGACAGTTTTCCAATGTTCATCTGAGTCTCCTTGGATGTTATTGTGCAGTCAACGTCGGGTTAAACCGACGTAAACGTAAAGCATTTCCTAAAACAAATACACTTGATAATGCCATTGCACCAGCAGCAAATATGGGTGATAAAAGAATACCGTAAACAGGATAAAGCAGCCCTGCCGCAACGGGGATTAACAGAACGTTGTAAGCAAATGCCCAGAATAGATTTTGATGAATATTACCAATGGTTGCTTTGGACAATGCAATCGCATTGGCAACACCCTGTAAGTTTCCAGACATCAATACGACATCTGCGGATTCGATCGCAACATCTGTTCCTGTACCAATTGCAAGACCAACATCTGCTTCCGCCAAAGCAGGTGCATCATTGATACCATCTCCAACAAAAGCGATGTTGCCATGTTGTGCTTTTAGCTGTTTTATCGCGTCTACTTTTCCTTCGGGTAGGACTTCTGCGATCACTTGATCAATACCTAATTTTCTCGCGATGGCTTGCGCTGTACGCGCGTTGTCACCTGTGATCATCGCGACTTCGAGACCCAATTGGTGTAAGGCTTTAATTGCACTTGGTGTGGTGGATTTAATTGGATCAGCAACGGCAATAATACCGGCTAACTCGTGATCAATCGCAACATAAAGTGGAGATTTTCCCTCATCTCCTAAACGTTGTGCGGTATTTGCAAATGGTGAAATATCCACATTTAACTGAAGCATGTAACGATCTGCACCGACATGAATCGTATGCCCATCGATCGTTGCTAAAACGCCCATACCAGTGACAGAGTCAAAACTATCCACACGAGAGAGTTTAAGATTTTGCCGTTTTGCTGCATCGACGATTGCTTGCGCGATCGGATGTTCGGAACGCGACTCTACAGCTGCGACCAAACTTAAAACATGTTCATATTTGAAGTTTTGAGTGACCTCAAAATCCGTTAATACGGGACGACCTTCTGTTAAAGTTCCAGTTTTATCTACAGCAACAATTTTAGAGTCTTTAAGCAGTTGTAATGCTTCACCTTTGCGGAACAACACGCCTAATTCAGCACCGCGTCCTGTACCCACCATAATTGATGTTGGTGTTGCTAAACCCATGGCACAAGGGCATGCGATAATCAAGACAGCCACAGCATTGACCAAAGCAAAAGTTAAGGCTGGTGATGGACCAAAAATAAGCCAGATTAAAAAAGTGAGTGTCGCTGCCAACATTACGGCAGGAACAAACCATAATGTGACTTTATCAACCACAGCTTGAATCGGCATTTTAGAACCTTGTGCTTGTTCAACTAAGCGAATAATTTGAGCAAGCATGGTTTCACCGCCAACAGCAACAGCAGTAAAGGTCAAAGTACCATTTTGATTAATAGTACCCCCGACAACATCACTTTCAATCTTTTTCTCAACAGGAATAGGTTCTCCAGTAATCATGGATTCATCAACGAAACTTTGCCCATCCACCACCTTACCATCGACTGGAATTCGTTCACCTGGCTTCACAATGATAAAGTCACCTACAACTACTTCATCTATAGGAATATCGACGACTTGATTGTTACGCGATACATGTGCGATTTTTGCTTGTAAACTGACTAAGCGTTGTATGGCTTCGGAAGTTCTTCCTTTTGCTTTTGCTTCGAGAAAACGACCAAGTAAAATCAAGGCAACGATAACAGCTGCCGCTTCATAATAAACGTTGACGGTGCCAGCGGGTAAAATCTGCGGTGCAAATGTTGCAACAAGAGAAAAAAGATAGGCCGCTAATGTACCTACAGCCACCAGTGAATTCATGTCTGGCGCAAAGCGAAACAGAGCAGGAAAACCATGTGCATAAAATCTACGACCTGGGATAATCAGTACTAACGTGGTCAGAATAAATTGTAGGTACCAACTATTTTGTATACCGATGGTTTGTGCAATCCAGTGATGCAGACTAGGGAAGATATGCGAACCCATCTCTAGTATAAAAACTGGGAGAGCAAGAACTGTTGCTAACGTTAAATCTCTTTTTAATTCACTTCGTTCTTTGTCTTTTTTCTCAAGATGCTGTGTTTGATTAGGAACTGCATTTTGGATTTGTTTGGCATCATAGCCGGCTCGATCTATGGCGGCAATGAGTGCATCGACGCTGGCATGACCACTGACAGTTGCGCGCTCAGTCGCTAAATTCACAACCGCTTCTTTTACGCCATCAACTGCTTTTAATGCTTTTTCAACACGACTTACGCAGGAAGCGCAGGTCATTCCATCGATGGAGAATTCAATTTTTTCATCGATAACATCATAACCAACTTGTTCAACAGCTTGAATGAGCTGTTGACGTTGTATTGGTTTATCGAGTGAAATATCTGCGCGCTCTGTTGCTAAGTTTACGACAGCATCTTTTACACCATCCACTTTTTTAAGCGCAGTTTCTACACGACCCACACAACTGGCACATGTCATCCCCTCGATTTGTAAGTTCATTTTTAAATCAGAATCAGTACTATATGGAGAATTTGCCATCATTTATACCTTACTATTTTCTTGAATGATTTAATCCTAAACTCTTCCATCATGGGAAGGTCAAGCGAAATATAATCAATCTGTAGTAAAACTCATATCGTAAAATAGAATTTCTCTTGATCAATAAAATGAATGACATGAATCTATTGTTTAAAAATATTTAGCTTTCGTTGCCATGCTTTACATCTAAAGTTTGAATAACGTTGTATAGATGATGTCTCACTTTGCCTAAATCATTTTTTTGTTTAACCGCGTTCTTATGCTGCAAACAAATCAGAGTTTGTTTTTGCTCATACACTCCCACTCAACATGACGATATCCATCTCGCATCACGATAGAATGCCCATCCATGCTTGCAAAAATAAATGAATCACTGAAGCATCTAACAACTTGTATAAAAACAGAAAGTTTATTGAATATGCATGATCGAAATAAAATTACTTATGTGAATCATCAGACGATTTGACTATTGTGTAAGATGTATCCTTAAAAATATAAGCCAAACAAGCTGATACTTTATTTAATATTTGGATGGGCTTTGGAACGAAGCAAGACTAAAGATGAGGCAATACAGTCTAAGAACAGTAAGTCTTGCATTTTGAAAAAAGCTAAGCAAAAAGTATGACAGGGTCAGTCCGTATAGGTCACTCATTCAATCCCGACGACTGTTGTAATATAGGCCGTGGTAAACAGAATCATTAACCCAATCGACATTTCAAACAAAATGGCATAACCCAGATATCGTCCAAATTGAGGTTTGTGCAGTTGCGGGGTAAAAAACCATTTGTTAAATGCAGCGAGAAGCAATATACAACCAACAAACAAGATTTTGAGTATAAATCCATAGCCATAAGGGGTGCTGGTCGAGGTATCAATATCTTTAAATAAAAGCACCGCAACACTTGCACCACAAACAATTAAGATGCCCACAATAAATCCAGCAATCTGCCCAAATAAATGTGTACGGTCTTTCAAAGCAAGCCCTTCCAATTGACGGGTAGCTTTGAATAATGGATATAAAGCACCCATCCAAACGGAAATGAATAGTACATGAACTGTCAGTAGAATTTGAGCAAAAAAAGGTAAGTTTGCTGCATGCCCAGTTTGAGAAAAACTATAGGCAAGCGGTAGCAAGAATAGCCCAAATAAAAATCGTTCAAACATAGACGTCTGTGTGGTTTTTTGAGTGAACTTGATGAACAATAAAAGCAGAAGAACGAGAAAAATAAGGATACGTCCAATCAACATTTGACCAGTAACTGTATTCAAGAGGATCTGGATATACGTCGTATTGAATATTCCAGCAAACCCTGAATCTGCAAAACTACCGACCAGAATGAAAAAACCAGCAATGCTAGAGATCAGCCCTAAACCTGCTCCAAAGCACATATATTGAAGAATGCTTTTTTTCAGTGAGATGAAACGATTAAATAACAAGTAACAAAATGCGCCACCTGTAATAAATGCCATGCTTAAATACAAAGTGACTTTGCTCAGCCAAGTTAATCCAATCCAATATTCAGAAATCATGATTTTCCCAAATCAATACGGTGCTAGAAATCTGCTGGTGTTTCATTGACGATTCAAATATTTTATTGGAGCGTGAAACTATACTCACCACTCATGTTATGCCCATCTTTGCCCATGGTTGTCCATGTCACAGTGTATTTTCCTTTTTTAAGATTTGGAACTGGAACATTATAGGATTTTTTAAGGTCATGATTCACTTTATAGTTCAGGGAAATATTTTTTTGTTGAGCATCTATTAACTTAATGTTCATCAACATGACCTCTTCTCCAAAATTGAGAGTGAGGTTTTTAGGTTGATCCGTCACAGTTGCATTCATGGCTGGAACTGCGCTGAGTAATTTTACATGAGCAAGTGCGCTGGTTGCTGTGAAAAGCAGCGTAATACCAAGAAATATGCTGGATACTGTCGAGATTTTCTTTTGAAAAAAGCGCATATGAAACTTCCTATTAATAAGATAATGGTTAAGCAACCGTATCACCTCAGTCTCTACGATTGCTTAACTATTCAATTATTCAATATCCAAACATACAATAGTATGACTTTAAAATTACATTTCTGTTGTTTAGTAAAATTAAATAATGCGCGATGATAAATTGTCGGCTTGAACACTATTGAAGCCAACAGCGTGTAGAAAGGAACATCTGTCACAACAATCGAAGTATTAAATTAAAGAGCATGTGAAAAAAATCACGGAGAGAAATATGGAACACGAACAAAAAGTGCAAACTATAGAAAACTCTATGAAAGACCCTGTTTGTAATATGAATGTAGATATAAAAAATGCGCTTCAGCATGATTTTGAAGGGAAAACGTATTATTTCTGCAGTGAGAAATGCCAATCAAAATTTAGCGCAGCTCCACATTTATACATCTCCAGCAATAAGGAAATACAACATCCAGTAGGACATGAAAAGGCAAGTCATTCACACCATTCTGCTCAGCCAAGTGAGAAGGATCAATCTCTTCAAAACTCCGCGACAATTTATGTATGTCCGATGCATCCTGAGGTTCGACAAGATCATCCAGGAAATTGTCCTAAATGTGGTATGACCTTAGAACCAGAATTGCCCACTTTAGAAAATGAAGATCATTCTGAATTAGAGGATTTTCAAAAGCGTTTTTGGTGGACCTTACCAATCACGATTATTGTTGTTTTTCTTGCTATGTTTGGTCATCAAGTGAACTGGTTTAAGATGTCGACGCAAAGTTGGATTGAGTTGGTTTTAACCTTACCTATCGTGTTTTGGGCAGGTCGCCCATTTTTTATTCGTTGTTGGCAGTCCGTTGTAAACCGAAATCCAAATATGTGGACATTAATTGGTTTAGGAACAGGTGCTGCATTTGTCTATAGTGTAGTTGCAACAATAGCTCCTCAGGTTTTTCCTGACTCTTTCGTTTCCATGGGGCGTGTATCGGTCTATTTTGAGGCAACTGCCGCAATCATTACACTGACTTTATTAGGACAGGTTTTAGAATTAAAAGCCCGTTCCCAAACTTCAGCCGCGATTAAATCATTACTTGGTCTTGCCCCTAAAACAGCAAGAAAAATCAATGCTGATGGAACTGAAGAAGATGTTGAACTGAGTTCTGTACACGTTGGAGATGTATTAAGAATTAGACCGGGTGAAAAAGTACCCGTTGATGGCGTTATTGTAGAGGGACAAAGTTCTATCGATGAATCTATGCTGACTGGTGAACCTTTACCTGTCAATAAAAAAATTGGAGATCAAGTGATTGGAGCGACTTTAAATACAAGTGGCTCATTGATTATACGTTCAGAAAAAGTGGGTTCTGCGACCATGCTTTCCCAAATTGTGCAGTTGGTTTCGCAAGCTCAGCGATCAAAGGCACCGATGCAACGTATGGCAGATCAAGTTGCAGGAAAATTTGTCATGGTTGTGATTGGCGTATCGATTGCTACTTTCATCGGATGGGGAATTTTCGGACCTGATCCAAGTTGGGTATATGGTTTAATCAATGCTGTTGCTGTTTTAATTATTGCTTGTCCATGTGCTCTGGGCTTGGCGACGCCAATGTCCATTATGGTATCGACTGGAAATGGGGCGACAAAAGGTGTGTTATTTCGCGATGCTGCTGCAATTGAAAATTTACGTAAAGTCGATACCTTAATTATTGATAAAACAGGGACGCTCACTGAAGGGAAGCCGAGATTTGATCGTGTTATTGCCACTGAAGGTGTTTCAAGTGATGATGTATTACGTTTGGCGGCAAGTTTAGATCAAGGAAGTGAACATCCTTTAGCCGAAGCCATAGTGCACGCTGCTCGTGAACGAAATATTGAATTAACGACACCTGAATCTTTTGACTCTGACTCTGGTATCGGGGTGATGGGTAAAGTAGAAGGTTTGAGCTTAGCGCTTGGTAATACTGCTTTAATGCAACAGTTGGATGTTTCTGTGGATGCTTTAGTACCGCAAGCAGAGAAATTAAGATCTGAGGGTGCCAGTGTCATGTACCTGGCAGCAGATGGGTATCTAATGGGGTTACTGGCAGTTTCTGATCCCATAAAAAGCAGCACGCCAGAAGCGATCGAAATTTTAAAGAAAGATGGTATGACGATCGTAATGGCAACAGGCGATGGTATGACTACTGCTCGTGCAGTGGGGGTAAAACTGGGAATAGACCAAGTTTATGGCGAAGTTAAACCCGCAGATAAACTTGATTTGGTCAGTAAATTACAAAGTGAGGGGCGCATTGTTGCAATGGCAGGAGATGGCATTAATGATGCACCAGCCTTAGCAAAAGCTGATGTTGGCATTGCGATGGGAACAGGTACTGATGTTGCAATGAATAGCGCTCAAGTCACTTTGATTAAGGGTGATCTTAGAGGAATTGGGACTGCGCGCGCACTTTCTGAAGCAACTGTCCAAAATATGAAGCAAAATTTGATGTTTGCTTTTCTTTATAATGCTTTGGGAATACCTATTGCCGCAGGAGCGCTTTATTTCTTTACAGGTTGGTTGTTGTCTCCAATGATCGCTGCGCTTGCAATGAGTTTGAGTTCTGCTTCCGTGATCGCAAATGCATTACGTTTACGGCTAAGTGCATAAAAAGTTCATATTCTGAGAGGTTGTTAAAACGTATGCTGTAAAAAACCGTACTTGGTTTTTTACCCTATTGAGCGAGGGGAACTTATACCCTTGCTCAACAGGGCGACATCCATGTCGCCTTAGGTTAGAAAGACCATCTATGATTGAAAAATAAATCTCTAAAAGCGTTTAATCATTTTTATAAAAGCATAAAGTTTATTGAATATGAATAATTGAAATCGAATCACTTATTATGAATAATCAGGTGGATTGAGGATATTTGCCTATTGATTCGCAATTGTGATTGAAATGCTTAGTCAAAGTATTAATTCTTAAAAATAATCGAAAAAATCACCAGCCCATCTCTAGATTCTGCATAAATCAGTGCGTTGTGCATATCCAATATTGACTTGGTGATTGCCAGGCCAAGCCCTGTGCCATCTTCAACTCTTTGACGAGATGCATCAGTCCGATAAAAGCGATCAAATACACGTGATAATTGTTCTGGAGAGAGGGCAGGACCTTCATTTTCTATCGAAAATAAAGTATTTTCTGTTTGTTGTTGAAATTTAACACGAATGACTGAATTTGCTTTTCCATATTTAATCGCATTGGAAAATAAATTGCTTAAAGCACGGCGTAACATGGTTGGATCAGCATTGACTTTACCTGAACCTGATTGTTCAAAACGGATATTTTTTTCCGCAGCGAGCGCATCATAAAACTCAAATAATGCTTCGATTTCTGTAGCTAAATCAATCTGTTCAACTTTGGCTAAAGTTAAACCATTTTCTGCTTTTGCTAAAAACAACATATCCGAGACGATTCTTGCCAGATGTTCAAACTCTTCTAAATTGGAAAATAAAACTTCTTTATAGGCATCTATATCACGGCTACGAGAAAGACAAACTTGTGTTTGTGTCATTAAGTTATTGATCGGAGTGCGGATTTCATGGGCTAAATCTGATGAAAAGTCTGAGAGCTTTTCCAGCGCAAATTCCAAACGATCGAGCATTTCATTAAATGCAATGGTCAAAGGTTTTAATTCCAAAGGGGTATTTTTAAGTTCTAAACGAACAGAAAGATGTTGCGCGGAAATACTTTCTGCGACTTTCGCCATTCTTTGCACAGGACGTAAGCCTCGCCATGCGGCATACCAGCCCAAAAACATTAAACACAGTGTACCAATTAAACCGATATAAAACAGTTGGCGTCTAAACTCGTTTAAAAAGATTAAATGCTCGGAGGTGTCGATACCCACTAGAATTTGGGTAGATTGAACAATGTTATTGCTTTTAATATCTTTTTTATAAATAAATCCACGATAGGTTTTATCTTGTACTTTCCATTCAATCCACGGATAGTGCTGAGATTTGGTGTTTTTCTGTGTGGCAATAATGGCATTGGTTGAACTAAAAATAATCTTACCTGTTGGTCGTTCAACTTGAACAATCAGATTATCATGCCCAATGAGTGCATCATTTAATGAGATGGACAGCTCAAACGAGTCGGTGGGGTTTTGCGCTAATAGGCTATGAATGAGTTGGATTTTTCCATCAAGTAACTTTTGGTCTTCTTTCTCAAAGTGCCGTGTGACGCCTTTATGGATGACTAATCCCATTGTCATTAGAATAGTAATGGTAGAAAAAGAAAAAATAATGGCAATTCTAAAACTTAAAGCGTTAAACAGCCGATTACTCATCTTCTACCTCAAGCACATAGCCCATTCCGCGAACATTTTGAATCAGTTTCGGCATAAAATCTTGATCGACTTTATTTCTCAAACGTTTAATTGCAACTTCAACCACATTGGTGTCACTGTCAAAGTTCATGTCCCAAACTTGCGATGCGATGAGTGCTCGAGGAAGAATTTCTCCGCGTCTGCGCATGAATAATTCCATCAGTGCAAATTCTTTTGCAGTGAGATCAATACGTTGTCCTGCGCGGGTAACACGACGTTTTCTTAAATCTAGCTCAAGATCTGCAATCCGAATTAAGTTACTGTCTTCTCTTTGTTGTCCACGACGAAGCAGACTTTTAATACGTGCTAATAATTCTGCAAAGGCAAAAGGTTTAACCAAATAATCATCTGCACCTAGATCCAGTCCTTTAACTCGGTCTTCAATTTGATCACGTGCGGTTAAAAACAAAATAGGCATGGTTTTTCCGCTTTTACGGACATCATGAATGATATGCCAACCATCTAGCTCTGGCAGCATGACATCTAAGATAATAAGGTCATATTCTTCGTAAAGCGCTTGATGTCTGCCCATGCGTCCATCTGTGACCCAATCAGTCATATAACCAGCTTCAGATAAACCTTGTTTGAGATAATCACCAGTTTTTTGTTCATCTTCGACCAATAAAATTCTCATTGTAATTTCCTCAAGTGCCTATCTCATTCGGTGTCATCATAACGTTATAAAAGCAAATATGCCCATGAATGACATAAATGTCATTTTCATGTCATCTTGAAGTTTGAGTCACTGTCTTATTGTAGAGCGAATCAAAGCCAACTTGGGTGACAAAATGCAAAAAATATTCAGTAAAAGTGTAATGGTATTCATGTGTATAGGTGCATTAATCGGCACTACACAAACTTGGGCACATGGTGATGAACATAAAACAGCTGACGGTAAAACTACAGTAAAAAAACAAGAGAAGTGTAAAGAGCCTTGTAAACCAACCAAGGAAAGTAAAACTCAAAAAAATGATCATTCACAACATCAGCATGGAAACTCGACTGATATGTCGAAAATGGATCATTCAAAAATGTCAAATAAAACTTCTAAATAATCCAATGAAAATCGGGATGCAATACTGAGACATGAGTAGGAGCTTACACGCTATGGTCTAGTTTTGAACAACATAATGTGTGGGCTTCATGGATGAATAGTTTTAACAACTTAGTCGAGTCTGATCCCTATTTTTAATTTTGGAGTTGAAAAAATGTCAAAAAATCAAAGTTTACAAGATCCCTTTTTGAATGCACTTCGAAAAGAGCATATCCCTGTTTATATTTTCTTAGTCAATGGAATTAAACTACAAGGGCATATTGAGTCCTTTGATCCTTATGTTGTTTTGCTAAAAAATACTATGGGGCAAATTCAGATTATATATAAACACTCGATTTCTACTGTATTTCCAACACGTAATCCACGTCCTAATATTGGCGTTTATTTGTCTCAATTTGGTGCTCGATATGGTTTTGGTCGTCCAGATGATTTGGAGGATGAAACTCAATATGAAGCGTTTTCACAAAATGAAATGAATGCTCATAGTCAGGAATAATGAGCGCGTATGGTCTTATGCCTTATAGAATTTTCATGTTGACCATGTTCAATGATTTAAAGTGTTCAAGATATTTCTAAACTATTCAGGGAATTTAAACTTAAAAAAAGACCCACAGTGAATGTGGGTCGATAGAGGTAGGGCAAAATCATAACAACCAGATCATAGCCAGTTCAAACGATTTAACTTTTTTATAAAAATACAATCAATAAAATAATACCCAATACAACACGATACCATGCAAAGACTCTTAATGTATGTTTTTCAACAAATTTTACCAAAGCTTTTACCACCAAAATAGCGGCAATAAATGCAGCAACAAAGCCTACTGAAATATTCATCAGATTATCAGACGTTAAAACATCAGCATTACGAATTAAATCATAGGTTGCAGCACCTAACATGGTTGGCATTGCCAAGAAAAATGAAAATTCAGTGGCTGCTTTTCGTGATAAGCCCGATAACATTCCGCCAATAATCGTTGCACCAGAACGTGAAGTTCCAGGGATCATGGCAACGCATTGTGCAAAACCCACCAAAATAGCTTGTTTCAAGGTGATGTCGGTGGCTTCTATGGTTTTTGGCTCAAACTTTCTGGCTTCAACGGCAAAAATAATCAAACCGCCAATAATTAAAGCAAAAGCAACAACTAGGGGGCTAAACAGCACCTGTTTAATAAAGTCAACAGCAAGTACGCCAATCACCACAGCGGGTATAAAGGCAACCAAGACATTGATTGTAAAACGTCTGGCATGTATATCACCTGAGAAAAAGCCGCGTACTAATTCGATGATTTTTTGACGATATAACCAGCATACAGCCAAGATTGCCCCGAGTTGGATCACCACTTCAAATACTCGACCTGAATCTGAGTGGAAGTCGATCAAATGACCAAATAGAATTAAGTGACCAGTACTGGAAATCGGTAAAAACTCGGTCAGACCCTCAATAAGCCCCAAAAATAAAGCTTTTAATAGTTCAAAATTTTCCATAAATGAAATAAACGAGAATTTAAAAAATTGAACCTTTTTAATGTATTTAACGCTACTTATAAATGAAAAAAGACAAAATTTTACGAAATTTTTACGCGGTTGATCTGACCGTGAATAGAGAGTTTACGGGCTATTTTCAGATACTGGGTAATGGAATATCCCAGTGTTTAGGATGGAAAAGATGAGTGCTAAATATATAGCGCATCAACAAGTACAGCATCCAAAAATATGCTTACGACAAAAACTTAAAAAATATGCCCAAATTAATAAGATTGGCATGTCTCAGTTCAGTCTTTCAAACCAAGGAGCAAGGTCATGTTAGCGTTTATTTTGCTCTTGGTCATTGTGACTGCACTGGCTTATCCCTTAGGAAAGTATCTTGCATGGATTATGCAGAATCGCAAGATGAAAATTGACCCACTGTTCAATTGGATTGAAAAGCCGATTTATGCGCTATTGGGGACAGACCCTAAACAGGGGATGAATGTTAAAACCTATTCACTGAGTTTTGTGATCAGTTGTTTGGTGATTGGATTGATCACTTGGTTGTTGTTTATGTTCCAAGCCAGTCTGCCACTAAACCCAAATCATGCACCTAATATGTCATGGGATTTGGCACTGCATACGATGGTTTCATTCCTAACCAATACCAACCAACAGCATTACTCTGGTCAAAGCCAATTGTCATATTTGTCTCAGATGGTGGGGATCGTTGGTTTGCAAATCATCACTCCAATGATGGGGTTGGCGATGGTTGTTGCAACAGTCCGTGCTTTATTCTCTTTACCAACAAATGATTTTTCCACAGCAGATCATTCAATACCATTTAACAGTAAAGTTCAAAAAATAAATGTCGGGAACTATTGGGCAGATGTGATTCGCCCTACATTTCGTTTTTTGATTCCGTTGTGTATGGCGTGGTCATTGTTATTGAATAGCCAAGGCGTTCCAGCAACTTTTCAAGGTGGTCCAGACGTTCAAGTAGTAGATCAATCCACTGAATTAAAAACACAAAAAATTCCTTTAGGTCCTGTTGCACCGATGGTTGCCATTAAGCAACTCGGTAGTAATGGGGGAGGATGGTATGGACCAAACAGTAGTGTGCCATTAGAGAATCCAACACCACTTTCGAATTTTTTAGAAATGATTGCCATTTTACTGATTCCAGTCTCTGTTATTTTCATGTTGGGTTTTTTCACCAAACGCGCAAAATTTGCAGGCTTTGTCTTTGGTTCAATGCTGTTCATGTCCGTGCTTTCTGCGACCATTGCGATTTGGTCTGAAAGCCTTTCTTCTACGGCATCACAACTCTATGCAATGGAAGGAAAGGAACTACGTTTTGGTGAAGCATCTTCCGCACTTTGGGCAGCAGTGACCACACAAGTCAACAATGGATCAGTGGATATGATGCATGACTCGGCATCCCCTTTAACAGGTCTAGTGGCGCTCGCCAACATGCTGATAAATGCCATCTGGGGTGGGATTGGTTGTGGTTTACAGCAATTCATTATTTATCTGTTTTTGGCTGTCTTTATCGCAGGTTTAATGACAGGACGTACTCCTGAATTATTCGGACGTAAGATTGAAGCAGGCGAAATTAAATTATTGGCAGTGGTGATTTTGATTCAACCCATTGTGATTCTCACTTTAACTTCAATTGCTTTATTTTTCCCTGAATTGACGGGTAACAGTAATCCACAATATCACGCGGTTTCCCAAGTCCTGTACGAATATGTTTCTGCTTTTGCCAATAATGGTTCAGGTTTTGAAGGCTTGGCAGACAATACGGTGTGGTGGAATGTCACATGTGTTATTGCTTTATTACTTGGTCGCTTTCCGACTTTAATCATACCGCTCATTATTGCTGCACGTTTGGCTGCTAAACGTCAAGCGCCTGAAAGCAAAGGCAGTTTAAAAGTTGAGACCCCAACATTTGCTTTTACGCTGATTGCCATTGTGGTGATGTTGACCTTATTACAATTTATGCCAGTCCTAGTCTTAGGACCGATTGCTGATCATCTGTTATTGGTACAAGGTTAGGGTGAATCAAATGAATCCTTCAAAACAATTGAATACAAATAAATCTTCTACGCTTTTTCAAGCTGAAGCTTGGAAGAATGTATGGGTTAAATTACTCCCACAACATGCGATAAAAAATCCTGTTATGGCAATCGTATGGCTGGGTACGATCATTACTTTGATCAGTACAGTGATGGGCAAAGCAAATGTATTATTTGGTCTATCAGTCACCTTGATTTTATTTATCACCGTACTTTTTGCCAACTATGCCGAAGCGATTGCGGAAGCGAAGGGGAGAGGTCAAGCCTCTTCGTTACGACAAGCTCGCCAAAATTTGACCGCACGACGACTCAAATCTAAAACAGATACGGAGGGTGAGCAGATTGCAGCAACCCAATTAAAAATGAATGATTTGATTGAAGTTCGTGCAGGTGAATTGATTCCAGCGGATGGTGAAATTATTGAGGGCTTTGCCACCATCAATGAAGCTGCGGTAACTGGGGAGTCTGCACCTGTGTTACGTGAAGCAGGAACAGACAAGTCTGGCGTGATCGGCGGAACTAAAGTTTTAACTGATCAGATCATTGTACAAGTTACAGCCGAATCTGGGCATAGTTTCCTTGATCGTATGATTACATTGGTTGAAGGTTCCAATCGACAAAAAACACCGAATGAAATTGCATTGGGTATTTTACTGACCGTCATGACTGTAACTTTTATCGTGGTGGTGCTCAGCTTACCGTTTATTGGACATTTCTTAAAAATCGAAATCAATCCGATTGTATTAGTAGCATTACTGGTTTGCTTAATTCCCACCACGATTGGCGGATTATTGCCAGCAATTGGGATTGCTGGGATGAACCGAGCATTAAAAGCCAATGTGATTGCGAAATCAGGTAAAGCCGTTGAAGTTGCAGGTGATGTGGATGTGTTGCTGTTGGATAAAACAGGAACGATTACTTATGGCGACCGTCAAGCAACAGCTTTTTATCCTTTAGTCGGTGTAACTGAATCAGAACTTCGTCAAGCTGCCATATTAACATCGCTTGCAGATCCTACGCCCGAAGGAAAGTCAGTGGTTGCCTTGGCAAAAGAGTTGGGGGAACGTGTAAGCGAACCTGAGCATGCTGCGTTTATTGCCTTTAGTGCATCAACACGCATCTCAGGCATAAATTTAAGTGATGGACATCAAATTCGTAAGGGAGCATTGGATGCAATTCTTCAATTTGCCTCACAGCGTCTAGAAAATCATAGTGAGTTAAAAACCCGTGTAGAGCAGGTGGCATCCAAAGGTGCAACGCCGCTGGTCGTTGCAAAAGACAAAAATATTCTTGGGGTCATTGAACTTTCTGATGTGATTAAGCAAGGCATCAAGGAAAAGTTTGCACGTTTGCGTGAAATGGGAATCAAAACTGTGATGGTCACAGGAGATAACCCACTGACTGCAGCTGCAATCGCAGCGGAAGCTGGGGTAGATGACTATATTGCAGAAGCCAAACCTGAAGATAAGTTAAGCTGTATTCGTGCTGAGCAAAATAAAGGGCATTTGGTTGCTATGGTCGGGGATGGTACCAACGATGCGCCAGCATTGGCGCAAGCGGATATTGGTCTGGCAATGAATTCGGGAACACAGGCTGCCAAAGAAGCCGGAAATATGGTGGATTTGGATTCAGACCCAACCAAGCTTTTGTCTGTCGTTGAGATCGGTAAACAGCAACTGATTACCCGAGGTGCTTTGACCACATTTTCATTGGCGAATGATGTGTCCAAATACTTTGCTATTTTACCTGCATTATTTGTGGCAGCCATTCCTCAAATGAATAGTTTGAATGTCATGCATTTGGGCAGTTCTGAAAGTGCCATACTTTCAGCACTCATTTTTAATGCCATCATTATACCGTTATTGATTCCAATTGCTCTACGAGGGGTAAAGTTTAAACCTGCAACTTCTACCCAATTGTTACGCCGTAATATGCTGATTTATGGTGTGGGTGGTGTGCTTCTGCCCTTTATTGCAATTAAATTGATTGATTTGATGATCAGTCCATTGCTTGCACTGTAAACTGAGAGAGGAATATGCAAATGAATACTGAAACGCATCAAAATGTTGACTTATCATTATCCAGTTTAATTCGTGCTTCATTTGGTTTGACACTCGTCGCTTTGGGGCTATGCGGTTTTGTCTATAGTTCTGCGGCTACTGGGCTTGGGCAACTGATTTTCCCTGAACAAGCCAACGGAAGTCTGTTGATTGAAAAAAATCATGTATTGGGCTCTCGTCTAGTCGCACAGCCTTTTCAACAAGCGCAATATTTCCAAGCTCGACCATCGGCTGCACACTATGATCCCATGAACATGGCAGGGAGTAATATGGCAAGAACCAATCCTGAATTACATCATATTGTTGCGGAACGCTTGGATAAAATTGCTCAGCAAGAGCATGTTGAAAAATCCAAAATTCCTGCGGATTTAGTGACTGCTTCGGGAAGTGGTATTGATCCTGAAATTAGTGTTCAGTCTGCAATGATTCAGGTTAAGCGAGTTGCCAAAGCACGTCATTTAACTGAAGAAAATGTAGTGCAATTTGTTGAGGAATATACCACTCAAGCTACTTTTGGAATTTTTGGGCAGCCACGAGTCAATGTTCTAGAATTAAATTTAGCGCTGGATCAGCTTGGAAAATAATCCACTAGATTGCCAAGTTTATTAGGGTCTGTTGGCAATTCGTCTAGGTTTGCGACTAAGTGTGTTTTTTAGACGATTCTAGGCGCGAAATACGAAATTTAGTCGTTCTAAATGAGTAGTTCGTAACGACGAAGCGACAAAAAACACGCTAGTCCCTACTACGCCTTGCGCTGCAAACAAAGCAGTGCTTTGTTCTTGCTCAGGGTTGTGGCTAAAATTATCTCAGCCTATGTTATGAAAGTTGAAAATAGTCTCGCTATTTTCTTTATTTCCTTGCGGAGTATACTCCTCATGCCTGCTCAATTTTAACCTACAACGCAAACCATTTATGAAATGTCAACAGACCATATTGGATCGGTTATTTTTAGAGGCTGTACAGGATGTGATAAAAATTTAATTGAGCATTTGATTTTTATCGCATTCTGCTTCAATGTTTTCTTGTATTCTAAACTTGAAAAGACAGCATAAAATAGATACCAATAGCATGATAAGTAAAGCAAACTGATTTAATCACATTTAAAAAGGATGGCATCACTGCCAATTTTTGGAAGACACTAGCGCTATGGTAGATGATCGAAATAATAAAGCAGATGTCTTGTTACAACATACCCAACGCTATCAATCTGGACGACTCACCATCTTTTTGGGGGCTGCTCCGGGTGTTGGCAAAACCTTTGCCATGTTGGTGCGTGCGCATGAATTAGCCTTACAGGGCAACAATATTGTAATTGGTTATGTTGAAACACATGGTCGAGTCGAAACAGAAAACTTGCTTGCAGGCTTGAAAATTATTCCACGCAAAGTCATTGAATATCAAGGGCATCAGCTTGAAGAAATGGATTTGGATGCTGTTCTTGCAACCAAACCCAGTATTGCTTTAGTGGATGAGTTTGCCCATAGCAATATGCCAAATAGCCGCCATGAAAAGCGTTGGCAAGACATCAATGAATTGTTGGATGCAGGCATTGATGTTTTTACCACCATGAATATTCAGCATTTGGAAAGCTTAAATGATGTGGTATTTCAAATTACAGGAATTCGGGTGGCTGAAACAGTCCCAGATCGTGTATTTGAGCGTATTCGAGATATTCGTTTAATTGATTTACCTGTAAGTGAGTTACTTGAGCGTTTAAATCAAGGTAAAGTTTATGTCCCTGAACAAGCACAACAAGCATTACAGCGCTTTTTCAATCATTCCAATCTGACAGCTTTACGTGAATTGGCGATGCAAACCGTTGCCAGCCATGTCGATAGCGATGTTCGAGAAAATTTTTCGATACAGGGACTTGTTCCCATTCCATTGAAAAACCATATTCTGATTATGTTAGATGGTGGAGGACATGCAGAGGCTTTAGTTCGGGCAGGTTGTCGTATAGCTGAAAATCGTCAAGCACATTGGACTGTGGTGGCATTTTCAGAAGATTCTCAAATTCATCATAAATCTGAAAATTCTCAGCGTCGTGAGATCGAAAGCGCCTTAAATTTGACCCGTCAATTGGGCGGAATGACAGAAATTCTCTATGGTAAACAACATGCAAAAACGCTGTTTGATTATGTGATTGATCGGGGTATTTCGACATTGGTACTCACCCAACCTAAGGCAAAGAGCTTTCAATTCCATTTAAAATTTAAGCAGAATTTTGTAGATCAATTATTAAAATATCAACCGAGTTTTGAACTCAGTATGGTGCCGATTGTTGCAGAAAATAAACCATATTCTACGATTCTTGAACAAAGTCGGTTTTTAAATCTAAGAGAAATATTTTACGTTTTATCGACGACGGTGATGAGTATTTTCATTGCGAGTCTAGGTGAAAAATATTTAGGTATTGAAGAGCTGTCAGTGATTTTTATTACCGCGGTGGTTTTTGTTGCATCGAAAACACGCATGTTGGCGGCGGTTTTTTCAGCGATTCTATTTTTCTTGGCGTATAATTTTTTCTTTATTACACCTAAGTTTACTTTTCAGATTTCAGCACATCAAGGCGTGATTACTGTGGTCGCTTTTCTGGGTGCTGCTTTAATTTCCAGCCGTTTGGCTTCACGTTTAAAAGAACAAGTTGTCGCGTTAAAAGCGGCAAATAGTTATAACAGTATTATGCAGGATTTGGGACAAAAGCTTTCTGTCGCCGTAGATTTGAAGCAGGTTCAAGAGATTGCAGAAAATAGCCTAAGTAAAAATTTAAATGCTGAAATCTGGTTTTATTTTCCAGGTTTGTCTGCTGAAGTAAGTCCTTTATTGACCATCAGTGATAAAGAGAAAATTTCAGCAGATTGGACCTTTAAAAATCATCAACCTTCAGGACGATTTACTCAAACTCTCACTGAAAATGACTGGTGGTTTTTGCCCTTGTTGGCATCTAAACAATGTTTAGGCGTCGTTGGAATCAAGTTTCCCAAGCATTTATTCGTTTTAAATACTGAGCAAAAGCAATTAACCGAAACGATGATTGAATATATTGCTCAAGCAATTTCTCGAACTCAACTGAGCAAAGCATTGGAAATTGCCAATATTAATTCGGAAACTGAAAAACTGCGCTCAGCTTTGCTTTCATCGGTGTCACATGATTTACGCTCGCCATTAGCGTCTATGATTGGTGCAGCAGATACTTTGACCAATTACCGTCATTCTATGGATGAACAAGATCAGGACAGTTTATTGGAAGCCATCCGTTTAGAAGGTGAACGTTTAGACCGTTATATCCAAAATTTACTCGATATGACGCGTTTAGGACATGAGGGGCTTAGTCTTAAACGGGATTGGATCGGTGTAGATGAGTTAATTGGTTCAGCAGTGCGTCGTTTAAAACGCTATATGCCACACAGTATCGTTGAAGTACATTTACCTGAGCAGAGCTTAAGTTTATATGTTCATGCCGCACTGATTGAACAGGCTATTTTCAATGTACTTGAAAATGCTGCTAAGTTTTCGCCAGAGCATAAAGCAGTATGTATCGACGTTGTACAATGTAGTGAAAATGAAATTGAAATTGCAATCAGTGACCAAGGACAAGGTATTCCTGAAGATGAGCGTGAGCGAATTTTTGATATGTTCTACACCATGGAGCGTGGTGATCGAGGACAATATGGTACAGGGCTTGGATTAACAATTGTCAAAGCGATTATTGGTGCACATATGGGTAAAATTATGGCTTCTTCTGCAAAACATAACCAAGGGACATGTATTCGTATGCAACTCCCAATCCAGCAAATTGGATAATCTTGCTTTTTGATTTAAGGAAATATCATGCCAGAGCAAAATGTATCAACAAGCTCGATGACCAATGTATTGATTATTGATGATGAAACACAGATTCGTAAATTTTTAGATATTGCACTTCGTGCTCAAGGTTATAAGACACTATTGGCTGAAAATGGTCAAAAGGGCTTGGAAATTTTAGCTTTGCATGGTGCAGATTTGGTGATTCTTGATCTTGGTTTACCTGACCTAGACGGTGCAGAAGTATTGGCAGAGTTAAGAGTCTGGTCACATGTGCCTGTCATTGTATTGTCTGTACGTTCAAGTGAAGAAGAAAAAGTGAAGTTATTGGATGCTGGAGCCAATGATTATGTGACAAAACCTTTTAGCGTACAGGAGCTGATGGCGCGAATACGGGTGCTGCTTCGCCAATATCAAAATGTGGCTGTGGAGTCTGCTTGTTTTGATGATGGGGTGCTAAAAATTGACTTTGCACATCGACAAGTATTTTTAAACCAACAATTGATTTCATTGACCCGTAAGGAATATCAATTGTTGACCCTATTGGCCCAGCATAAAGGGCAATTGATTACTCAACCGCAAATTTTAAATGATTTGTGGGGACCTACTCATCAAGAAGATACACACTATTTAAGAATTTTAGTGGCAAAACTGCGAGGCAAACTGAATGATAACGCTGTTCAACCCACATATATTGTCACCGAACCAGGTGTAGGACTGAGGTTTTTAGGACAATAAGCACGATACTTTTTAAATAATTTTAATAAAATCAATATCTTGGTTCGGTTGGTTGTTTGGTTATATAAAACTTGCAAGGTCTTGATAGATATTGAAAGTTGATTCAGTAGGGTGGATAAAATTTAAGAGAAAACAGAACTAAAATAAGAATAGTTTACATTTCATTACATTTCTCATTAGGCTTTTTTCCATTCTCATTCGTCTATATAGATATAAGGCAGATTTTTTATGGGTCTGCTTTGATTTAGCTAAAGAGGAATGAGTATGGTAATTCAACATTACAGATCAAATAGCCAAGATATCCTGAGCAATTTATTTCAGGATGCTGTTTCCAATATTTCATCACTTCATCATTAAGTTCAATTGATGTCTGTAGTATTGACCAGTAGATATGATCGACAAACGTATATGACGTTGTGTGGGGTCATGCTGGGGCATGTCTTATTGATTTGGTCGATGACTTTTTTACAAACTGATCAATTCGTTGAAACGCGTTCACCAGAAAATGCGATCAAAATTCGCTTTGTCCGTATGAATAAGACAGAAACGGTTCAAGAGAGCCGTACAGATACGGCAACCGATTCGACACAATCACAAATGCAAGCAGTAACACAGCAACAGAATGCTAAGACACCGATATCCAAGCAAAAACAAAGCAAAGTAATTCAGAGTAGCGAATCCAAGAAAGCGATCATGGATCAACCAAAACAAAATACTCAAAAAGCCACACTGACAAAAACAACAGATCAATCTTCAAATAACAGCACAGCGTCGAATCAACAACAATCCATGCAAACGCAAACCAAGACTGATTTAAATACTTCGAAACAACAGTCATCTTCTGGGCAATCAAATGAGCAGACTCAAAAATCTGGTGGCGAAGAAGGTCGAGAAAATAAAAAGGAGCAAAGTGCTGAATCTGCAGCAAAACCGCAACAACCGATTATGGTCAGTAAGGTTGATGTATTGAGCTTTGGCAAGCTGAATTACGATGACCGTGAGTTACAGAATCAACAGCGTTTACTGGTTTTGACTATCAAGATTAATCCTCAAGGACAAGCGATTGATGTCAAAGTGAAACAAAGTACAGGATTAAGCAGTTTAGATGCACGAGGTGTTCAGGCTGCACAAAAAACCAAATTTAAACCACACATCTTAAACGGTGAAGCAGTTGCTATCGTGGTGGATTTTCCCATTCAGCTTAAGCTTGGTCGCAACCGCTGATTGGACTAACAGGTGTATACAACGTTTATTGAGGAATTTTTATGAACGCAGCGACAGAAAAAGCAATGACAGAAAGTTTAATGCAACGTTTAAAGCAAACGACTGCTGAAGAACATGATCGCATGGAAGTTTTGATGCAACAATCGGGTGCTTTTGCCAGCCAAGAAAATTATGCCCAATTCACACTTTCACAGTATTACTTTCAGAAAGATGTTGAGCATTTATATGAAGATTCAAAGGTGCAACAGTTGATTCCTGATTTAGATGTGCGTGGTCGTTCTGATGCAGCATTGCAGGATTTGGCTGATTTAGGTGTGCAGCCACAACAAAGCGATATTGCGACGCATACCGTGAGCTTTCCACAATCATTAGGCTGGATTTATGTCTCTGAAGGTTCGACATTAGGTGCAGCATTTTTACTCAAAGAAGCGCAAGCTAAATTTGGCTTTAATGCAGAGTTTGGTGCACGTAATTTGGCAGCATATCCAGAAGGTCGAGGCTTAGTATGGAAACGTTTCAAGCAAACGCTGGATGAGGCAAATTTTAGTTCAGAAGATCAACAACTAATTATTGAAGGAGCGATGCAAGGCTTTCAGCGTTTTGGTGAGCTTTTAGCACAATTGAAAACACTGAAATAAATGATGAATCGTTGAAAAGGGAATCAAACCATGAAGCAAACAGGAACTGAAACAGATATTAATACCAGTATGACATTGCCAGAACCGAAACTGGCGAAGTCATGGTTGGTACGTTGCGTGTGTATTGCACTCGCAGGTTTATGTTTGATTTTGGGTACCATTGGTTTAGTTGTACCAGGTTTGCCTACGTTTGATTTTTATTTTCTTGCAGCAATTTTTGCAGCCAAAGGCTCAAAACGAATGCATCACTGGATTGTAAACAATCGACTGATTGCACCAATTTTACAGCAGTGGCAGACCCAGCGCACATTACCTACAAAAGTGAAGTTATTTTCTTTGTTGAGTATGAGTGTAGCAGCTGGAATTTTAATTTTGACAGTGCCTCATCCGTGGGCAGTCGGTGCAATTATTATGATGATGATTTGCGTACAATTATGGATGTGGCTTAAGGCATGAATTTATGAGGATTATCTTTGGATGGAAATCTTTAACCCCTATAAAAATATTGAAGAATTAAAACATTTACTTCTACAAGCAAATTTAAAAGTGACGACAACAAGATTAACAGTACTGAATATTTTAAAAAATGCACGGCGTGAACTCACTGCCGCAGAAATTTTATACAATCCATCACCTCAGGTTAAAAAGCTGTCTTTTGCAGGCGTATATCAGACCTTGAGGCAGTTGGAAGAAGCTGGTGTGTTGGTGAAATTTAAACTTGGAAATGAACAGGCACTCTATTCATTTAAAAATTGCCAGACCAATATCCGAATATGCTGTAAAAAATGTGGTCAATTACAGTTGATTCATGATCAAGATTTGGAAGGTCATCTTCAAGCGTTGATGCTGGCACATGGTGCTAGCACTTATCATCTCACTTTGGAAAAGTCGGAGTGTTTCTATTGTGATGGTTAAAATGATGTCTCACTTATATTGATGACAATAAAATCTATATTTATTTGAAAATATTCATAAGGACAGGTATATAAATTTGGATACAAAAATGATGCGCTGTCATAGATTTTTTTAATAAGGTTTTATAGAAAAATAATTGTTATTTTTAATCCATATATCGCAACAATATACGATTGGTCGACAAAAATGTAATTTAAAATTCAGTGATTTTAGAGAAGAGCTGCTTGACATTTAAATGATAATTATTATCATTTGTGTGAGCTTAAACGAGTTGATTCTATTGTGAACAAAAATCCTGCATTTGTAGATCAATTGTATCGTGATCATCAGTCTTGGTTACATCAATGGCTGAGAAAAAAGATGGGTAGCAGTGAACATGCGGCTGATTTGGTTCAAGATACTTTTATCAAGATTTTACAGACGCGTGATGAGTTGTTTGGGATAAAAGAGCCGCGTGCTTATTTAGTCACGATCGCACGTAATTTAATGATTGATCAAGTCCGCCGCAAACGCATTGAGCAAGCGTATTTGGATGAATTAGGTCAAATGGAATATCTTTTAGATGTGATTCCTTCACCGGAAGACCAACTACAGATTATTCAAGCGATTGATCAAATTTGTCAGGCATTGGCATCTGTTTCTGAAAAAGCCCAACGTGCGTTTGTTTTACATTATTTTGAAGGTTTGACTCATAAAGAGATTGCCGAGCAGATTGGTGTTTCAACGAAAATGATTCAAAAATATCTCGCAACATGCTTGGTGCAATGTTATGTGTTAAAGCAAGAGAAGGATTTGTTTGTATAAATGATAGATGATCAGAAAAGCAAACAAAAATTAATTGAAGAAGCCGCAGAGTGGATTGTATTGCTCAGTGCTGATGATGATTCAACAAAAAAAGCGGCAAAAATGGATTTTGATGCTTGGAAAAGTATGAGTCCACAACGACAAAAAATTGCACAAGATATTGAACATTATCTGTATTCCATTCAAAAACTGGTACAGACCCCGCAACAGCAACAAATGACACAAACCGTACTGAAAGCAGGTTTGCAAAGTGCAAACAAACAAAAGAATTTACGTTATGGTAGCCTCTTTGCCATTACATTATGTTGTTTTGGCGGAATTTACACTTATCTTGCCTATCATCCAATCGCTTACCTCACGGCTGACCTCAAGTCTTCGGCAGGAGAATGGAAGACTCAAAGCTTAAACGATGGGTCAACGCTGAAATTTCGTGGTCAAAGTGCAGTCAATGTACATTTTTCTGCTAATCAACGTGTCGTTGAATTGGTCCAAGGCGAAATATTTGTAGATGTCGCTAAAGACCAAGCACGTCCATTTATTGTTCAAACACAACATGGTCAAATCGAAGCTTTAGGCACTGCATTTAGTGTTCGTTATCAGCCAGAACTTACAGAACTCAAGATGTTGCATTCTAAAGTGAAAGTACAAACTTCTCACTTCGTTAAAGAACCATCCAAGCCATCTTCCGTGATTGTATCCGCAGGGCAGGAAGTCACATTTAATGGATATGCTATACAACCCATTCATGATTTGAATATCCATAACGAACAACAAAAATGGATGCAAGGTCAGTTGATTGTTGAAAATATGCCTTTATCGAAAGTTTTGACGGAATTAGATCAAAATAGCCGAACGAAAATTATATTTAAAACGGATCAACTGGAAAAAATCCAAGTCAATGCAGTGTTGCCTTTAGATCAAACTGAAAATGCTTTGAAGTTGTTGAATAGTGTTTTTCCACAACTCAAGATTTATCAAATCACGCCGTATCTGACTGTGGTAACGACTCAATAAAATAAGTAGTTATATCTATGAGTCGGTTTACATCTCAATTAACCACATTGCTCTCACCACTCAACAATGAGTGATCTGAAACGCATTGATTAATGAGAACAGACGATTACATTTTATCAATAAAGTCCTGTCTCAGGAAATTGTGGCTGACTTTTTTTAAGTTTCATATTTTATCAAGAATTTTATCGAACTCAGGTTAAAGACAAAAGTTTCTTGCCTGATCAAGATCAATCAGATTTAGAAAGCTTCCCAAAGCTCCGTTTCGTCATAAGTCTAAGACCCGTTCAAGTTTCATTTAAAAAAATTTTTAATTCTAGGTTCCACTTTTTTATTTCTCGTGCGTCATATTAAGTAGAAGCAAAGATTAGGATTCATTTAATTATGTATGTTGAATGATTCTTATTTACATTTACTGGGGCGTAAAATGAGCAAAGCTGCTTGGGATAAAAAGCAAACAAAATCTTCTTTTCGAGTTTCATCATTGGCATTTGCTATTCATGTTGCTTGTGTGGGGATTGGTGCAATGGGGCTGGCGCAAAGCGTCTCTGCGCAAACTTTGGAATCACGTTCTTATCATATCCCAGCAGGTTCACTTGCCAGTGTTTTAAATACTTTTGCTGAACAAGCAGGTACCACGATTGCCATAGATGCCAATTTATTAAAAGGAAAATCCAGTTCTGGTTTGACTGGGCAATATGATGTGGAAAGTGGTTTCCAGCGTATTTTAGCACCCACTGAATTTGTTGCAGCAAAAGTGGGCAGTGGCTATATGCTCAAGCAAGTGACTCAAGCTGAACTCAAAACCGCAGCAGCAACCACTCAATCAACAGCCACCGAATATGAAAATGCGGTGCAACTTAGCCCAATGACTGTTTTTGGCACAGTTAGTCGAGATACAAAAGGGCAGAATGATGTTTATGACCAAGATATTTCTAGCGTCTACGCCAGCAAAGAGCAAATAGAACGATATAAAGGCGCTCAGCCAGCAGACTTATTTAAGGGAATGGTCGGAGTATACAGTGGGGATGCTCGAAATAGTGGTGCTTTAGATCCAAGCATACGTGGCGTTCAAGGACCGGGACGAGTGCCAGTGCTTATTGATGGGACAGAGCAAGCACTAACAGTATGGCGCGGTTATAACGGTGCAAATAACCGTAGTTATATCGATCCGAATTTAATCGGTGGGCTACAAGTCATCAAAGGACCTTCCATCACCCGCAATGTAAACACAGGTGTCGGCGGTGCTGTCGTTATTCATACTTTGGCTGTAGATGATGTTTTAAAAGAAGGTAAAAATTTTGGTGGAGAAATAAAAGTAGAAACCAGCAGTAATGCAGTGAAACCTAGAGAACCGCAATTACTCACAGGTCAAAGTATTTATGATAATCCCAACTATCCGCCAGTAGCAACGAACTGGCAAGGTAAGCCAATATTCGAACCTTATTATGATCCGTCTTTATTTAAGATGGCACGCCAGAATAAAGAGAACAATATATACTCAGGTGATGATGTTGCGACTCGTATCGCTTTGGCGGGGCGTACTGATAACTTTGAAGTATTGGCTGCTTATGCTTATCGGAATAAGGGCAATCATTTTGCCGGAAAAAATGGCAGTGAATATTATAATAAACCATCGCAGGAACGTTATAACTATGTTCCTTATCTTGCCAAAGTTTATCCGGGAGGTACAGAAGTTCCGAATACATCTCTGGAAACAGAATCTTATTTGTTGAAAGCAACATGGAAGCCGACTGATGAACAGCGTTTAGAGTTCGGTTATCGGGACAGTTCAATCACCAACGGAGAAATACTGCCCTCGAGAATTGCTTGGGAGGCATTGGTAAAAAACAAAACAGGCGTACCACAGTGGCCTTTAAGTCATATTGACTCCAAAGCCTATAATATGGAATACAAATATCAGCCTCAAAACAATAATTTGGTTGATTTTTACAGCAATATTTGGCGAACTGATACCAAAAGCAATACCTATAGTTCTGGTGGGTTTCCCAATGATACCAATGAGAACTTGGGCATCTTTGTGAACAGTGCCGTCGCAAACTCAGACAATACTCGCCAAGGAATAACCTTGAGCAATAAGTTTAAATTACTGTCTAGTCTTGGTTTGACTGTTGGTGGAAGTTTTCATAAAGAAAAGCTCAGTTCAGATGATATTTATAAAGACCCGAATATTAACGGAACAAATTCAGGTTATCGAATGGTACCGAGAGCAGGGCGTCGAGAAGAAAAAGAGTTTAATTTTAACTTTGACTATCAGCCTGTATCATGGCTGACGCTAAATGCAGGTGCAAGATATCAAAACTATTGGGCCTTTGATGATTTTCTTAATGAACGGGTCAATGCAGGTGATCCCCAGTTTAACCTGATTAAAAAAGCCACTGCATTAAGCATGATTTATTTTACCAAAAAAGCAAATATGACCCCAGAACGAGAACAACAAATAAGAAATACATTAGATGCATCCGCTTTGGCTCAGGGCTGGACGGAAGAATATAAGCAAAAAGAATTAAAAAGGTATATATATACTCAACGTAATACGATTAACTATCAAAAGGATAGTCGTGGACAATTAACCATTGCCAATAATCCCTTTTTAAATGGGACTTTAGTGGAGGGGCGGGATTATGGATATTATGCGAGCGGCACTCCTAGTGCTTATGAAGATATTGACTTAACCAAAACAGGTGTGCAAAAAAGCAAAGATAGTGGTTGGACACCGACGGCTTCAGCAACGGTTAACTTTAACTCGAATAGTCGAATGTATTTGCGCTATAGCGAAGCATATAGAATGCCAAGTATGTTTGAAAGTACGCTTGGTTTTTCTGGAACTTTAAGTGGTTATAAGTTAGAACCTGAACATGCATCGAACTATGAACTCGCCTATGTTCATAATCTATCTGAGTTTTTCAAAAACAGCAGTTATGCCGATATTAAATTGGCTTATTACTATAACAAAACCAAGAATGCGATTGAGCGTAGTCCAACTTTGGCATTTAGTAATGTCGATAGTCTCACTACAGAAGGACTGGAACTACAAAGTCGCTTTGACAATGGACGTTTCTTTACGGATTTGAGTGCCAATTACCGTTTTAAGAATAAAGTATGTGATGAAAATTCAGCAATGATTTTGGGGGCAAATAAGCAGTTCTCAGTAAATCGCTGTGTCGATGATGGATTTGTAGGGGGATATTTGGTCAGTATGGCAATTCCCAAATATTCAGTAAATTTGACGCTTGGAGGACGTTTCTTTGATCAGAAATTGGAATTGGGTACACGAGCGAGTTATTACCAAAAATATGAAAATCCTGAAACGAAAAACTATAACGGGATAGAGATGAGTTATTACGCCAATACCCCTTTGGCTTGGAACTCAATGACCATTTTAGATGCTTATATCAATTATCGACTGAAGCAGGACACTTTATTTGAACTGGTGGGAACTAATCTTACTGACGAATTCTATATTGATCCTTTAACCCGTTCGGCAATTGCAGCACCTGGTCGAACATTTAAGTTAAGCGTTAGCCATAAGTTTTAAAGAAACTTTGGATAATTACTGAATTTATTGCACGTAGTGTGCAATAAATGTGTGGAAAATAAGACAGGTACTCCTTGATTTTACACTTAAATTGAAAAATTAAAATCAGTGCAGCACATGTTTTATTTTAAATGATAATCATTAAGTTTTTTATTTTTATTCTTAATGGAAAAACTTTAAACTCATAACGAGGAATTTAAAATGAAACTTCAATCTATCTCACTGGCTGTTTTACTATCTATTGGTTTAGTCGGTACTGCTCAGGCAGCTATAGTCGGTGAGTCGAGTGATGTTAGTAAAATCGAGGTCGCAGCTACAGGTTCACTGGGGCCAAACCATCCAAACTCGGGTGTAGGTTTCGGAATCCAAGACTTTTATAACGGTGCAGTTGTTGCATTCTCAGGTTTTAACGGCTATGCAGATGGCAATGGTGTGGTGCGCTTAAACCCGTATTTACCTGGTCTTCCGCCAACACATGCTGCTATCGGTTATGCCAACTATAAACAAGTGCCTACACAAGACGTTTGGTTTGGTGAGTGGAATGCCGAAGCCAAAGATGCCAGTGGAAACCGTCTAGGTACAGTTGATCCAGCAACACATACTGTTTATTACAATGGTAAAGATGCGGATACCAGCGTACCGTCTACAGGTACTGCAAATTATAGCGTTCAAGGTGTCAATAATTATAATGGCTCTAATTTGTTGTCAGGTACGTTTACTGCAAACTTTGCAACTAAACAGTTAACGGGTTCATTGAGTGACAGTTCACGTACCTTTAATTTAGGTACTGCAACGATTAATAATGACGCTACGATTAGTGGTTCAAATGCATCTTGGACAGGTGGACCTTCTGGCGGTACTGTTTCAGGTCAGTTTTATAATAGTCAAACCAGCTTAGCAGGCATTGCAACATTTGCTGGTAATAGAGCATCTGACGTTGCTTTTGGTGGTAAGAAATAATGATTTGAATAAGAAAGGCTTGCTTCGGTAAGTCTTTCTTTTTTTTTATTTTATAGGGTGATCAATGAAAAAAATAGTATTGCTTGGCGTTGCGGTACTGTGTGGAGAATCTGTCTATGCAGCGGATGATACCAGTATCAGGCTAAATCAGGAAATTAGTCAGCAGCAATATCAAAATGATAAGAAACTACTCAAATCAGATGATCCCAAAAAAGACCAAGCATTACCGAATCTGATCATACAAGGTCAGGAATATATGGTGAAGGATGAACCCGCAGAAGTTGCTTATGCGCTTTATTTGGCGGTGATGCAAAAACAATGGCAAGTCGCTTTACGTTATTTAGAAAAATATAAAAAATTTCCAAATTATGATCAGGCTTTGACTGAATTCGCTGAAGGCGTCATGGCACGAACACAGGGAAATTTAAGCTTAGCTGAAAGTAAACTACAACACAGTCTAAAGATTCAATCCAATAATTTAATGACACAGCTTGAGCTGGCACGTGTCTACACCGAACAACAGAAAAATCAGCAAGGACTGCAGTTATTTCAGCAGATTCAATCTCAATTAACTATGTCTACCGATCCTGCTGCTCAAGGTATTCTTCAAACTGTAGAGATGTATCTTAAAGGACTTAAACAACGTGATGCATGGCAAGGTTCTTTAGCTTTTGGTTCACGTTATGCCAATAATATCAATAACGCTTCGGATAAATACGACATCGTGACCTATTACGGTATTGACCCAGAAACCAAGGAAGTCGTGCCTGTCGAACAATTAAAGCGAGGTACACCAGATGCGATCAGTGCGCAAGGTCTGGATTATGAAGCCACTTTAACCAAGCGTTGGTCACTTTCTGGGCAGCATGGTATTGCTTTACGTGGATTATTCTATGGTCAAGTTTACCCAGAACAGACAGATTATAATGAATTAACTTTTAATTTAAATGCGGGTTATAGTTTTTATAATGAACGTAATCAAGTCTTGGTTGCTCCTGTATTTGAACATAAATACTATGCACATGATCCACTCTACAGTGCTTATGGGTTAAGAGGCGAGTGGATGCGCTTTATTTCCAACGATAAAGCCGTCAAGTTAGAGGCTGAAATGAAAGATATGAACTATTCTCAGTATAAGGGGCAGGATGGCACGGAATATTCTGTCTATTCAACTTTTTGGAAAATTTTACCAAAAAACTGGACCTTATTTGGTGGACTCGATTTCGTTGACCATAATACCCAAGAGCAATATTTCACAGCATATCAACAACAAGGAATACGTTTAGGGTTGTCCAAAAATTTTACCGCAGGCTTTAACACCAATTTATTTAGTTCTTTTCGTTGGCGTCAATTTGATAAATTTACGCCTGTATTAGAGACTAGGCGACATGATTTTGAACAAAACTATACCTTGATTTTAAGTGCGCCGCGTTGGGGTTTTTACGGTTTAACACCGAATCTTACTTATCAATATAATCAAAATAACAGTAATGTAGAGTGGTTGTATTCCTATGATAAACACAATATCAGCTTAAAGTTAGAACATCGTTTTTAAACTGATATTTTAACTTAAGCTCTTAAAAATCAACTTTAATTCATCAATATAAGTATCAGTTCAGCGATGCAGCATTTCAGAACAAAGAAATTTGTTCATAGATAGCATCAATTGTTTAAATTATTAAGTTAGATCAAATACTTATTAAAATTTTTTTTATCAAAATGGTATTTGTTGGATAAATCATCAAGATTATTGTCGTTGAATAGTTAAATGTAATGTTATAACATAACAATAAATTACAATCTGGATATATCATCGTGCGTCGTCATAGTTTAGCCATTGCAATTTCTTTACCGATCTTTCCTGCCTATGCAGTGGATAATAAAGAGCTCAATGTTTTACCCATCATTCGAGTAGATGCAGAAACAGACATTTTTAAACAAGATCTTGTAGTTGTAAAAAATAAAAATGCGGACAATAAAACTTTAGGAGATGCCTTAAAGCAAGTTTCAGGAGTGCAAAGTAGTGCTTTTGGTCCAAATGCTGGTGCACCAATCATCCGTAGTTTAGGCGGCAATCGGGTACAGATTTTAGAAAATGGTCAATCGCTTTATGGAATGAATGCAATCAGTGGCAATATTAATATTCCATTTGATCCATTGTTTAGCGAATCAATTACGGTCAATAAATCCTCTGATACGGTGCGTTATGGCGGGAATGCTATTGGTGGGAGTGTGGACATTGATACAGGAATCATTGATCAAGTGCTTCCTGAAAAAAAAACTGAACTGGAACTTGTCGCTAAAAAGGGCTGGAATGATTTTGATGCAAAGGGCTTTAAATTAAATTTAAATAACCAAAAGAATTTTTCGACCAATTTCTTATTTTCGACGCAAGAGATTGCGGCATATAAAATTCCGGGTAACGGTAAAGCAAAAGTCTGTAATAGCGCATTATTTCCTGCAACAGGTGGAGTGAATACAGGTTTAGCTGATGCTTGCCAAAAAGAAGCACGAATTCAACAGGTGTATAACACGGCATCACAGCCATATATTGACCAATTCATGACAGAAAATCCAGATTGGGCAGATGGTACATTTTCTTTTTATACAGACAAGCCAACATCTGTATGGAGTGGGAAAACTTATACCAATCCTGTAAATCCCAATTATGTTCCGAATAGCAAACAGTTTACGGAAAATAAAATTAATAAGGACGTTACCCCGAACTATAGCGGTAAGCTTGGAAACAGTTACTTAGACAATCAGCATTTTGCAGTAGGCACAACATATTTTCTTGATCAAGGATATATCGGACTCAGTGCTGATTCGAAAAAAAGTGAATACGGTGTTCCGGGATTTTCTCTTGAAAATAAATCCTTTCAATCGACCAGTGAAAGTGTCCCAGTAGGGGTTAAAACGGATCAACGAAGATATTCACTTGCGAGTGAACTTAACTTTAGCCCATTGTTGCTCAATCAAATTCAGTTTAATGCCAGTAAAACAGTCAATACCTCTGCTGAGTATCTGGGTACTGGGATGGCCAATCGTTATCAATTTGATACACAACAAGCAGAATTATTACTTAAACATCGACCAACCGAATTTTGGAGTGGTTTTGTTGGTCTAAATCAAATAGATCGTAGAGTTGAAGGACAAGGGAAATTACGTTACTTACCTCATGTTGATACTCGAACACAAGCAGTATTTATTAAGGAAAAATTAGACTTTGACTGGCTAGAATTAGATGCAGGTTACCGTAATGAAAAAGTAGAACACAAAATTCAAGCGAGTGATTTTAAAACAGCAAGAAACTCACCAAATACTAAGTTAAAGAATACTGAATTTGATTTAGACAGTTATAGCTTTGGGTCTTATTTCAAATATAATGATTTATTGGGCTTAAAATTACGCTATTCGGTTTCAGATCGAGCGCCTGAAATCAATGAGCTTTATGCGAGTAATGCGCACTACTCTACCATGATGCAAGAGGAAGGAAATCAAAAGCTCAAAGCAGAAAAGTCGAAAAATCTAGAATTGACAGGATTATTGAATTATCAAAATTTTAATTTAACTGCCACTGTTTATAAAATGAAATATGACAATTACTTATACTTAACCCATTCAGGTGTGCAGACTCAAAACCGTTTACCGCTTAAATATTGGACACAGACAGATGCTGAAATCACAGGGTTTGAAGTTGATTTAAAACAAAAAGTTGAATTAAATGCCTATGGTTCAGTTGTGCTGTCCGCATTTGCCGATTTTGTTAAAAATAAAAACCTTCATCCGAATCAGTTTAGTCTGTTTAATGACGGAAACTATTTACCCAATATGCCAACCAACCGTTATGGCATGAGTGTTGAATGGGCACAAAATGATTGGTCTGCACGATTATCCAGTATCTATTATGATAAGCCTCAATATTTGGGAAAAAGCGTGTCTGAAGAAGTACCATTGCCAGCATATAACATGATGGATTTTCAAATTCAAAAACACTTCAAACTACAAAAAACCAGTATGGACGTATTTTTAAATGGATCGAATTTATTGAATGAAGATGCAAGACCACAAAACTCGCCGTTAAAATATATTGCACCGCTTCCTGGACGTGGTTTTCAAGTCGGTGTAAATATAAAAATCTAATCGGCTTGATTAACCGGATTGAGAAGTATTGTTTTTGCTATCTTAATCATGCAGCATTTCAACAGAAATCAACTGATCATCTGCGCCTTGTTCTTTGAGAATAGGGCGCTTTCAATATGATTTATGATGCTTGATTTTTTAATTGATCAAAGAGAGCAGGGCACGGTTATAAGCTTCAATGATTTGAGTCATCGTTGAAGCTTTGAGAATTAAGCCGTGTATTGATTTGGCTTACTACGGTTTAATATATAGCGCTTTAACATGCAACGGCAGCTTCTCGCTCAAAAATAGAATCAACCTGTTCAAAGGCAAGTACTCTTGGACGATTTTGATATTGGCAAGCGTAACTGTTAACAGCGTTTTCTAAGATTTGCAGGAAATCATTGTATTGTTCTTCAAAATCTAACAGATCAAGTAAGTCCAATTTACGGCTATGATGACAATTGTATTTTTGAATAAAATTCAACAATAAGTTTTGGATCGGCGTATTGGTAAAGTAAATTAAATAGGTGGCTGCAGAACCACAATGTAAACAACCTTTTTCAAGATAAATTTCTTCATTATTTAGCCAACAGCATTGTAGTGTGAAAAATGCTCGGATGGCTTCTGTTGCTAGAGTAGGCTGTTCCACAATATTCACCAAATTTCAAACAATGCAATTGATAATCATTATCAATTAATTTCTAAGAAAAGTCTATTCAATAAAGGACAAAAAGTTGTCGATTAGAGCATTTACAAAAGTCTTTGTGTAAACGATAATTATTATTGTTTGTATTTGCGTACTACATTTTATGATTCAGACTCCCACAACTCAATCACGTCAGCAGTTACTGCAAGAAATGTATCTGGATCATCATGATTGGCTTCGTCAGTGGCTAAGCTTAAGGATCAAGTATCCATTTAGCGCAGCTGATTTGGTTCAAGATACTTTTGTAAAATTGTTGCAAACCAAACAGCTATTTTCCATTCAAGAACCTCGAGCCTATTTGGTCAATGTGGCTAAACATTTGCTTATTGATAAACACCGTCGTTATATCTTAGAGCAAAATTATTTAGAGACCGTAAAGCAACACGTAGATGAACAAGAAAGCTTGCTGTCATCCAATCAAATCGAAGAAGCAGTGTTAATTTTAGACTTTTTGACGGTTGCGCTACAAAATACCACCTCACTGATGCGTAAGGCTTTTATCATGTATTACTTTGAAGGTTATAGTCAAAGTGAGGTTGCCTTAGAGATTGGTCGGTCATTGCGTAGTACGCAATTGTATTTAGCTGAATGTCTACAACTATGTTACAAAGCGAAAAATAATCTGCTTGAGCTGGAGCAAGATGAACGCTAAACAGTTGCGTAAAGATATGGCGCTGTGGATTGTTCGCTTAAATGCGGATGATCAAGAGGAGCGCCGTCAGGCTCAGATTGAATTTGATCTTTGGCGCAATCAATATCCTGAATATCAGGATCAATTAGATGAAATGCTGAGTTTTTCTGAAACGATGCAACAGCTTTCGATGACACATGGTATTTCCAGTCAGAATGTTCATCACTCTATGCAAATCAGTCAGCAGAGTAAAACGGAAATCCAGAAATTATTTACCAAAGTTTTTGTACTTTGTTTAAGTATAGGAAGTGCAACATATTTTGCTTATCACTCAACAATATTCTCTTACTATACAGCTGATTTAAAAACAGATACAGGTGAAATGCAGTCATTCACTTTGGAGGATGGCTCAAAAATATCTTTGGGGGCACGATCTGCAATTAAATTGGATTTCAAAGCAGATAAACGCCAAATTGACTTAGTTCAGGGTGACATTTATATCGATGTTGCCAAAGATCCAAATAGACCACTGATTATCCACACGCCACAAGCAGATTATAAGGCATTAGGAACTCGCTTTATTGTGAATCAATATCCAAAGCGCAGTGTATTGAATATGCTGCATTCTAAAGTCGAAGCGACGGCTTTGCAGGCAGCTCCTTTGTCTAAAGTAGTTCAGCAAGGTGAAAATATCACAGCGGATTCACAAGGTTTAAGCCAGATAACTAAAATAGATACTGCATCAACAGAATTCGCTTGGCAGAAACAGCAAATCTTGGCGAATGATTTACCAATGTCAGATTTACTTAGCCGTTTAGGGCGCTATCATCACCAATATTTATTATTTAACCAAGCAACTTTAGCGCAATACAAAGTGAGCGGTGTGATTAATACTCAACAAGATTTGGAACAGACACTTGCACTCTTGGCAACACAGTATCCTTTAAAAATCAAAAAAATAGGGCAACATGTGATTGCAATAAATGCAGAGTGATAAAACGTTTAAACAGTGTCTTCTAAAAAAAATGACCATTCATTGCGGTTTTTTTGGATGGTCTTCGTCATATAAGTTAGAACACATATTTTTTTTAACTGAATGAAGTGAATGATTATCATTTGACTTTAGGTGGCTTCAAAATGTCCCAGTCTTTATATCGAAATGCCATAAAACCGCTCGCATTGACCGCTGCCATAGCCTTGTCTATGGGAGTCATCAGTACACAAATTTACGCAGAAACTGCTGTGCCCATGACTTTCTATCAAGTGCAGCGTGGTTCACTCACTCAAGCTTTAAACAGTTTGGCACAACAAGCCAATGTTTCATTATTGCTTGATTCCGACAAAACCAATCGTTACCAAGTTAAAAGTATCCAAGGTAAATACACCTTAGACCAGATATTTACAATGTTGGTTCAAAATACCCCCTTTCAAATCCAAAAAACTTCAGCTGGCTATGTATTAATGGAAAAGCCCAGTGTTGAAAGTGCCCCTGTAATTAACCATGAAAAAGTGAGTTTAGACAAAAATCTGCCTTCAAATCAGAATGGGCAAAATCAAATTTATCAAATGACGCCGATTGTGGTAGAAGCCGTTCAAAAAGATACAATTAAGTTTGGACAAAGTGTTTTAAACCAAAAAGCAATTGATCGTTATCAGGCCAATAATGTGGCACAACTCTTAGACAACATGCCAAGTGTTGGGTCTGCTGGATCTCCTCGCCCCGGCGGTCAAACGATCAATATTCTGGGTATGGGTGGGGTCGCAGATGTTCCGATTACTTTAGATGATTCTGTAAAAAGTTTTGATAAATATCGTCAGGGATCGGTATTTATAGAACCTGAAATTTTAAAGAAAATCACTGTAGATAAAGGTCCGCATAATGTTGAAGTTGGAAATGGTGGTTTTGGTGGGAAGGTTACTTTAGAAACCAAAGATGCGACAGATTTGTTAGATAAAGATAAAAATGTAGGGGCTTTTTTAAAGTATTCTCGATATTCAAATAATCGCCAAAATACCTACACAGGTGCGGTATATGGTAAAGCTGATAATGGTGTAGTAGATGGCTTGTTTTATTATACCAACCGGGACAGTGGTAATGTTAAACGTCCAGATGGCAGTACATTTTTATACTCTGCCCAAGAGCAAGAGACCTACTTAGCAAAACTTAATTTTTATCCTGCGGATGGACATAAAATCTCTATCAATGCTATGCGCAGCGGACATGAGGGTTGGGAGCCTTTTGCTGCCATGCGTGATCAGGATGCTGTGCCTACACAGGCAGATATTGCAAAATATGGCTATGATGAAGCATGGAAACGACGTTTGGTTTATCGTGATCAGGAAGATACCAGTTATTCAGCAAATTATGAGTTTAATCCAGCAAACAATCCATATTTGAATCTCAAAGCGGTTGCTTCATATTCAAAAACCTATCAGCATGACCAAAGACTACCAAGCGTAAATGGTTCAGCAGCACTTTTAGGCAATGAAAGTTGGGTAACCTATACCAATACAGCATTCAAACTCAGTAATATCAGTGATATAGAAACTAAATATGGTACTCATAAGTTAAAAGTCGGTACGCAATATCAAAAGATGGAACAAAATTCCCTGATTTTTGATAAAAACAATGTGAAGAAGCCTGATTATAATTTTGGCTATTATGAACCCAATTATATGCCAGCAGGCGATCAGCAAATGTTGAGCGCATTTGTTGAAGATCAATATCAGTTCAATAATATCATTATCACACCATCGTTACGTTACGATCATATTGAAAACACAGGCAAACCCAATCGAGCATCACGCTATAATGATCCTAGCGCAGGACACGATTACTCAAGTAAAACCTATACAGGTTGGTCACCTCGTTTGGCAATGTCTTGGAAGCAAACAGACTACATGACATGGTTTGCCAATGTGAGTAAGACATGGCGTGCTCCTCGTGTTGATGAGCAGTATTATGTGCAATCAGCGGCAACCACTGTTCCATCGACCAGTCGTTATTTGCTTCCTGAAAAAATGCTGGCGATACGTATCGGTAATGAAATGAATTTTGATGATTTGTTCAGTACAGATGATCATCTGCAAGTACGATTGACCTATCATCGCAATCGTGGTGCTGACGAAATATTTAGAAACCGTTCAACCTTTTGCCAAGCCCAAGCAGAAAATAATGCAAGTACAGGTGAGGGCAGTGTTAAAGACTGCAATGGTAATTACAATCATGGTTTCTATCGAAACGTTACCGATTACACCATTAAAGCCTATGAAGCTGAAGTTTTCTACAATCAACCGACTTGGTTTGCTGGTTTAACTTATTCATATATTCGTGGGCAACGTGATAATTCACCTGTGAATCCATGGTTTGACCAAAAAACATGGATGGTTGATATCCCACCTAAAAAAGCCACAGCAACTTTAGGGGTAAATGTGCCTGAGCATCACTTAACCATGGGATGGAGAGGAATTTTTGTTGCGGCTCAAGACAGAAGTTTATCTGATAATGATAAATCAATTGCTGCATCTTCTTTTTCTTTACCTAAAACCAAAGGCTACTCGCTTCATGGCGTATATGCAGATTGGCAACCTGTGGGTGAGAAAGGACCAACACTTAATTTCTCTATAGATAATTTGTTTAATCGAGACTATAAAATGTATTTAGGTGAATATATGACGGGTACAGGGCGCGATTATAAGTTCAGTATTTCTCAAAAATTCTAAAGTTGAAGTCTGGATGTTGAACACTTAGTATCTCTCATGAGTAGCCCATAGGGTTTCATTGAAAATGGGCTACTTATATCTTGTTGGATCTAAACGTATTGAAAAGATGATGTGTTTTGGGTTACTGATAAGCTATTGGAATTACAAGCGATTGAAATAACAAAACTTTATTTTTACACGTAAACCAAGTATTAATCATCATTTTTTTAAATTACATTTTGGTTACTTAATGATCGTAAAAATTTACCAATGGGTAAAAAATAAACTTGAATTTTAAAGTTTTCTTTGCCATATTCAAATCATAGTGCTGAAGGTTGTGCTTCAACTATATACGCAGTTTTTATCGCCCACTTTACTCCATCAAGTGGGTATTTTTTTATTTGTCATTGATATTGTTTGAAATTAATTTTCTTATTACAAACAATAAAAAGTGGTAAATAATCACAATTTGATTCTAACAATTAGCCCAAGAACTAAATGACCAATTTTTACTTTATGATTTGATATATAAATGTAGTCTTCATTGATTAAATCATATCGAGCTATCGCTCCACCTTTCAATCTGAAAGCAGTAGTGACGGATTGCCCTAAAAGTTGGAAATGCGACTGCTTAAAAGTAACTTATTGGGGGATTGGGATAAAAAATACTAATTCTGGATCATCCTCATCAAGATTTTCAATTTGACCACTTTCTATAAATCCAGAAGTGCGTAACAAGCGTTGCATTCGCAAATTAGAACGATTGGTGGTGGTGAAAAGTTTTGGATGTAGGCATTTTGACTTCAAGCCATTCAGTAAGGCAAGTCCGATGCCATTACGTCGATAGGTAATACTCCAACCATTAACATTTCAATAAATCCACATCCAAAGAAATGGTAATTTAAAACACCATAACCCATGATTTCGCCATCCTTTTCAGCAAGAAAACATGTACTTTGAGCACACCAAGCGTGAATTTGTAATACTCGTTGTGCCTCATGTAAGGCAACACTATCAATCGCTATTAAATATTTGAGATCGGCTTCACTGGCGAGGCGAATTAACATTATATCCATCTACTCTTGTCATTCGGATAAATACTATAGCAATATTTCAGATGATTAGATTTGTCTAAGCAGTATCAATATTCAAGAAATGGTTGACTTTATTGATCGACTATTCTTTTATAATTTTAAAAGAATAGAATTTATGATTAAAAAATGACTTTTAATGACCTGTAGGTGATGAGCCAAAATTCCTGTAAGAGAGTATAAATGAGCACCTTAGAAACTATTTATTCAGATTTATACGAGATTGCCTTGAAACTGGATAGTATTCCTAAAAGAATACAAGAAGTCCCTGATTTAGATCATAGAGAAAATATTTTATTTATAGCAAAGGCTTTAAGTCATATTTTTGAATTGCAGAATAATATTTACATGGTAAGACCAGATTTGAAGAAAAACCATAAAGAAAATTAATATTGATTCTTTATCTAATATTAGTGAAATATTTTGCTTTTTCTCAGTGTTATTGCTTATTTTAGACATAATAAACATGACTTTAATAACTGAATGAATATGACTTTAAATGCGCAATGCCACTGTGGGGCAGTGAAATTCACCGTAGAGTTGTCAGATAATTTTGAGACAATACGACGTTGTAATTGTTCATTTTGTCGTATGAGGGGAGCTGTAGCCGTGTCTGCTCCACTTTCAGGAATAAATGTTTATGAGGGTCATAATAAATTAACAGAGTATAGATTTAACACAAAACAAGCAGCACATTATTTTTGTTCAGTTTGTGGAATTTATACTTTTCATCAACGTCGCTCCAATCCTAAGCAGTTTGGAGTGAATGTTTCCTGTATCGTTGGAGTCTCACCGTTTGATTTTGAAAAAGTTCCAGTTATGGATGGTATCCAGCACCCGAAAGATGGGGGTGGTGGTGTAACAGGCTATCTTTGCTATGAAGCGCTAAATCATAAATAGACACAATCAAGCTTTAGCAAAATATCAAGTTTTTCAAGTCAAAATATGAAGTTGATCTGTGTTGTGTTTGAATGAACGTATTTATGAAGTATCAGGTCTTAAATTGAGAACCTAATGTGATGTTGAGTTATAAGTGTAAGGATTATGCGAATCACACAATCGAAATGACCATATAAATCAAAACATGAAAATTTTAAGAGGATACAGTATAAAGAGATTCGTCAGAGAACTAGAATGAATTTTAAACATTAAATTTTTATAATAGAAAAAAGTACTCCGGTGATGCCGCTGCATGGTCGTTACCCTGAACCCGATGAGTTCTCAGGGAGATTCGCCAAAAGTGCAATTTTATACTTTATTATACAACATTAAAATATACAAAAATCATAATAAAATTAGTGAATTAATTCTATACTTTTATATGCAACATTACGCAATTTTAAGCTGAGTATATTTAGGCTACATATAGGCTACATTGTCACTTTAGGGCTACAAAACTAATATTTTTGGATTTAAAGGCTACATTATGGCTACACAATAGCGGTCTTAACAACCGCTATTCATTGATGTGTGATCAACTTTTCTTTTGTTATAGTAATCTACAATATCAGCTTTAATATATCGGATTTTTCTTTCACTAATCTTAGTGAATGGAATCCCGCCCCCTGAACAACGTTTAGCCTGTAGCCAAGATGGTGAAACTTCGAGGACTGCGGCAACTGTCTCAGGTGGAAAACAAACATCATCATTTGAACTCCAAAAGCGATTAACTTCCTGAGCCTTTTCTTCAGCAGTCATTCGATCAAATTTTGATAATCTACTCATTTAAAATAGTCCTCTATAATTCATTATTACTTGTGCATTTTTCTGCGCAAAATCCTAATTTTTTGATGATAATGCGCAGATTTTTGCTCGAATTATTTAATCTGTTTAGCAAACTTTATTTCTATGGCGCTTAATATCAGCAGCCATAGATTGTGTAGATTCGATAATTAACTTTTCCGCTTTTGATACATCATTAGGACTATTCATGTAACAAGCGATCCCATTACCAGCAATGCTATAACCAAATTCAACAGCCAACTCAGGATCTGTTTGGGCTAGGTGATCAAAGATAGGTCCAATCATTTTCTTGAATAACTGTGCTGCAATTTCATCAACAGAGCCTTCAATATCAAAACTTTTAATTTCCATCACGCCACCTCATTAAAAGGGTCATATTTTTTAAATTCTTCAAACAGTTTGATGGCAGGTTTATTCATGCGACCATTTGAAAAAATCATTACATTTCTTGGGAAATAGTTGTTTGAAATAGTGCAATAAAATGAAATCCCTTCAATTCCTGTTACACCTCTATATCCAATTTTTGTGAGCCAAATTACAAATGCTTCACTCATCAATGGATGCACCTTAATTTGTCTTTTCATTACGGCACTACCTTTGAATTAGGATTTTCAAGTTCATATCGACGTGCACGGACAAAACCCATCAATTTTGGCTGAATGTCTGGATGACGGCTTGCAACATCAATCTCTAATGCATCCAAAGTTGTTAGGTCGGGCGCTCTTTGGATTTGCACCATTAATGATGGTGGCTCAGCTGTAGTCGCTGCATCAGGACTTAATTCTGCTAATCGTTTATGAATTGCATTGATCAATGGTTTACGCTGATCTTCAGACCATTGAGTTGTGTATTTATACAAGGCATTCGCTTCAGCAGGTGAGTTAGATTTTTGAGCACGTTCCAGTAGTTCTGTAAGTAACTGGTTGTATTGATTATCATGAATATTTTCAAGAAATTTTGTCTGAAATTCAGCAAGTTTGCAGACTTTTGTTAGATTAATTTCTGAAATTTGTTCTTCGCTAAAACCTTGATCATTCAAATCATAAAGGGTGGTGTTAATTTCTTCCTCAGAAATACAAGCATTAATACCATCGATATAAATTTGATGATCAGCATTGATTACTTTTGGCGAATATTGTTCAGGATCTAACTCGAGTAACTTATCTTCAGTTAATTTACATAAATGTTGAGTGTGCTCACGCTGTAAATTTCCGTTAGCAAAAAACACCGGGCGTAATGAAAGTACAGCTTCTGTAGTCGTACAGCTTGCAATCTGCGCAGCAAATTTTTCAATTATTAAAGTTGGATCTGATTCAATTTCAGCAACTTCATCTACTGTAAAAGCAGGGCGTATTTTAGGCGCTGTTTCAGTAATGTTTTCCTGATCATTTTTATGAGCATTTACCTCAGACGTTGAATTTTCAGTCTGAGGATCATTGGATTTTTTACGTGTAGTTTTTTTGGATTTTGCTGCAGGTTTCATGAACTCATGAAAATCTACAACTTTTAAGACCAAATCATTATTTATACTAAGTAAGCTTTGCATTGCTTTCGCTTGATTCTGAGCATTATCAAAATCACGTTGAACAGATCCATTTTTTACTGCTAATACCAGTTCTTCATAATCAGGAATAAATTGACCTTTGACAATGGTCCCAGTATTACCAAGTAAAAAAATGTCTTGACCTGCTGAAAGTTCTTCCAATGAATAAGGTTTTAAGAATGTGTAGCCATTTATTGATATCTCATCTATCTTGATACAGAACTCATAATCAGGCATTGCGAACACGGTTGCAGGAAATTGATCTAAGTCATCAAAGTCCATCAATTCGCCAACAGCGCGACACATAATATTTTTACCAGCCATTAAAGCCGCAAATGCTTCATTTCCATTCAAAATATTCATTTTTTATTTTCCTCAGTGCTGCATTTGATTTTGTTGTTGAACTTGGTTAATCGGTGGTGCTGTATTCCAACCCATTTGATCAGCTCGTGCACGACAGGCATTCGAAATACCAATCTCATATTGAGTACCTTTGAATGTGTTAATTGCTTTGTCTAACGTCTGAGGCTTCTTCGCATCTTTTATAGCTAAAAGTGCATCGTTAAAACGCTGAGCCAATGGTTTTTGTTGCTGACCATTAGTTTGGTTGTTTTGATTGCTATTAGGTTGTTGAGTCTGCCTAGAGTTTTGTTGATTATTTTGATTTTGAGAGGGCTGTTGTTTTTGTTCATTGTAATGAGCTGCAGCCATTTCCTGATATTTCCAGTCATCCCAAATGCCTGAGAAAATATCGCCAGCAAAACCAATAAAACTAAGTGCCTTAACCATTGCATCTGTGACTGATTTTTTAGGGGCATCCTCGTCGTAAATCATTTTACCTGTACTGGTTTTATACATAGCCATTGTTCCGCCCATGTGTTCTACTGAACACTTTTTACCGTCTTGCATATACCAAACACGGACTGTCGCATAATGCATCATTGTTTCGGTATTACATTGCTGAAAACCTTGTTGAACTATTTCAATTCCCCAACCTTGACCACAAGGACCAAAAGTTTCTGTAGCACGTTGTACTAACCAATAAGGTTGAGGTGATGAACCTTTATAAGATTTACCTGTAATCGGCTTAACTTTCTTTGGATCTGTTATGCATAAAGAATTCCAAAGATCCATATTTGTATTATTCGAATTTGTCATGATTATGCTCCAACCCAGCCCATACGTTTTTTAAACGCACGACGTTCATAAGAGGGGATATTTGAATTTTGAAGTCCAATAGCCAATGCTTTACGCTTTTGAAATTTACGTTCACGTTCAAAGCTAATGCGAATCCAAGGCTTTTCTATGTGCTCAGCAAATTCGATAAGAAACAAATAGCCAGATTTACTTACTCGATAAATTTCGCCATCTTTTTGGATGTATTCGTATGAATAGATACGCATGCGGAATTCGCCATTTTCATTGCTGATAAATTCAGTTTTCTTTTGAGTAGTAGAGGTCATTAGTTTGCCTCCACAAGTTTATTTCGTTCGATGTAACCAACAATCATCTGATTGATATTTCTGTGATCGTTGTAGTCGGTGAAGTCATTCCAATCGTTACCGTTCACATCTGTAATTTTTTCAACCGCCAAATTGGTAATATCAACGGCTGTGAATTCAGAACCAGGTACGCCGTAACTATCTGGATGAGATTCAAAATCAAAGCTGACTAAAACTAGGAAGCTATCAAGTTTGATAACTGCTTTCCCTGAGGTTTCAGAGGTAAGCTTTAAAGCATCAACGGTGTAAGTAGAGGGTGTAACATTTGGGATGGCTACTGGTGGCTTGTATTCAGTCGTTTTCTGGTCGTACGCAAGACTAACAGCACCAACAGTGACTAAACCACTTATTGCAGCGACTTTGAAAAATCCCATAGGCTGTACACGATGTGTAACAATGGGATTGATTGAATTTGGTTTTGTGTTCATAATTGCCTCGTAATTGTATAAAGCCCTGTTCGGTGTGGTAATTGATCGGGGCTTTTTGCTGTCTACGAGGTGAATTTATCAAAAGATATTATTGATAACAATAGCAAAAGATAAAATAATTTATCTTATTTGATAAATTATTGAAAATTAAGACAATAAAAAAGCTTGATTATTTATCAAGCTTATTTGTAAAGAAATTTATCAAATTAAACCTCACCACATCTCCATTTTACACAACCTTTAATTTGAATAGCGTTGAGTTCTTCAGGTTGTAATGTTTCATCCGGAAAAGTAGTTTTATCATTATTATCACTTACTATTCTTAGTCCACCATTAATGGTTTTAAACAAACGTTTAATTCTTAACTCCTTATTTGCAATAAAAGCATAAATTTTACCACTTATGACTTGATCAAAAGTATTAACTCGTAAATCAATAAGTACCGAATCACAGTGGTTTATCGTAGGTTCCATGCTCTGACCATCTCCATCTAAGATGCCCGTTTCTAAATGATTTAGAGATAAACCTATCTTTCTAAGAAAGCTTTGCTTAAAACTTAAACCACCTTTAATTAATTCCTCTTCGTTTGTATAACCTAGGCCACAAGCAGCCTTCACATCATACATAGGAAGAATTACATATTCATTCATTTCATCTTCATCTACTGCTAAGGATCTTATTACCCCATTAGCAACGATGCTTTTTCCAAATGGACTTGAGTCGTCTAAAGTGTCTAAGTAATTAGGGCTAAGATTTAATTTACTCTCAATTTGTCTAGCTTTGGCTTCACTTACACCACGAGCACCTTTTTGAGTAGGATCCATAATCATTTGTGATAAATAAGTTTTATCGATATCAACAGCTGCAGCAAAATCTTCTTTACGATCAAAAATTTTATCTGCTGATAATTTTTCAATAAGGTTTCGTAGATTTCTTCGCCGTATTTCTTTCAGATTCATTTCAATTACTTTTATGTGCTAACTAATTATCAAATGATAACAATCAAAAGTTAAATATACTAATTATCCTATTGCAAATAAATTTATCAAAAGATAATATAAAAAGATAAAATTATTTATCGACAGGATTGGCAATGATGGTTACAAAAAAATCACTTTCTAGTTACATCAATTCTTTACCAACAAAGCAGGCAAAAGAGAGTTTTGCAACCAGATGCATAACAAGTCTGGGCTATTTAAGGCTTGTTGCAAGTGGGGTCAGACAATGCAGTGCAACACTTGCTATAGCTATTGATAGAGAAAGCCAAGGACAAGTGCGTTGTGATGATCTTTGTCCTGATGCTGATTTTGATTATTTAAGAGCAAAACCAACACAAGAACATATAAACCAATAGGAGAACTTTATGACAACGGTTGTAATCGAGCAGCCAAAATTAGATGTTTTGGCGTCAACACGACTTCCTTCAAATTGGAACGAGGTTATTGAAAATAATAGTGTAAATCGAAGTGATTGGATTCGGGAAGCAATTAAACAAAGACTCATAGCTGAAAACCTTATCGCTTTAGGTGAGTCTAATTTTTCGCATAAAAGTGATCGTAAACAAACGTATACATTGAATACATCGTACACAACGATGAACTCCAATGTATTCAAAAATGTTTTTAGGATTTTTAAAAAGCAATTGGCACAAAAAAAGCCTGAGGTTGCATCTCAGACTTTTCCTGCTCATTCATCACAAGGATAAACAATGAAGAACCCAAATATATCAAAACATCCATGCGCTGGCAAATGCACGGAATTTAAAGACGAGCAGTGTAAGACTTGTCTGGTGCAGGTAAACATAACGCAGACCTGTATCGATTGTGGATCAAACAATTTATACAAAGGCGGTGAAATCAAAGAACCAAAAATGTGCATTGATTGTTTTGCTTCAATGACAGGGTTTACAAGTACGGGTAAAGGATTTGTTGAGAAAGCTGAAAATGAGTATTTACCTACTCATAAAAGTTTCGATGTGGATTTTTTACCAGGTGATGTGGTGGTTCTTTCCAAGCTTTGCCGAACCTTTTACTCAAATGATTTGTTTGAAGTGAAGGGTAAAGCAACAGAACGACTATGGTCTATTAAATCAAAGAATCACCACATCATTGTTGCATCAAAAGAGATTCGCCCAGCCACAACTATAGAAATCCAAGCCAATCGTCGTTTAACAGATGCTGAACAAGCATTAGCGGAGGTTTCATGACTACAAATCAACACTTCCAAAAAGCTCCAGAGCATAAACAGATCCAATGGACGCAATCATGGTTTGAACCTGCATTGAATTCGCTAGAAGGAATTTTAAATGTACGCCGTGCAAACTTACGCAAGATTAATCGTGATGAATCAAATGCTGCAGTGACTCGGGATGAATTTATAGAAATTCTAACGATGGAGCACCGCATTACTATTTATCAAGCCGGTGAAATTATCTCGAGTTTATTGCGTGCTGGCAAAATTTTAATGTTTGGTCGTTTCATTCAGGTGAATGAAGAGGTGGGTGAAGCATGAGTAAATTTATACCCAATTCATTCATGGTCGCTAATGCGTTTGTGGATGAGGCTATGGGTAAGCTTAGCGATGCATCAGTAAAGATCTACTTACTGATTAATCGCAAAACACGTGGTTGGGCAAAGGAATATGATGCGCTCTCTTTGCGTCAGCTTGAGAGTTTATCTAAGAAAAGTAAGCCTACGGTCGTTAGATGCTTGAACGAGCTTGAGGAAGTTGGATTAATTAAGAAACATCATCAATCTAAATACGGAAATGTTTACTCATTACTTGATAGTTATGATCTTGGTGAATGGGTTAAATTTCCTGCAAAAAAAGTGATGGTTAAAGCATTTATCCGCTTTAAAAAAGAGCTGGTTAAAAATTTTTACCACTTCGGATATGGAGAAAAAATTGCTCAAAAACCAGTCGATTTCTACTTAAATATTGGTGGTAAAAAATCTTTACTGGTTAAAAATTTTTACCACCTTAAAACTGTGGATAACTTACCGAAGTGGTCAAATATTTTTACCACTACAAATGGCAAGTGGTTAAATATTTTAACCAAAGGTGGTAAAGAATTTTTACCGCAAGTGGTAAAGAATTTTAACCCACAAAGTAACACTATCAAAAGACACTATCAAAATAAAAAAAATTGGCTTTCTTTTGAAAATTTAAAATCTCAAATTATTTCTTCCAATACTTCGGTTGCTGTTGACGAGATTTTGAACGCTTCTTGGTTTAAGCGTGAGTTAGAGCAATTTGAAATATACAACGCTGAAAAGAATCATTCAGATGAAATGATGGTTTATTTTTTTGCTGATTGGTTGATCAGAGCATATTTGAAATATGAAAAACATAATTCTGCAAATTCTCAAGGGAGATTTTCAAAATCACCTGCAGTTGATTCATCTGACAACGCTAATCCTGATTTCCTAGTTTTTGCATCCCCAAGTCAGATGTACATGTTCGCTAACAAACTTGCTCACCATCCTGAAGTTATGAGCAAGTACAGCTCTGCAGGTGAGTCATACGAAAATCTTGCTGGTCGCATTGCTGCAAAACTATCAGATCCTACAGAACGTCAAAATTGGAAATCATATCTTGCAGACGTTGGTTTTAAACCTAAGGGCAAAGGTGTTTCGATATGAAATACGGATCTGTTTGCTCAGGCATTGAAGCGGCTACAGTTGCATGGCATGAGCTCGGTTGGAAGCCTGTCTGGTTTGCAGAAATAGAAAAATTTCCAAGCCAAGTCTTGGCACATCACTTTCCCGATACTCCCAATCTTGGTGATATGACCACCATTGCTGAAAAAGTTAAAAGTTATGAAGTAGAAGCACCCGATATATTGGTTGGAGGAACCCCATGCCAAGCATTTTCTGTAGCCGGGTTAAGAAACTCATTAGATGACGATCGAGGACAATTAAGTCTTGAATTTGTGAGATTAGCGAATGAAATTGATACAGCCAGATTTGTTCGAGGACTTGAGCCAGTCATTGCCGTTTGGGAAAACGTACCCGGAGTGCTCAACACAAAAGACAACGCTTTCGGTTGCTTACTGGCAGGGCTTGCAGGTGAAGGGTGTGAATTACAACCACCAGGGGGAAGATGGAAAAACGCTGGTTGTGTGTTTGGACCATCTCGACAAGTCGTTTGGCGAGTCCTTGATGCTCAATATTTCGGACTCGCCCAACGACGCAAAAGAGTGTTTGTTATCGCAAGTGCTCGAACAGAATGTATCACCGAAATACTATTTGAGCGCCAAGGCGTGTTTGGGGATATTGAGAAGAGCCAAAGCAAGGGGGAAGGTTCTGCGTCAAATAGTGGAATATACACTAACAGAACAAGCGAAACGGTTAGCGGACAAACAATAGTTCCTCCATTGCTTGCATCACATGGTCAGAAAAAATGGTTAGGCAATCAAGAGGCTTTTTGTGGTGATTACTATATAAAGCATGTGATAGGTGTTGGAGGAACTAACGCAAACTCAGCTATTACTGTAGAAAAAGCACCAACTTTATTAGGTAGAAGTGATCGAGGATATGTTATTCATTCCTACGGTATTCAAGGAAATATTATAGGTAGATCATTAAATTCGGGTGGACAAGGCATAGGTTTTAAAGAAGAACAAGCACCAACGCTTACCACGGCTGATAGACATGGTGTTTTGTACTGTGGTTCTCAGAATGATTATTTACGTGATCTAACTAAAAATATTGCACCTACTCTTAGAAGTGGAGGAAAAGGCGGAGGACCGATAAGACAGGCTGTAGTTGAACAGCCAGCATACTCAATGATTGCTGATACCACCCCAAAAATTTCAAAACAAATAAACGGAACGCTGCGCGCAAGCGGAGGTGGAGGGATTGTGCCCTCAAGTGTCGTATATAAATACATTGCACGTTACTTAACTGAGATTGAATGCGAACGTCTACAAGGTTTCTCTGACAGCTATACAGAAATACATAAAGCATCAGCAACACAACGCTATAAAGCCCTTGGAAATTCAATGGCGGTTACGGTAATGCGTTGGATCGGTGAAAGGATTCAGCAATTTATTCGTGGAGAATTTGCATGAATAAGCGTATTTCTGATTTTAAGCGAGGTGAGCATGAATCTTGAATCTACACCAGTGTGTATGGACTGCTTCATTGCTGAGAATGTCCGATATGAACCTGAGCATTCCGAGTTTCTATGCCCAAGTTGCGCGCATTTTAGGGATGATCAGGAAAATGAGTCAGAACTTTACGATCAATATGAAGATTGGGGGGAGGATTGATTTTGTCTAGCATCTCGATTGCTGATTATTTGAAGAATTATGCGACAAGGAAAAGGAAACCTAAGCGCCGTAATTTGATTAAAAAAGAACGTGTTGTAAGTGAAGGCGAAGCTATACTAATTCAGCATTTCAAGGCTTATGGAATTGGATATGAACAAGAGTGTCAGTTTAATGAAAATCGTAAATGGAGAGCTGATTTTCACATTACTGGTACCAAAATTTTAATTGAAGTTGAGGGAGGTATTTGGAGCAATGGCAGACATACAAGAGGTAAAGGCTACATAGCAGATATGGAAAAGTATAACTCAGCTACGGAGTTGGGTTATTCAGTGTATAGATATAGCACTGAGCAGGTTAAGAGCGGTAAAGCGATTGAAGAAATTAGACGGTTAATAGGGTGAGTTTATGACAGCAACAGCAAAATTTGAAAAACATCGAAATGAGACTATAGTTCACGATTTACGCCGTTTATTATTTACTCCAAGTCGCTCAAAAGTCGATTTTACATTGCTCGACTTAGCACAAAAAACAATGGACGGTTTTAAGGATGGTGTAGGTGGACCATCAACATTTGGAAGTAAGACAAATAGTGCTGCTCTAATGATGCAAGATATGAGTCCAGAAGTTTACTCAATGTTGTGGGCATTAGTTCGTTCAGTCAATCCTACAGATCGTCACTTTGCTTTACTTCACAATCTACTAACTTCTGAAATTCGCTTAAAGTTTAAAAAGGATGGTTTTAAAACCAAACAGATAACTACTAAAGAAGCTGCAAAAGGTGTTGCCCGTTCAGCGCTTATTCAATTTTTATTTAAACGAGGTATGTGCACCAAATGTAATGGAAAAGGGTTTGTATTTTCAAAAACTGATAAAAAGCATGTTGAGTGCAGTAAATGCGAAGGGAAAAAAGAAGATGCTTACAATCAATCAGAGCGGCATCGAATTTCTTGTATGAGCATTGATCGAAAAGCTTATTTAAGAACTTATGATAAATACGAAAAAGTTGCATTAGATATTTTAGGGGATTGGAGAGTTGATCTTGATGCTCACTTAAGAGGATATTTTCACTATGTGGCTGAAGAATATAATTTATGATTGCATAGTCCCAAAATAAAGGGTATATTTTTCTATACTGGTCGTATTACGGTTTATCCGAGACCAAAAAATTTTTTGCATACCCACTGACTCTATCAGTGGGTATTTTTTACACAAATGATTAATGCCATACAATTGTATTAGTCATTTAAGAAAAGTTTTTTAATTGGTGGAAATGCGACAATCAGCATTATTTTTTTTGCACTTAATTTAAGAAATTTATGGTTTATGAATATTATAGAATTTTTTAAGACATTTCCTTTTGCAGAAAGATTAACTTTATTAACTACAATTTTACTTCTAATAGGTTTTAGTTATAAGATTGGATATTTTATGTTTAGTGAAGTTGATATTTTATTTATAATTCAATATTTTAGCTTTTCAGATCTAATTTACACTTCTTTACAGCTCCTAAGTGTTTTTATTGTCTTGAGTGTAACATTTAATAAGATATTAGTAATTTATGAAGCAGAGAGAAATATATATGTATTTGGCATAATTCTGATTATTGGTTCAGGAATCGCCTATTTTTTTAAAGACTATCTTACTTTATATTTTGCATTAATAATTGGTTTGTTTTTTAGCTTACTTTATTTTCATAACACTATTAGAGAAACATTGATTTTTCTCTTTATATATATTTTAATTTTGCCTTTTTTGGTTGGTATACATAACTATTCCTTTAAGGTAAAGAACAATAAATTACCCAAAGCCTCAATCAAGATAGATGACGGTTCAAAAGAAGAATGGTTAATTTTAGATAAAATTGGTGATAAGACATTACTTATGAATAAATTAAATACAAAGGAATTTAAAGTGGTTAACTTAGATACCTTGGATAAGATAAATTTTTAAAAAAAATTTAGCTCACTTTTATTGGGTTTTTTGCTTTAGAGTAATGTATAACAACATTAAGAATTATTTTTGATTAAAAACTATGACTTGCGTTGAATTTGTCTCATTGCTGGCGAACATAGCCACTGTGCTGGGTCTTATATTTGCTATTTATGTTTTCTTTCAATGGAAGAGACAGTCAGATTATAGTTTTAACAGGGATGTAATATTTGAGTCAGAGTTAGCAACTTTAGATACTTATGCAGCTTTAATTACAACTCTACAAATATATAGTGAATGTAAAAAGATTTACTTGGTAAATGGTAATGATCAAGATCCTCAGTATTTGAGGCAAGATTACATTGAATCTAAGAAGCAATTGGATCTAAAGATTCTACGCTATCAAGAAAACTTGGTTAAATTGCATATATCTAACATCAATTTGAATTTAAATATTATTTTAAGTAAAGAAGATATTACTACTAAGCTTGCGAGCTTTATTGCTGAAATTCATGCAATAAGAAGTCCAGAAGAAATTCCGCAAAAATTGAATGATATTATTTTAGAGATTGGCTTGCTTAGTAACAACTCAACTAAATTTCTAAATGATGCTAGAAGAAATATCTAATTGATTAATTTAATAAAAACACTCCGAATGGGTTTTTAATGTTTAAATTTTATAAAGGTGCTTGTGACGTGCACAAGTGATCTACTGAGGATCGACTCATGAAAGATCGTTAGCTTTAGAAGCAACTTGGATTTGTGACGCTGTACAAATTGTTCAGCTATAAGCGCAAACAGTGGGATGCAGAAACCAGCCGTATAAATCGGTTTGAATCCAATGTGATTTCGTCACACATTGAGTTAGCCTCAGAGCCTAAAAGTGTGGTGACACCCGACCAATGGAATTGAAAGACACAGAGCAAATCAATAGCTAACTTTGAGATGTTTGTCGTGTTGAGTAGCGGTAGATCAGTTGCCGAGTTGATCAATATCGTAATCTAAGGCAAGGATGTGGCAGATCACCACATCCTTTTTCATAATTTGTCTGATTAAATAGTGGTATTTCTATTGATATAGGGTTGAAATTCGATAAAAAAGCCTCATATAAACAAAATAAAAATTTGCTTGTGAGTGCGGGTTATGAGTGTTATGAGTATTGATTTAGATGTTTTAAGGAAAGATTTGGGATTACATAAAGAGACTCTCCAAAAACATACTGGGGACAATGTATTGGCAATTTATAGTAATATGTTTGGTGTAGATGCTTATGTTCAAAAAGTTCGCGATTACAAAAATGGGATCGATCAACTTGAAACGATTCTTCATTTATTTGATTCAAATGTCTTTAAGGAAGCTTTTGAGCATTTAAACATCAAGGCTGATGCTGATGAACTTAAACGCAAAAACCTGTCTAATCCAAAGCTTATTGAAATGATTATAGAAATTTCAAATAAGCTAAAATACCATAAAATTATTTTAGACAGAATTAATCTTACTATATCTGATTAAATGAACTAAACCTCCTTCGGGAGGTTTTTTATTGGGCGCTATTTATGGAAGTTAATGATTACACTAACCTAACTAATAAGAAGCCACTTAAAACAAAACCAAGAGCAAAACCACTACCCAAAGCAACACAAAAATTTTTAGAAGCTGAAGAGACTTTATTTCAAGAATTAGAAGAAAAACTAATTGGCTATCGCCGTAAATTTCAGTTTGAATCAACTCGAAATTGGCGATTTGATTTCTATATTGTCAAACTGAATTTACTCATTGAGATTGTTGGTAGCCCTTGGGCAATGGGTCGTGGTGGCAAGAAGATAGCAAATTCATTTAACAAATATGATTTGGCTGAAGATATGGGCTATAAGATTGAGCGGTTTCATCCTGATTCGATTCTTTCAGGTCATGTGATTAATTGGATTAAAGAACAATTAGAGAGTTTAGAAAATGGAACAGATCAGACCATTTCCACCAACCGATTTGATTGATCAAGCAGAGGAAGAGGAAGCGATTCGCTTGGCACCTGCAGCGGATCTAAAAGAATGGGTGGTAACCAACTTTCTAACGCTTGGTGGTGAACTTCATAATCCTGATCATGACCACATAGCTGAATTACTTCATGATGACGAAACATTCTTAGCTTTCGCTTGGGCGTCATCTGCCGCCGTTGCAAAAAAGAGAATGGTGTTAGGTCAATGTGAAAAGGTGATGTTTAACCAGAGCGGTTGGCGCAAAGCTCGGCAAGAGCAACAAATGCGTGACTGGTTTGGGTTTCTTCCTGTTTATCTAATTACTGTAGATGCAAGCTTTTGTGAACGTGCGAACGATCATGAATTTTGTGCTTTGATTGAGCATGAGCTCTATCACATTGGTGTAGAGCGTGATGAGGATGGGGAAATACTCTACAGCGATCATACAGGCTTACCTAAACATTACTTAGCAGGTCATGATGTTGAGGAATTTATAGGAGTGGTCAAACGTTGGGGAGCAAGTGGGGACGTTAAGCGTCTAGTCGAGGTCGCGAAGCAGGCGCCGTTTGTATCTGAAAAAAATATAACTGCGTGCTGTGGGACGTGTTTAATCAAGTAGGTTTGTTTCAAATTTTTTTGCCCACTTACCTTGATGTACCTTGATGGATGGTGAGCTATGGCAAGATTAAAAAAAACCGAGAAAACCTTTATTGTACGGTGTCTTGCGCAATTTATGACACCTACCGAAGTAGTAAAGGACATCAAGGAAAAATTCAACATAGATGTGACGCCTCAACAGGTTGAGACATATGATCCAACTAAAGTGGCTGGCGCCGATCTTTCCCAAGAATTTATTGATTTATTTAACAAGTCACGCAAAGAATACTTAAAACAGCCAATGCATAACATCATTGGTGCAAATGATTTGATTCAGTTGCAAATATTGAGTGATTTGCTCATAAGTAAAAAAGGCAACGTGGTGCTTGCGATCAAAATTATTGATCAGATCCAGAAGATTGTGAAAGGTCACTATGAAAGAAAACTTGAGATAACTGGAAAAGATGGTGGACCAATAAAAACCGAGAATGAGCACAAAGCACCACCATTGCTCGCGCCAGAAGAAATTTCAAAACTAACACCGCAAGAACTTTCACGTTTAGCGATTCATGGAAAGTTATGACATATGCACTAGAAGAACTCACGCCATTAATCAAAGAATGGACAATCAATACCCGGCTTCCCGAAGTCATTGCAGAAATGACGCGCCGTTACTACTACAAAGCGGTCATAGAGCAAAATGAACTCAGCATTCAAGCTGAAATGTACAAATGTAAAAACGATCCTACACACTGGTTTAATCATTGGATATGGACATATGATCCGCGTGGCATGCCATTCGGTTTGCCCGCTAATTTACCGTTTGTTTTACGCCCTAAGCAAGTCGAACTGATCGACTGGCTACTAGAACGGGAAAATACTCAGACACATGGCTTGATTGAAAAGTCACGCGATGAGGGTATGAGTTACGTTGTGCTCGGATTTTATTTGCATCGCTGGTTATTTGTTGACGGCTTTGCTGGTGGGGTGGGAAGCCGTAAAGAAGAATTGGTGGACAAGAAAGGCGATCCAAAAACGTTGCTTCACAAGTTCCGCGATATGTTCAGCAAGATGCCTGTATGGATGAAGCCCAAGGGCTTTGTTGAGAAAGTGCATGATAACTACATGCGTATCATCAATCCCGATAATGGTGCAACCATCACGGGTGAAGCGGGTGACAATATTGGCCGTGGTGGACGTACCACGATGTACTTTCTTGATGAATGGGCGTTTGTAGAGCGTCAAGAAGCGGTAGATGCTGCAATATCACAAAATACAAACGTTCATATCAAAGGCTCAACTCCTAATGGTATTGGTGATCGATTTCACCAGGATAGATTTAGCGGTCGTTACGCCGTGTTTACTATGCCTTGGCGTGCTAATCCTGATAAGAACTGGACTGTAGAGTATAACGGAAAGGTCATCCATCCATGGTATGAAAAGCAACTAGCCACATTGGATGATGTTGTATTGGCTCAAGAGGTCGATATTAACTATGCCGCATCGGTAGAAGGTGTATTAATTCCTAGTACATGGATCCAATCTGCCATTGATGCACACATCAAGCTCAAGATTGATGCCACTGGTGATCGTATCGGTGGTCTTGATGTTGCGGATGAAGGCAAGGATAAAAACTCAATGGCAGGTCGCCACGGCATTGTAATGGACTATCTAGACACTTGGAGTGGTAAGGGGGATGACATCTTTGGCACAACGCAAAGAGCGATGGATACAAGCATAGAGAGATCGATTGATACACTGTTCTATGATGCGGATGGTTTAGGCGCTGGGTGTCGTGGTGATTCGCGTGTCATTAATGAATTGCAACGCGAGAAAGGATTGCCCGAGGTTATTGTGGAGTCTTTCCGTGGCTCGGGGTCTGTATGGGAGCCTGAGGAGCAGATGGTTGATGGTCGATTTAATAAAGACTTTTTTGCCAATCTTAAAGCACAATCATGGTGGTGGCTACGCATGCGCTTTCAAGAGACATTTAGGGCGCTTCAAGGTCGTGACTATGATCCAGATATGATTATTTCATTATCGAGTAAAGATATAGATCCTAAAGAATTGGCTTTACTCATAACTGAGCTATCTCAACCAACCTACACAAAAAACGGTGTTGGTAAAATTCTAGTTAATAAGCAACCTGATGGCACAGCATCACCGAACCGCGCAGATAGCGTCATGATTTGTTTTAATCCGCAAGTTTCAAGCCTTGATGTTTGGAGCAAGCTTTAATTCGAGAAAAATATGGGATTACTTAAATTTACTGCGGATAGTTTTCAAAACTTCGCGGCTCGGGTTGGCTTGGGTGCTGGAAGTCAACACGATCAATCAACCTACAGCGCAAATTACTTAAGTCGTAATCGATTGCTAGTTGAATCAATGTATCGATCGTCTTGGGTAGTTGGTCAAGTAGTTGATGTTGTAGCCGATGATATGACGCGCGAAGGCATCAACATGCGTGGTCTAGAGTCTCCAGAAGATGCAGAGGAAATTAATCAGGAATTAGACCGCTTACAAGTTTGGGATAAACTTAATAAAACGATTAAGTGGTCACGGCTTTATGGTGGCGCAATTGCTGTCATGATGATTGATGGTCAAAATGTCTCGACACCATTAAATATTAACACTGTAGCAAAAGATCAATTCAAGGGATTAATAGTATTAGATCGTTGGATGGTTGTACCGACTCTAGAAGATCTTGTCACTGAATATGGGCCATATTATGGAATGCCTAAGTATTACGATGTGATTACCGATTCCGTCGGTTTGTGTAATCAAAAGATTCACTTTTCACGTGTGATACGTATGGATGGTGTGGAACTCCCTTATTGGCAAGCAATTGCGGAAAACCTATGGGGGCAGTCAGTCATTGAGCGTCTTGAAGATCGATTAACTATTTTTGATAGTGCAACATTAGGCGCAGGTCAGTTGGTCTATAAAGCTCATTTGCGTACATATAAGGTTAAAGGGTTGCGTACGATTATTGCCGCAGGTGGTAGAGCTTATGATGCTTTAGTTAAACAAATTAATATGATTCGGCAGTGGCAATCTAATGAAGGTATGACTTTGATGGATGCTGAGGATACATTCGAAACGCATCAATATAGTTTTACTGGTCTGGATAATTTGTTGATGCAGTTTGGGCAACAGATTGCTGGTGCAACAGGTATTCCTTTGGTTCGATTATTTGGTCAATCTCCCGCAGGCTTTAGCGCAACAGGTGAAAGCGATTTGTCTAACTACTATGACAATATTAATCAACAGCAAGAAGGTCGTATGCGTACACCGTTGCAAATGCTTCTAGCTGTTGTTTCACTATCCAAATTAGGTAAGGCATTACCTGATTCATTTAAGTTTGATTTTGCATCTCTTTGGCAGATCGATGAAAAGGTTAAAGCCGATGTGGCCAACACGGTAGCTCAGGCAGTTACTACTGTTGAAGAAAGCGGATTAATCAGCCGTAAAACCGCTTTAAAAGAATTGCGCCAATCTTCAGAAGTGACTGGAATATTTTCTCATATCACTGATCAGGAAATTGCAGACGCAGACGATGACCCACCACCGCCTAAGAGTGAATATGATGAAGAATCAAATCAACCGACTGACGCCCCACCGGGCAAGAAAGATGGAGATTCGGTACAGTCAGCAGCTTAGAAAAATTGCAGGTTATATTGATACGATCGTTAAAGGCTTTAACGTAAATGATCCAAGATCACATGCTCTTATTGTTTCTGCATTAAATGAGTACGCAAATACTTTAGATTTTTGGGCAAAAAATGCTGCAGGTAGAATTATCACAGATGTAGCTTTACGTGATGAGAAAACGTGGCTGATTTATGCACAAGATTTATCGCGTGGTGTCAAAGATCAAATTCGCAATACTGATATTGGTGCGGTTTATCAACAATTACTTAATGAGCAAATACGTTTAATTAAATCCTTGCCTCTTGATGCAGCACAAAGAATTAGTGATTTGTCTACACGTGCCTTGATTGATGGTAGCCGAGCCAGTGAAATATCTAGCCTGATTATGGTCACTGGCCATGTGACCAAGTCACGGGCAAATACTATTGCACGAACGGAAGTAAGCAGAGCCCAAAGTATATTTACACAAGCTCGGGCAGAAAATCTTGGGTCTGAAGGATATATCTGGCGTACCAGTGATGATCTCGATGTGAGATATAGTCATGAGCAAATGAATGGAATGTTTGTGTATTGGGATGAACCACCTACTTTAGATCGAATGACAGGACATGCAGGATGTTTACCTAATTGCCGATGCTATTGTGAACCTGTAATATCAAAATATATATAAGTTTTTTCAATTTAAGATTATATTATCAGCACTTTATAAAACTAGAGATTCATAATGATTTCACAATATACTTTAAACTTAATATCATTCCTTAGTGGTATTTTTACTATTATTGCCGCAATAGCAACATTAATTGCATTGTTTTTTGCTTGGAGAATGTGGAAAACATGGAAGCTCCAGCAAACTTACGCATTCCATCGTGAAAAGTTAATTGAAAATGAAATTAATATTATCGCTTTATTTAATTATCAAAATAATACAATTAAACAAATTTTTGATATGAAATTAAGTAAGTTAAAATCTGAATTAAAAAAAAGTGATGAGATATTTTATTCTGAAGTTCTTGATAATATAAACAAAAAACAAGAAGTGTATGAGGATAAATATGCTATTTGTAGATTTACACTTGATAGGTATAACATACTTTATCCAAAACATTTAGTTTTTGATATTGCTAATTTTAATAAAGAAACTATGAATTTAGTTAAAAAAATTGAAAATATTGATAATGTTCAAGAATTAAAGCAAATTTTTGAAAATTATATTTTTGAAAGTGCTTCAAAAAAAGATAAGTTACTAAATGAATTAGCTATTTTTAGAAAAGATTCATTGAAATAGATTCTGTGAAAATAAAACCACCTTCGGGTGGTTTTTTAATGCCTATAGAAAGGTAAAACCATGTTTAAAAACAAACCGAAATCTAAAGCTACTGTAGATCGCTCAAACTTTTACACGACTGGTCAGATTGGTCGCACACGGGAAACCACACCTGAAGGTTATTTACTTTGCCGTGATGTTCCAATTGCACGTATAGGAAAGCTGATGTATGGCGATGGTGAGGTACCAGTCACAGCGGACAAGTCAGGCTTGATTATTATTGAGCGTGATGAAGATGTACTTTTTGATCCACGTACGATTGCTAGTTTTGAAGGTAAACCCGTCACGGATGATCATCCTGACGATTGGGTAAATCCTGAAAACTGGAAAGATTTATCAAAAGGCTCTGCAAATAATGTTCGCCGTGGTGATGATATTGATTCCGATTGTTTGGTTGCAGATCTTCTTATTACCGATAAAGCAACAATTGATGAGGTAATGGCTGGAAAGGTTGAAATCTCACTAGGTTACGATGCTGATTATACTGAAATTAGTATCGGGAAAGGGTTTCAAACAAATATTTTTGGAAATCACATCGCCTTGGTTCCTAAAGGGCGCTGTGGGTCACGTTGTAAAATTGGAGATAGCTTTATGGCTAAAAAGAAAATTAGTTTTGCTGATCGTATCCGCAATCTAGTTAAAACAAAGGATGCTGACGAGGCTGAGAAATTGGCTAAAGCAGTTGAAGATGAAGCGCCTGATATAAAAACTGAGGATGATGATCCTGAGGATGAATCTGGTACTCAAACTGGTGATGCTGCTTTTCAAAATGAAATGCGTAGTTTCATGAAAACCATGGATAAACGTATGTCAGCAATTGAAAAGAAAAAAACTAAAGATTCGGATGATCCTGAAAAGAAAACCGAGGATAACGATAATCCAGATGATGATCCAGAAAAAACTAAAGATGATATTTTAAAGGCTGAAGAAGCTGCAAAATTATCAGAACAAGGCGTTCAAAACCATACGGGTGACTCGTTAAAACAAGTATTGTCACGTGCCGAAATATTGGTGCCAGGCATTAAGTTGCCCACTATGGATAGTGCGAACAATGCTAAGGCTGTATTAAATGCAAAACGATCCGCCCTCAAACAAGCATTCACCACAACAGATGGTCAAAAAGCCATTTCACCATTTATTGGCGGCAATACAGATTTTGATGCAATGTCAGTTGCAACAATTGATGCTGCATTCATTGGTGCATCTGAGTTAATGAAACAGCAAAATAACTTAGCTGGTGTTCGTTCAGGGATTTCTACGCGTGATTTTGGTCGTGCGCCTGCATCACCTGCCGACATTAATGCCCGTAACCGTGAATTTTGGAAGAAAGGAAAATAATCATGGGTAATTCAATCTTATACCGTATGCCTTCAGGCATCCCAGGTGATGTGAGCCGAAAATCACATTCAACAATTGAAGCGCACCTTGCTAAAGGTAATTTTGGTGCATTTGGTGTCTTTGGTAAATTGACTGCCGATGGTTTTGTGCCACTTACAGCAGATGACACGAATGTTTACGGCTTAATTGTTCGCTCATACCCAACACAGTCAGCCTTAAACGGTATGGGTGCTGCAATTCCCCAATCAGGAATTATCCAAGATGTATTGCGCCGTGGCTATATGACTGTTCGTTGTAATGCAGGTAATGCCAAAACAGCAGGTTCAGTATTTGTTCGTGTAGCGGGAGGTACTGATCTTAAGCCGATTGGTGGCATTGAAGCGGTCGCAGATGCCACAAATACAATTGAATTGAAAAATGCCATGTTTATGCACGATGCAGATGCGCAAGGCAATGTAGAAATCTCATTTAATATCTAAAGTTTAGTTGATGTAAAACAAGGCGCTACAAGCGTCTATTTTTATGTCTGGAGAAAATAAAAATATGAGTAAATTACTCTTAGCCACTACCATGGCGCAGGCGGTAGCAATGGGCAATCCTATTCGTGCACGTACACGTGACAGTGGTATGGGAATGCGCACCTTTGATGCTCAGACAGTTGATAGCACTGGTGCTTTCTTACTAGGTGAATTAGAGCGCCTTGATCAAACGATGCACGATCCAATGGTGAGCGTAACATGGGGGCGTGATGTTGACTTGCGCTCTGATGTTTCGATTGCTGATGAAACTTCATCATTTACCAATTCTACCTTTGCTGCTGCAGGTGGCGCTTCACCCAATGGTAAATCATGGGTTGGTAAAAATACTGATGCAATTGCTGGTATTGCGCTAGATATTGGTAAAACCGCACAACCATTGACTTTATGGGCAATGCAGGTTGGTTGGACTATTCCAGAACTTGAGTCGGCACGAGCAGTCGGTCGTCCTGTTGATTCTCAAAAGTTATCAGGCTTACAGTTGAAGCATCAAATGGATATAGACGAACAAGTCTATATTGGTGATGGAATTGTCGGAGTAGAAGGCTTGCTTAACTCAAGTAAAGTCGGCGCAACCAACGTAAATAAAGGTTGGAAAACATCAACACCACAAGAAATTTTAGATGATGTAAATCTCATTTTAAATAATGCTTGGGTGGCATCCGGTTTTGCGGTATGTCCTGATAAGCTTTTATTACCACCTGTGCAGTTCAGCTTACTTACATCACGTATTGTGAGTGAAGCGGGTAACATTTCAATTCTCGAATTCCTAAAAGCAAACAGCTTAAGCAACTCGGTGAATGGTCGTCCTTTAGATATTCAACCGTCTAAATGGTGTGTTCAGCGTGGTGTGGGAGGTACGGATCGTATGATGACATACACGCAGTCAGAAAATCGTGTTCGTTTCCCTCTTGTACCATTACAACGTACACCAATTGAATATCGTGATTTACGTCAATTGACCACTTATTTTGGTCGTTTAGGTGCGATCGAGTGGGTCTACCCTGAAACTGCTTACTATGCTGATGGGCTTTAAGGAGTCGTTATGTCAAAGTTAGTTCAAATCCTTTTGTCAAAGCAGCTCACTGTAAACCTTGGTCGTGATGACCAAGGGGAAGCAAAAACTATAGTACTGCAACCCGGCTTGCAAGAAGTTGAGCAAGATATTGCAGAACATTGGTTTGTTAAGGCACATGCGCAGGCAATCACTCCGAGTGATGCACTCTCAAGCGAACTACAGGTTGCGCTTGATGCTGCAAATGCTGCAATAGAATCATTAACAGCACAATCCACTGCAGCGGACGCAATGATCGATGAATTAGAAAAGGCGAGTAAAGCCAAGGATAAAGAAATTGCAGATTTAAAAGTGCAATTAACTAAGGCTCAACAATCCACTGCAGCGGACGCGAAAGGCAAATAATCATGATCACCGAATTATCATTTCGTGAAGATATGCCAATGTTTGCTGATGCTAATGATTACCCTTCATATCAGTTTAATTTCTATCTAAAGCTTGGACTAAAACTGTTGCCTGAGTCTCGGTGGGGGAATCCTAACGATCCTGATAGTTTGATTGATTATGGACTGACTTTATTTATTGCTCACTATCTCACGCTGTTCAAGCGTGGGATGGATGCTGCGGGAATAGGTGGTGATGCGGGGAAAGTCGTAGGCAATGAAACATCCAAATCTGTAGACAGTGTTTCTAAATCTATGGACGTGTCAGGTGTATTAATCTCAGATGCGGGACATTGGAATATGACGACCTTTGGAATTCAGTTTTATGAACTGATGATGATGGCTGGCGCAGGTGGTATTCAATTATGAGTGTTACTTCAACAGGAAACGGATTACTCGATATTCTCAACGCTGTATCTGAACTATCGAAAACTGATGTTTTGGTGGGTGTTCCTCATGGTGAGGCTAGAACAGATGGAGACGGTATGACCAATGCTGCCATAGGATATTTACTCGAAACTGGTTCCCCAGCAATGAACTTACCCGCGCGACCTCATTTAATACCAGGTATTGAAGAAGTCCAAGACGTTATCACTGAAAAGCTAACTTGGGCTGTTGATGCTGCATTAACCGGCAACACCAAGCGAATGTATTTCTATCTTGAATCTGCGGGAATGAAAGCCACCATGAATGTTAAGCGGTTTATTAATGCGGGTGATTTTGCCCCATTAGCACCATTGACAATCAAAGGCCGTAAAGCTCGAGGGCGAAAGTCAGAAAAGCCATTAGTAGATACAGCTCAATACCGTAATTCACATACTTATGTTGTGATGCGTGGTGAGGAGGAAATTAAACGTGCCTAATCTTGATGTATCAGACGTTCTTCAAGATGCTGACTTTATGACGAAGGACCTTATTTGTAAGCGGATCGAGGTCGAAGTTGGAGAGAATGGGCGACCGATTAAAACTGAAAACAGTTTTAAATTTAGTGGCGTGGTGACAACAAATAGCGGTCAAAACATGGATCGTCGAGAAGATGGCACACTGATTAAAGGCGCAATAAATATTCACACCAAAACCCCATTAATAGCGGGCAGTAAAGGTCATCAAGCCGATGAGATTACATGGAAAGGCAAAGCTTACTATGTTGTCCAAGTGTTTGATAATTTGCATTACGGGAGTGGTTTCAATAAAGCTATCTGCGACTTAAAACCATTGGGGTGAACATGGGTGATTCTGCAACAGGTGGTTATATTCCACCAAGCGGAACAGTCGCCTATGACCAAGAATTAGAAGATATTTTTCAAGCTTTCATTGTGGGGATTACATCTCTACAAGGTCAGTACGTGCGCCCTCGATGGCAAGAAGATCCACCACCTATGCCCGCCGTTGGCGTGGACTGGTGTGGTTTTGCAGTTAAGGCGCTCACCTCAGATGATGGTCCTATGTTTGAACAGCATGACGAGGATATGGATTCTATACGCCACGAAACCCTAAAACTGTTTTTATCCTTTTATGGCCAACATGGGCAATCAATAGCAAATATCTTTAAAGATGGTCTAGGCATTCCGCAAAACATCGCTCAATTACGTGAGCACAAAATCAAATATATTGGGTGTGATGAAATTATCACCGCCCCCGATTTTCTAAACCAACAATATGTGCATCGTTATGACTTGGTCGCGACTTTTAGACGTAAGACCAAACGGACGTATGCGGTCAAAACATTCAAAAGTTTTCAAATTAAAACTCATCGAAATTAGGAGTCTTAAATGACATTACCTGTTTCTAATGTCGTCAATGTCAGCATTAGTCTTGCTGCATTAGCGGCTGGTCCACGTTCGTTCGGATCATTACTCATCTTAGGTTCAACCAGTGGTGTGATTGATAATATTGAGCGTATGCGCCAATACTCAAGCATCACCGATGTTGGCGAGGATTATGGCGTTGATGATCCTGAATACAAGGCAGCTTTAGCATACTTTGGTCAATCACCGAAACCACGCACCCTATATATTGGCTATTGGCACAAAGATGGCCAAACACCTGAAACCATCCAAACCGCAGTAACAGCATGTTTGGATTCGCTCAAATGGTATGGTTTGGTTGTGGCTTCTGACTTAACCGATGAACAAGTTTTATCTGTTGCCTCATTGATTGAAGCGGCTGATCCAGTACGAGCTTTTGGCTATACAACACAAGTTGAAGAAGCTACAAGCGCAATTAGCAAAACCGATATTGCTTACAAACTTTCAAATGCGAAGTACCGTCGTACCTTTTGTATTTTTTCCAGCACCAATGCTTATGCTGCAGCTTCAGTTTTTGGTCGTGCATTTAGCGTAAATTTTAACGGTACTAATACCACAATCACCCTTAAGTTTAAGCAATTGCCAGGTATTCCATCTGAAGATTTAAAAATCTCAGAAGCGAATGCATTGACGGCTAAGAACTGTAATGTTTTTGCAGGTTACGACAATGACACTGCCATCTTACAAGAAGGTGTGATGTGTGATGGAACGTTCATTGATGAGCTTCACGGCTTAGATTGGTTGCAAAATCATTTAGAAAACTCGCTGTGGAATCTGTATTACACCAGCACAACCAAAATTCCCCAAACTGCAGCTGGTGTGAATCGTCAATGTGGCGTACTTGAACGCGCATGCGAACAAGGGATGAATAACGGCTTGATGGGTGAAGGTCAGTGGAACGGTGACAGCTTTGGCGCATTGAACACAGGTGATTATCTGCCCAAAGGCTTTTATGTTTATGCCAATAGCTTAGATGATCAAGCTCAATCAGAGCGTGAAGCACGTAAAGCACCAGTATTTCAAATTGCAGCAAAATTGGCAGGTGCAACACACTTTGCCGATGTAGTTGTTTCAGTAAACCGTTAAGGAGCAGTTTATGTCTACTTATAGCTTTATGGACACTCAATGCTCTTTAACGAGCGCTGACGGTGTCATCGATCTTGGCTATGGCGCAGGTATTGCCGAGGAAGGTATTACCTTTGCAATGGCTGGCGATAAAAACACCATGACGATTGGTGCAGACGGTGAGGGTATGCATTCTTTGCATGCTGATAATTCGGGTCAGGTCACGATTCGTCTACTTAAAACTTCGTCAGCAAATGCCAAGCTGATGAACATTTACAACGCTCAGAAAGGCGTTACACGTAAATGGGGCAAAAATACCATCACTTTGAACCATTCAGGCTCAGGCGATAACCATACTGCGTCCAAATGTGCATTTAAGAAAATCCCTGATTATACCAATGCAAAGGCAGGGGCAATGGTTGAGTGGGTTTTTGATTCAATCAAAGTCGATATGAAATACGGCACTTATGAATAAGGTTTAAATATCAATGAATGAACTCATCACAATTGGTGAGCATGATTACACGATCGGGCGCTTAAATGCGCTCGATCAATTTCATGTGTCACGAAAAATAGCACCGATCGTTCCTACTCTGATGCCAATCATTTCTGAGGTGGCCAAAGCAGATCTTGATGCCATTATCGATTCTATCAAGGAAGGTAATAATGATGACCTTGATGATTTAGAGCCTTTAGCACAAGCCTTAGAGCCATTGATGGATGCATTCTCTAAAATGCCTGAAGAGGATGTAAATTACATCATTCACAAATGCTTATCTGTTGTGAAACGTGGTTCATCTGTCGTGTGTCGTGGTCAATCGATTATGTTTGATGATCTCGACATGGTGCAGATCCTTCCACTTGTTGTTGCTGTGATTCGTGTCAGCTTGGGAAATTTTATTCAAGGACTGCTTATGAAGGCATCGAGCATTCAGGAACAGTCCACATAGATTTTAAAAGTCTTCCAGATAAAGAAGATTGGCTCTTACGTCCTGTAATAAAAGGCATGTGCAAGTTTGAATCCTTAAAAAATGGCAAGGTTGATTTGGCAGATATTGCATTGATGAACGATGCTCTTGATGTAGTTGCTGACAATGAATATTTAATCATTGAAGAGCGTGAAAAAGAAAAGTAAATAATTAGGTGGTTTCATGGCTGAAGAAGGTGTAATTCGCAACTTCATGGTTGCATTAGGTTTTAAAACTGATAATACCGGTTTGGGGCAAATGCAGGATGCAATGGGGCGTATAGAGCTTAAATCAGCTTCGCTTAAAGTTGCTCTTTTGACTTTAGCGACTGGTGCAGTTATAGCCGTGCGTCAAACTGCAAGTGAGCTAGATAAGCTTTACTTTTCTTCACAGCGCATAGGTGCAAGCGCAACCAACATTACTGCTTTTGGTAATGCCATTAGTCAAATGGGTGGTAATGCCGAAAGCGCTATTGGCACATTAGAATCGTTAGCTGAAAAAATGCGTAATTCACCCGGTTACGAGGGAATGATTAACAGCCTTGGCGTGAATACAAAACAAGCCAATGGCGAGATGCGCGATCGTGTCGATGTAATGAAGGATCTAAGTGGTGTGCTTGCTCAAATGCCAGCATATCAAGCTAATGCTTATGCCAATTCATTAGGTATTGATCAAAATACCTTGTTGGCCATGCGTGATGGTAAGTTTGTATCGAACATGGAGAAATACCAAAAGATACAAGAACAGCTTGGCATGAATGATGATTTGACCAAATCAGGCAATGATTTCATGACTGAATACCGTGACTTAACAATGGTCACGAAAACAGGCTTTCAAGTCATTGTGATGCAGGCGGGTAAAGCCCTTATTCCAATATTGCGTTTACTTAACCAATTGATTCAAGCGGGTATATCAGCATTCAGTCAGTTAAATCCTGAAATAAAGCAGATGCTAGGTGTAGGGTTACGCTTTGGCATGTTGGTATTGGTATTAGGTGGATTCATCAAGACTTTTGGAATGCTATTTAAGTTCATTCCGATGATAAAAAGCTTTATAGGCGTATTAAAACTATTCCGTTTGGCTTTCCTTGCTTCACCGATTGGCATCATTTTAGCTTTAGCTGCAGCATTGGCCTTACTCTATGATGACTACAAAACATGGCGTGATGGTGGCAAGTCATTATTTGATTGGTCTAAATGGACCAATGGAATCGAAACCATCATCAATAAGATAAAAGACTTTTTAGATTTGCTCGATAAGATCAAAGATAAAGTTATTAACTTTGTTCAAAAGATTATTTCAGATCCAGTCAGTGCTGTTCAGGAAGTTGTCGAAACTACAAAAGATGTTTTATCTAATGTAGGCAATGAACTGGCTAATCCCACTCCAGATGAAAATGGGGAAGTTTCTGCCCCACGTGATGCTATTGCTAATGGGATGGATGCAGGTTTTGGATTAATTGATAAAGGGTTAGCTTTCTTTGGTGATAAAGATGCTCAAACTCGGGTAGATCAACGTGAACGTGGTGAAATCGGTTATCAATCACAACCAAAGATCGAAACTCCTAAGAATGCTAAAGATTTAGCTAAATTTGCCGAAAATGCACAACAGCCAAATAAACCGCAAACTATAAAACCTAATAGTTCTGCAGCTTTACAACCTACCATTCCTCAGATTCCTAAACCTGCTAATATTGAACAACCACTGAATAAGGATAAATCATCTTTTATTAATGGCTTACAAGACAATATTCAAAAAGGAATTAATGCTGTAGTGGGTGTGGCTACCTTGGCTCAGAATGTAGTTAAGGACAGTGTAGGCGTTAATCAAACGGAATTTACTAACAGTACACTACATCTTTCGAAACAGGATATTGAAGATTTAATTAAAGTCACTTCTACTGAAGTTGTTCCATCACTTAAAGGTGAGGCATTTACCAAACAAACTCATGGTGTAGTGGATACAATCTTAAATCGTGTAGTTTCAGGAAAATGGGGTAAAACAGTTCGTGATGTAGCGAATGCTAATAGGCAATTTACAAAAATCACAGGTCCAAAATCGTATAAAACTAAAACAGGTAAAGTTATTAAACTAAATCCTTACGGATCAGTACAAAATATGCCGACGAAACATATTAACCCTAAAGTAAAAGCAGAGGTGATGAGTTATTTAGAAGAAAGGGCTAATGGTCAAAAATCTAGCGTAGGTGGACATCTGAATTATGCTAACCCTTATGTGTCAGATATGAAAAATAGAAAGGCTTGGGTTGATGCATTTTATAAAAAAGCGGTAGAGAATAATTTAGTTTTTGGTTCAGGGAAAAATGTTCATGGGCATGGGACTACTAATGACTTGAAAAAGTTTATACCCAAACCTTTTAATATTTCATTAAATCAACCTGAAACCAAAACAAATTATATTAACGATCGCAAAAACTTATTTTCAGGTTTTACACTTCAAAATATTGGAACACCTGTTAAAAATCCTGAAAAATCTCATATCAATAGCATTAATTCAAAAATGTCTGCTTCAAATGTGACAATTCATCAAGAATTTAAAACTGATATGACGATTAACGGAGCTAAAGAACCTATCGAGTCAGCTAACGCTGTAAAGCGTCAGCAAGAAAATTCAATGACGGTTATGGCAAGAAATGCGAAAAGTTTTCTTGTTTAATCAAGTTGATTGTTAATAAACTCAATACGTTGTTGAGTAAGGTCTGCTTGGCAAGCTAAAGAGTATGCTGTAGATGCTGGACTATGATCAGTATTTACTGCAATAAAATCCCCGCACTGGATATCTTTATAACTAACCCAAGCATTTTGAGATTTTTTTAATTCTTCTTTAGCTTGTGTTTGTTTGTGTAGTTTTGCATAAGAAGATTGCATTTGTTTATTTAGATCATTTAAATCATCCGATAAACATTTTTGGACTTCAAAAGACGTTTTTGGATCTTCACAATCCGCCCAAGCCCCGCCACTAACTAAAATGGTAAGTAGGAGTAGTTTTTTCATATCAAAAGTTCCTTGATTTTTATCAAATAAGCATCATTTTATAGATTTATAGTTCAGAGGTTAGTATCATGCAACATTATATAAAAGTAAATAATGGGGCTTTTGAAAGCTTTATGGATTACATTCAACATGTTTTACAGAGTGCAAAATCCTTTGGCTCTAAATCTTCTATTTTAAGTATTCTTGCATGGGTGTTGGCTATACTAGTTGGAGCATTAACTGCTTCATATTTAGTTAAAGCTCCAACATTAATTTCAGTAGGACTATTTGCATTAATATTTTTAATCATAATTGCAATTTTGATAGCTTTCTTTTATTGCTTATTTACAGGTAAAACTGACTTTCTAAGAAGTGAAAAGTTTAATCTTGAGAAATTAGCAATCGAGAAACAGTCCTCAAGCGATAGTTTGATAGATGTTCATTCATCACCAAAAAGCCTTCCGAATACTGTAAAAGTTATTGAACCTGTTCAGGAGGAACAATAATAATGAAACGTAGATACATTGTTTGTTTTGACGATTTAAGCCCTGATCAAGAAAAACTAGTTACCAATTACATGAAAGAAAAGAAATTAGCATGGTGGCATTGGATTGGTGATACTTGGTTTGCGGTTGATTCATTAGGTAAATATTCAGCAGCAATTGTTCGTGACGATTTAATGGCTATTGTGAAAGAGAGATTGATAGTAATTGAGTTAAATGAAGAAAAAGATACTTGGGCAGGTGTTAGAGTTAAAGATCCAGAAAAGAAAATGTTTACATGGTTTAAAAATGTATGGAAAAAGTAAAATTTTCATAAGCCTCCTTCGGGAGGTTTTTTTATAGGTGAAATATGTCAATAAACTCAATCTTAAATACTGCACTCGGTACTGTTGCGGCATCACCTTTAACAGAAATTGCAGGCTCATTATTACTTGCTGGTCGTGGGCGAACAATCATGGGGCTTTTCGCTGATGTGACGATTGAAGAAAAGCACAAAGACGAATTGCAAATCACTGAGCATCCAACAGAAGTCGGTTCGCCTATGTCTGACCATGCCTATAAAGAACCTCCTGAAGTAACAATTAAGGTTGGATGGTCAGAAAGTGCAGGCAAGTTAAATGGTCTAGTTGGTGATTCACTGCTATCTGAAACAACTGGGCTTGTGGCTGTATATGAAACACTGCAACAGCTTCAAAACTTAAAGCAACTTTTGGTAATTTCTACAGGTAAACGCCTTTATAGCAATATGTTAATCAAGTCGCTTGGATGCACAACGGACTTACAAACAGAAAATGTTTTGATGATCGAAATGACGCTTAAAAAAGTCTTTTTAGTTCAATCTTCTGAAACTAGTGTTTTGCTTGATGAACAAACAAACCCAGCTTCATCCGCAGGGGTCTCCAATGGTGGAACAGTTCAGGCGACACCAGAAAATGAATCTGTTTTAAGTAAGATTGCTACTGGTATTTTTGGGAGTTAATTATGGGCTTATATAAAATCCCTTTAGGAGTAGGAAATCAAAAGTTTATTGTTCAGCTGAATAAAATTACCTATAAATTGCAACTCATTTTTCGCTTAGATTGTTGGTACTTGGATGTATTGGATAGCTCAGAAAATCCGATCATTTCAGGTTTGGCGATGAATCCAAATATAGATTTGCTTGAGCAGCATCAACACTTAATCAAAGGTTCATTCTTCGCAACCAATTCAAATAAAAATGAGTCACAAGGATTTTTCGATCTAGGCTCTAAAATCCAATTATATTGGAGAGATCCGACATGACATTACAATGGGAGCGTAAGTGTAAGCTCACAGTGCAAATCGAAGATGGTCAACCTGAAGCATTAGACTTATCTGATTTCAAAATTGTATTTCATATTGGTCAGGCGACGACCTCTACACCTAAGGCAGCAGAATTTTATATCTACAACATGAGCGAATCTACTATGAACCGCTTGGCAGGTATGAATAGTGAGAAAGTAAATAGCACTGTCATTTTTGAATGTGGTTACATGCTTGGTCCTTTGGAAGTTGTCTTTAAAGGTCGAGTTTTTCAATATCGCCGTGGACGAGATAATCCAACAGATACCTGGTTGTGTATTCTTGCCCAATCTGGTGATCGATTAAAAAGTGCTGCATTGGTCAGCCAAACGTTATCTGCAGGTACAACCATCAATGATATTGGTAATTTTTTGGTGGATGAAGCAGGTAAGCATGGTGTTGAAAAAGGGGATGTAGTTGATTTAAGAAGCCAACAATACCCGCGTGGTCGTGTTTTCTTTGGACCACTCGAAGACAATTTGAGGCAGTTCTATGAAGAAAATAACATGCTGATTGACTTCTCAGATGACAATCTCAATGTAGTACCAATTAAAGGGTATATTCCCGTACCAGTGCAAATTCTTACGCCTAGAACTGGCATGGTTGGTATTCCTCAACTCACCAGTGAAGGCTTAAAAGTTTCTTGCTTGTTAAACCCTAAAATGAAATGGGGTGGTCGTGTTCAAGTTGATATGAGCAACTTACAAACAGAAGCCTATGACATTACATACGGCAGTCAAAAAGTTGATCAGCCACAAAAGGATCCTAGAACGGCCACCAATGCAGGTGGCCTTTTTCTTATAAGATCCGTTGAGCATCATGGCGATACAAGGGGCAATGATTGGTACACCGATTTAGTCTGTATAGGTATTGACTCTGTTGTGCCAAAAACTGGCATCACGATTGATGCTGTAGATGAAAATTGGAGACCAACTCAAACAGAAGGGGCTACTTAATGGCATTAAGTTTTAATGAGCTTGCACCAGATCAATTATCCATTGTACGAGATGCGATAAGAGCCGAATTGGCAAACTTCTGGACAGCCTTACCATGTGAAATTGATAGTTACGATTCAGAAGCGGTCACAGTTAATGTACAGCCTTTGATTAAAATACCAGTAATGACAAGAACGGGTGAGATTGAAACAGTTGAAATGCCGGTGATTGAAGATGTACCGGTAATGTTTCCGTGCGCAGGTGGCTTTACGATCACACATCCCATTAAGAAAGGTGATGAATGTTTAGTCTCATTTGCAGATCGAAATATTGATTTGTGGTGGCAGTCAGGGGGTATTCAAAATCCTTTTGATATGCGAAAGCATGATTTATCAGATGGATTTGCTTTTTTTAGACCTCAATCACAAACAAAAAAAATCAGCGATATTTCTACAGATAATCTTGAGATTCGTAATGATGCGAACACTTGCAAGATTCAAATCACACCAGGTGGAGAAATTCATTTTCTGGGCTCAAAAGCGGTTTTTCATTGTGATGTGGAGATGAATGAAACTTTGACAGTGACGGGTATTATCAAATCGCTTTCTGATGTTATTGCTAAAGTGATCAGTTTATTTAGCCACAAACATGGTGGAGTCAAGTCGGGTGGTGATGAATCAGCTGGACCAAAATAGAAAATAGGAGGGCGCGAAAGCGTCTTTTTTTATGCGCTATAGAAAACAAGATGAACAAGGTGATTACAGCTTTGGATCAGGACTAAATGATTTTCATATTGATCGTGCTGAAGCTATCGCCCAAGCAATAGAAACACGGCTCAAGTTATGGGTAGGTGAGTGGTTTGCCGATACATCAGATGGCACAGGTTGGTCACAAGCCATTTTAGGAAAACAGTCTAAGAATCTTTATGAATTGACTTTACGCCAACGAGTTTTAGAAACTTATGGGGTAACTTCAATTGAGACGTTTCAAAGCTCATTAGACCGTGAAACAAGACGATTAACGGTATCCATGACCGTGAATACTATTTATGGCCAAACAACAGTATCGGGGGCTTACGACTAATGGCACTAACTACAATAGCACCTGTCATTAATGAAAGTGGAATAAGTGCACCAACTTATGATCAGATCCTTGCGTATTTCAAACAGCAGTACAGGAATATTTATGGCAATGATGTATATCTTGAAAATGACAGTTTAGACGGTCAGTTTTTGGGGGTACTATCTTTAGCCCTTAACGATGTTAATGCGGTCTGTGTTAAAACTTATAACTCATTTAGCCCGAAAACTGCGGACACAGAAGCCTTAACACGCAATGTTAAAATTAATGGCATCACACGTGCTTTAGCGACATTCTCTACTGTTGATGTGACAATATCAGGAGTATCAGGAACACTAATTAAAGCAGGAATTGTTGGCGACACCAATAACAATAAGTGGATATTACCTGCGAACATCACTATACCGCAGTCAGGCTCTATCATTGTTTCTGCAATAGCTGAAAATGCAGGGGCAGTTTTAGCATCTGCAAATACAATAAAAACAATCTTGAACCCTACACGTGGTTGGCAAAGCGTAAATAATCAGAACTCGTCATCTATAGGTCAAGATGCTGAAACCAATGCAAGACTGAGACAACGCCAAGCTTTATCAGTGGCTATTCCCTCTCAATCAATGCCTGAAGGATTGCGGGGAGCTATTCTTGATTTGCCGAATGTCACTCGATGTAAGTATTTTGAAAATAAGCAAACTGTCGCAGATGCAAACGGATTACCGCCTAAATCGCTTTGTGTGATTGCTTACGGGGGTGACTCTCAGGCGATTGGTAATTTAATTCATAAATACAAGTCTATGGGTTGCGCTCTATACGGAAATACAAGCGTTACAGTAGTCAATGTCTACGGTGATGCAGAAACGATCAAGCTATATCGTCCAGATGTAGTCAACATCAATTTCAAGCTTCAAATCACAACAAATGAATCTTATAGCGCAGATACAGCAGACTCTATTCGTAAGTTGCTCGCTGAGTATGTCAATGCTTTAGATATTGGTGACAAGATTACGCAAAATAAATTAATTGGTGCTGCCAATCTCTATGGTGCAGAACAAAGCCAAACCTATGAGGTTTCTTCAATCATTATTGTGGCCAACAACGTTGAATATATGAATGACTATATTTTGCCATTTGGTTGCGTAGCCTTTTGTGATCCATCGTTAATTCAAATCGAGGTGACAAGTGGATGATAAAAAGATTGGTGATTATAGAAAACTAATTACTAGTCAACATCGTTTAAAGCCTAAATATATTGCAATGATTGAAGCAGTCAATTCCCCGTTAGTTGACTGCTTTAATTTTTTGAATAATTTACACAGCCACTATGATGTTGACACCGCGACAGATCCTTATCTAGAAACTTTAGCGCGTTGGACTGGAACGCCGCTAATTATTCCTGGTGCAGCACAGCTTGAATATTTCGGCTTTATTGATCAAGAAAATGCGCTGACGTTTGGTGAGACAGATGATCCAAGTATTGGCGGTTATTTTAGGGAATCTGGTCAATCTGGAACGGGTGGATTAATCCCGAAAGGGCAATTTTTAAGAAATTTAATTAAGGCAAAGATTCTCAAAAATATCAGTACTGGAAATATAGACCAGACAAAAGCAATTTTAAAACTTGTTCTAAATCATGAGCATTTCAAAGTCATTGATAACAAAGATATGTCAGTCACTTTTAAATTTTTAACGCGAGAATCCTATAGCGACAAAATTCTCGTTCTACTCTTTTTCCCATTGCCTGCGGGTGTATCACTTATTATTGAGAGCATGTAAAAATGGCAGTAAATAAACTACCTGAATTTGCCAAAAATGGGCAAAAAAATACTGATGGTTTAAATCAAGAAGATGGTTTTCCTGTAAACCTTAAACCTGCACGCCAGTGGTTTAACTATTTGTTTAACAAGCTAGCTTTAACTGTAAATCAAATCATTGATGAAGATTACATTCGTCATAATGAGATTGTTGATAACTTAACGACAGATGATTCAAAAAAACCACTCTCGGCAAAACAAGGAAAATATTTAGAGGATAATAAACTCAATAAAGCAATTAATATCCCTGTAAATGCTGATTTAAATAATTATAAAACTCAAGGAAGCTTCTTTGTCGATCTAGATGTTTATGCTGCAACTATTAAAAACAGTCCAACATGGTTATCTTTCACTCTACAAGTGGATATTACCGCAGGCGTCGTTCAAAGGCTAACGACTTACAATGGTGGTGGTACGAAACAATATATTCGATCTTATTATCAAGAGTGGTCAGAATGGTATGAAATTTATAGTAAGCTAAATCCTCAACCGACTGTAGACGCAATTGATGATCTAAATTCAAGTGATGCAAAAAAACCCTTATCAGCAAATCAAGGCAAAAAATTAAACGAAAAAAAGGTTGAAGTTGGAAACTCTTTTTTTGATTCATTTGCAAAAGATGTTGATTATTATCAAGATCATCTCACTGAGCAAACTTTTAAGACTTTTGATGATTTTCCACTTGGATCGCGTATTTTAGTTTCTAAAAATATAAATTTATTAAATGCACCCAATATTGCAGATGATTTTATTTATATTGAGACAAAAACAACTTACAAAAAAAATGCACCAGGGCGACTACAAATGGCTACTGGATATTCTTCTGGTGAAATCGCAGTACGTTCAGCACCTACAAATGCTAATTATGGTTCATGGAAAAATATAGCACATACCAATAGTAATGTTGCTTCAGCTACAAAATTGCAAACTGCTCGAAATATTACAATTGCAGGTGATGCAAATGGTACGACTTATTTTGATGGGACATCTAATGTTTCTATCAATATGGTTTTAGCAATGGCAAATACAAGTGCTGGTACTTATGGAGCGAACACATTACAAATTCCAGTATTTACAGTTGATAACAAAGGGAGAATTACAAGTGCTGGCAATAGAATGTTTCCTTCAGCTTCGACAACAGTACAAGGAGCAGTACAACTAAACAATACATTGACTAGTACTTCTGTAACTGAGGCGTTGACTGCAGCACAAGGAAAAACATTGTTTGATAGTAAACTGTCAAAATCAACAAAAATCTCCAGCGGTGATTTAAACCATTATCAGGAACCAGGACTGTATTGGTGTGATGCAGATGCTGAAGCAGCAACTATTCTAAATTTACCAACACCATTTGCTTTTTCACTCTTTGTAGAACGTCATGCAGGTGCAAAGCAAACATTTACTGAATACAACACAAATCGCACATTCATTAGACGGTTTTATAATGGGTCTTGGACATCTTGGAAAGAAATCGCATTCACCCAAGATCAGACATTTACAGGAACTACAAAATTCACTGGTGATATTCAAGTAGATGGTCCAGTCTATGCACAAAATTTTAGAAACGATGGTGACTTTTGGTTTGTTTCTAAAGATGGCGGTATAGCCAAAAGATTGCTTACAGGCGGTTTACTTATTTCTGATAGTTATTCTGATGCTGATAAAATCCCCAATTCAGGTATTTATTCTAAGGGTACCATTTTAACCTCAGGCGGCTTTTTTACAACACGCGCTGAAACAACAATTAGTAACAGTACAGGTAGATATTTATTTATCAACCAACAAAAGTGGGGTGCATTTGATCCAGCTACGGGCTATGTTCCATTATCTGTTGATTGTGGTGGTACAGGGAACGGACAAGGAATAGCTCCTTCTGCTTCAAAACTTCAAATTGCCAGAAATATCAATAATGTTCTATTTGATGGAACAGGTGATATTAATATTACAGCTCCTATGCGCTATCTAGGAAATGCAAATGATTCAACTTTAAACAGTTCTCTTGAAGATGGTTTTTATCTTGTTGCAGATAGTAATATCAGTGGATTCTATGGATATGGAATTTTAGAAGTTCGTAAAGCTGGAGCGACGATTCATCAAACTTATTACGCACATAATAAAAATGTAAATGGATCTGTGGCTGTCCGACAGTCTTGGAATGGCGGTCAAAACTTTACTGAATGGCGTTCATTAGATCCACAAGGTTCAGTGACGCTTTCAGGTCAACTCTCAGGAAGTGCGAGCTTTGATAATTACGGAAACGTAAATATTTCGGCTTCAGTAGTTCAAGGGCTTGGCATTAATCAAACGTGGCGCAATGTAACATCTCAACGTGCAGCCAATACAACATATACCAACAACAGATCCGTACCTATCAAAGTTGCTATTTATTTAGAGGCTGGGGGTAATAATGCTTATGCAAATATAAGTGTTGGAGGTGAGTTTCTATTTGCCTTTTCAAATACTACAGCCTGGGGCACATCGAGGGGTGGTGAGATTACAGTGCCTCCATATACAACTTACCGTGTTGATGGAACATTCACTAAATGGTCGGAGCTAACATAATGAAATATTTCAAAAAAAATGGTGAAGTTTTTGCATTCGAGAGTGACGGTTCACAAGATGAATTAATCACCAAAGAGTTTACAAAGATGACGAAAAGCGAAGTTGATCGTCATTTAAACCCTGAAAAATATTTATCAGATGAAGAGAAGCGTGACATCTTTTTAAAGACACTTACACCCCTGACTCGTCGACAATTCAAACTCGCATTACTCGAAAATGATTTGCTTGAAAAAGTTGAATCAACAATCGACAACATTCCAGACTTAACATTACGTAAACGTATGCAGATTGAATATACAGAGTCCGTAGAATTTCAACGACAATCAGAATCAGTGAATGCAATGTGTAAAATGCTTGAACTTAGCGAAGAACAAGTGGACCAACTTTGGCAGCAAGCTATGACGCTTTAAGTCTAAATATCAATTGTTATTAATTGCACCGAAAGGTGCTTTTTTATTGCAAAAAAATTAGGGGGATTCATGCAGGAGCATGAGAAAAATTTTCTACTCATTCTTGTAGTAGGGCTGTGTATTGGATTTGCTAAGTTGCTTGTCTCTGATGAAAAACTGACGTGGCGTTTAGCGATAGGTCGAACGATTTTAGGAGGGGCAACATCAACAATCGCCGGCGCAATTGTTTTACAGATTCCTGACATCAATCCTCTTGCATTGATTGCAATAGCATCGGCATTAGGGATTTTAGGAAGCACATTTATTGAGTCTTGGCTAAAACGTCAAGCAAACACGTGGAGTATCAAATGAAATTAATCGATAACTGGAAACAGGCTTGGAAACTCAAGTCAGTACAAGTAGGCGCAATAAGCGCCATTTTTTTTGCTTTGAGTTTATTCTCTGAGCACTTTTTAATGATTTGGAATCTGATTCCTCAGGAAGTTAAAAACTCAATTCCTGAAAATTGGAAAGAATACGTCGGCGCTTTTGTTGGTGTTGCTATGATTTTAGCACGTTTGAAAAAACAGCCTGAGTTGCATGAACCACAGTTAAATTTAACTGGTGTCAATACACTGATCTCAGCACCAGTATCCACTACAAATGATTTAGCTTGGATGATTGAAGCCAAGAAGCATTTAGGCTTAAAAGAAAACACAAGCAAAACTGCTCATAACCCAACAATCCTAAAATGGCTAAAATCGCTTGGTGCTTGGTGGCAAGAAGATGAAACACCTTGGTGTGGTACTTTTGTGGCTTGGTGTCTGAAGACTGCAGGTATTGCATATCCAAAGCACTGGTACCGCGCATTAGATTATGTGAACTATGGATCAAAACTATCGAAACCCGCTTATGGTTGCGTAGCGATTAAAACTCGTAGCGGTGGAGGTCATGTTTGCTTTGTAGCAGGTCGTGATAGCAAAACTGGTAAATTAGTCTGTATTGGCGGCAATCAGTCAAATATGGTTTGTTATGCACTATATAATGAGTCAGATTTTCAGGAATTCCGCTGGTACGGCAAGACAAGTAGACCAGCTGAGTTTCGTTATGATTTGCCAAAGTTGAGTGGGGTTACAGCAACTAAAGTTACGGAAGCTTAATAAAATAAGCCCTCGGTTGAGGGCTTATTTTATTTACGAGAAAACTGGATGATTTTTGCAGGTCTCAATAATGAGTTTGGATTATCAATTTTATTAACTTTTTCAGCATTAGGCTTCATGTTAATAATTTGACCAAAATCATCATCTAAATATCCTTTTGGCAAGCCAGCTAAAAGTTCTAAATGTTTCTTAAGCCCAAATTTATCAATAATATTGGCTTTATCAAAACCACCTTGTTCAAGTAACATCTTGATCATATTCTTGAGTAGGTTTGGCTCTTCTGCAATAGTATCAATATCATAAGGTTCAGATTTTGTGTAACCACGATAACGGTAACTTCGCCAAAGCTTAGAAGATTGATCATCAGAAATAATGTTTAAAGTTTTAGCTTTATACATCATTGCAGCTAAGGAAATCCCCCAACGCTTTTTCAATAGCATTAGAGACTCTAAAGAAACGCGGCTTCTTGTTTCAGCAATGAATGCACTAGTAGGGAATAGAAAGCAATTAGCAAAATAATGTGCTTGTTCTTCAAGCTTATCAAACCAATTTTTCTTATCCTCTTCTGTTAAGTATTTATGCATAACGATATGCCCTAACTCATGCGCTAAATCAAACCGACCTCTAAAGAAATTTTGTTTATCTGCTGCAATAAATATATAAGGTCTGTCATTTATCCACGCAGAAGTACCATCCATTTCTTCATAACCAATTTCAAATCTAGTAACAACAATACCTGCACGCTCAACACGCTTCATCAAATTTGGGATTGGAGAAACTCCTAATCCCCAATGGTTACGCAAATTTTCAGCTAGCAGCTGAATCTCCCCCTCATTTAATGATAAAGATTCTTCTCTAGTAAGAGCAGGAATTAAATCAACCTTAGGGAAAGAAATCCATTCATCAGCAATAGATTGTATCTCAGCTAAATTTATTAGCATTGAGTTTGATCTAAAACATGGAGCTTTAAGTACACGCTTTTTTGCACGATTTAAAAATAAGGGATTACCAAAATTAGGAACCTCACGAGTAAACCAATGCACAGGAATGCCAAAAGCATCAGCGATATTGATTAATACTTCTGGTTGAGGGCTATGTGTACCATCTTCCCATTTAGTAACAGTAGATGGTGCAACATCAATCATTGTAGCCAAAGCAGTTTTACTTAAGTCATCGTACATTTGACGGGCAAGTTTTAACCTATTTGGCTCGAACTTATCTATACCCAACATTGTCTGTACCTCCAATTTTTTACTCACCTGAAGCGCGGGAGCTATCATCAGCCTGATCTAAGCGCTTCTTGATCGTAAGTATATTTTCTTCCGCCACTTCAGTCATTGGCTCAGATGCAGATTGTTTAAGTTCTGCTAAACTAAATGTGAGAATGGGTCTATTTTCAATAGGGTGTGGAATGATAAAATCAAGATCTAATAATTCAACATCTGAATTCCAATAACCTGTTACGCATATAAAAAGCAAATCATCAAGATTAGCCCCTTCATTTAGAATTACTTCTGCTAGCAGATCTCTCTGACGTTGCTTGATTAACCCCGTATTTGATAAGGATTGCTCAATGTAAAATTTGGCATTTTTGGTATTATTAGAATCCTTCCGCATGATTACGATATGGCATGAAGGTGTAGTCATTTGGACAAACTGATGTCCTCTAGGTTTTGTATCCTGAACGATAGCATTATGTCCAGATTCTACAGCACTAGCCAAAAGTGCATCCATTAATAGACCAGGCTCATATTTCACACTTTCTTGACGTGCAAGTTCTGGGGAGTAGTAGCTTTCCTGTACATAATTCTCTTTCTCTAATAGTCTGTTTTTTATTTGAAATTCTAAACTATCCAAAAAATTATTACCAAATTCATGTGCAATTCGGCTCAAAATATGTGGTCGAAGTTCATTTAAATCCATAATTATATAACTCATGCAGTTTTGTCAAAATGTATCATATTTATTTCGTATCATGTATGTTTTTTTAATTATTTTTCATTTTTATAAATGATCACCTTGTAAACTGACCATTTATAGGATTGATTAAACCAAATTGAAAACTATTGGGAACCACTTTAATGAAGCATATGGTTTAAAATCATTAGCAATAGGGTAATTGAGAACAACGCCATCACCGATATAAACCAATGATTCACATGGGGCAAATTGGAGCTTCTCACTCTTTATTAGAAAGTCTATCGCTTGAATAAATTCTTCCGTAACATTAGGCCATAACAATAAGTTGAATTCAGTCAAAATAAAGTCCCAATCCCCTTTAATTTCAGGGAACTCATTTTGGAATTCAACAAATGAGACATTACCACCTTTGTTTTTCACAAATTCAATAATTCTTTCATGGAGTGGAGCTTTTTGTGTGAGAGTATCTCCAATCGTTCCTAAGACAGGAATCATTCTAGGTCCAGCTAATCGCGCTTTTGCCACAATCTCAACCAATTCATCAAAAGTCAGATTAAACGAATCTGAACTGTCAAAAATATATTCGACATTTTGACTCTCAAGCTCTGGTGGTTTTTCAGGAATAAACTGGGCAGGGATTATCATTTGTGTTAGACGTTCATCAGTCAACACTTGAAAGTCAGGAATATTCCCATCAAATTTTTTCATCATTTACAAATGCTCCATAATCAATTGTTCGTTGTGTTTGTGCCAATCAGCAAAAGCGTTTCTTGTTGATTTTGGCTGAATGTATAATCTATTTTTAATTAGCTTTTTAGCTAAATCTGATAAGACCTTGTTTTCAATCATATTCATAGCTTTTCTAAGATCATCAAAAGTAACTTGAATATAGCCATCTGTTACATCTAAGTCATCATCGTCTAATGAGTGATTAATAAGTTTTTTGATTGTATAGCTACCAATGGCCAAACTATTTGCTATAGTACCAAAAGTACGCCGTAAGTCATGAAATGTGAAATTAATACCTGTGTTTTTGGTTACTTCTTCTCTTGCATTGCGTTTATCTGTGATATGTGTATCTACCCCAATACCTGGGAAAACAAATTTATTATTTTCAGATAATCTCTTTCTTTCTTTCATAATATGCCAAAGCATATCGCCCATTGGCAAAAGTAAGTCCTCATGGTTTTTTGTATCTGTAATTTTGATTGTTCCATATTTTAAATCAATATTTTTCCATTCAAGTGTTTCACCTTCTTCGCGCCTAAACCCAGTAAGAATTAAAAGGAGTAAATAATCTTGGTTTGTATAAGCTCTTGGATCAGTACCTTGATTGCCTTTCCAATATGTTTTACATACACCTTCAGACCAGTCATGTAATTGATCTGATCGAATATAGCCTTTACGTCTTTTAATTTTGTTCCATTTTTTTTCTTTATAAATAACACCTACAGGGCTTTTTTCGGTGATAATTTTTTGATCATTATGATCAAATAAAATCGAAGCTGTAAAATTATAGACAGCGGACAAAAATTTCATTGATAAATTTGCTTGAGCCAAGCTTCTTTTAGATAGATCCATGTGTCTGTCGATAACCATTTTTTGAGATAGCTCAGTGATTTTTATATTCTTCCAATCACTAAAATAATCATTTACACAGCGGTCATAAGCCTCAAGCGTTGCTTTACTTAAATTTTTTTTAGATTTGTAGTTATCATAAGCATCACTCAGAGTAGGAATAAGTGTATTTACATTTATTTGATTTCTTATGGCGTTCTTAGATTTTGTTTTTTCGGCATTAGGATCTATCCCTTTCGAAATCATGAGTAAATATTCTTGAGCTTTTTCTCTTGCTTGTGCCACTGTCCAAATACCATGTGTACCTATAGTGACTCGGCATGTTCGACCATCTGGCAATTTTTTCTCAGCAATATACGATTTAGAGTTCTTAGTAACACGTACAGCAAAGCCGATGAGCTTCTCATCTTTATAAAATGTAATTTTGGAGGGTGAGAAGGGTAACAAGTCTACAAAAGTTTTAGTAATATTATATCGAATATAAGACATCTTAACGCACTAATAAGACAATATTTAGCAATCATATACAACAATACACGACATTTCTAGAGGCTACATAATGGCTACAATGACAAGAAAAAATGATTTATTTGGTTTGATAAGTTTGATTGAAAATATATAAGTTGTTGTTATTATTTAAATTAAAACACTCCGGTGATGCCGCTGCATGGTCGTTACCCTGAACCCGATGAGTTCAAGGTGGACGTGACGTACACTTACTGGGTTTCCCACTCGCGGCGGGCATACACTCAAAATATACAGAACACATCCATAAGTTTAAGTATCGGCAGGGGAATAGACGTACTGGCGAACACCCCAGAGTTGTATTAAGTATACATAATCTGACGTTTGTGGCAAATCATCAAAGGTCACAAATTATAAATATAGATAAAAAAATGAAATCAACTGCACGAAAAAAAAGCGGTTTAGCCCGCTTTTTCAACATCTTCGAGCATAGCTTCTAATAAACGTTCGCATTGTGCGTATTCTTGTAACGTTTTATTCATGCTCAAAACTTCTTGCATTAACTCTAACGCCACCATAATCACCAACTTATTATGTTCAACGTTGGGTGCTTTGCGACGGAACTCTTGAAACTTATCATTTAACAGCTGACCAGCACGTTCTAACTCGTGCCTTTTTTCTGTTGTCGTACCTAGACGGAAAGTCTGTTCGATTAAACGCAATTCTACGGTAACATGTTCAGACATAATTATACTTCCTCATTAGATTCTGAAGGATGAGCAAGTTGTTGAATCTCTTGCGCATGATGATCTTGTTCAGTCCCTAAAATAGAAAGACGTTGAATAATTGCTTCAACTTTGGTCTTTGCATGTTCATTTTTTTGGATTAAACGTTCACGCTCATCTTGCAGGTTTTTAATGTCCTGCAAATGATGGCGCTGTTCATTTGCCATTTTCTCTTTAACCACGCGTAATTCATTACGTTCGGCTAAAATTTCCTGAAAACGATTTTTTAAATCTGTACAGCTTTTTTCTAAACGGCTATAGCGTTCAGCTAAAGATGAGGCATCAGTGTTAAGCTGTTGAAATTGATTTTGCAACTGAGCAAGCTGTTCAGTGAGCGAATCAATTTCATCTTGTTTTTGGGTAATAATACTGTTTTTATGGCTGATTTGAGCGTGAGCTTGCTCTTCACTGTTATCTTTTTCTTTTAACAGCGATGCATTTTCTTTCTCAACAGTCTCGATTCGTGTTTTTAAAACACCAATATGCGTTTGTAGACGCTGTAATTGTTCTAACATAACGGGTCGCACAGATTTGCAATCAAAGGTAATATATACAGAAGTATAGAGATTGGATAAGCGAATGCAAGACGATATTTCAGGTTGGTCAGATTGGAACCAAAATTTTAAAGGGATTGAGGAAATTTCAAGCCCGAGTGAGTTACATGGCTTATTAACAGGTATAGTTTGTGTTACCGAAGTGCCAACCCGAGATGAATGGTTACAAATTTTATCGACGTTGGATGTACCAAAATTAGACGATGAAGCATTGGCTGTACTCTCAGATGAAACCGAAGATGTGTCACATGCGCTTGCTGAAGATGATTTAGACTATCTTCCGATGCTTCCAGATGATGAACATACGTTATCGGAGCGTGTTCAAGCTTTGGCTGACTGGTGTGCTGGCGTTGTTTTAGGTTTTGGTTTGGCTTCAGGTCACATTCGTTCAGACGAACAAGAGTTAATTGAAAGTTTACAAGATGTTGCATCTGTTGAGTTTGATGAATCAGATGACGATGAAGAGGGTGAAGCAAGCTATGAAGAGTTATATGAGTTTGTTCGCTTGATTCCAGTATCCCTATCTGTAGGGCGCAAAAAAGTGCCAGTTTCAGAAAGTCCTTTGTTGCAAAATTTCCATAGCAAAATGAAGCAAGCTATAGACTCATCTGAAAGTAACAATGTGGTCGAAATGTTTACACCACACCGTCCAAGTTAAATTTTTTGTTCAAGATGAAGCACTGCTAAGTTTTAATGAAATGGTTGATTGTATAAATCTCTAAAATTTAGAGACCACAATCAGCCATTTTTTTATCATGATATGCGGATATATTTTGATCACCAAACCAAGTCATTTTAAGGATATTGATAAGGATCGATCAATCAATCTCATAGAATACTGCTGATTTTGTTTTTAAAATAAATGGATAAATATTGTTGTATTCGTATTTACATCTTACCCCATCAAACTGTAATTTAAACATTCACCAATTGATTTAATGAACTGAAAGACAAGCTGAATAGAGAATGAAATTAACTCAAGCAGATTTTCAGGAACGTCGTGACCGCCTCGCTGAACAAATGGGTCCCAATAGTATTGCAATTATCGCCACTAGTCCGGAAGTCATGCGAAATAGAGATGCTGACTATAAGTTTCGTGCAGACAGTAGTTTCTTTTATCTTACAGGTTTTGCCGAACCTCAAGCAGTAGCAGTGTTCGAAACAGATGAAACTGGTGAAACGTATATTTATAGTCTATTTTGCCGTGAGCGAAACCGTGAAATGGAAATTTGGAATGGTTATCGAGCAGGAATTGATGGAGCAATTGATGACTATGAAGCAGATGAAGCATATGCCATAGATCTGCTTGATGAAGAGATTATTGCCAAAATCCTCAATAAAGAAAAACTATTCTATCGGATTGGTCAACGAGCAGAGTTTGATGCCAAAATAACGCATTGGATTTCCAAAGCACAAGAATCCAGTCGTGGTTTCGGCGTGCCAACACAGCTTATGCAACTTGATCAGATTTTAGATGAAATGCGTTTGCATAAATCAGCTGAAGAAATTGAATTGATGCAAATCGCAGCAAATATTAGTGCGGATGCGCATACCCGTGCCATGCAAACAGTTCGTCCCGAAATGATGGAATATGCTTTAGAAGCTGAATTGAATTATATTTTCGGTCAGCATGGTTGTGTACCTGCCTATAACAGCATTGTCGGTGGTGGTAAAAATGGCTGTATTTTACATTATGTAGAAAATAATCAGCCCCTAAAAAACGGTGATCTGGTGTTGATTGACGCGGCGTGTGAATATGAATGTTATGCTTCAGATATCACACGGACTTTTCCCGTGAATGGCAAATTTAGTCCTGAACAAAAAGCCTTGTATCAAATTATTTTAGATGCACAAATTGCAGCGATAGAAGCGATTCAAATTGGAAACTCTTATAAAGAACCGCATACGGTAGCAGTACGAATTCTGGTTGAAGGTTTGGTTGAACTTGGAATTATGCAAGGTGATGTTGATCAAATTATCGAATCTGAAAGTTATCGTCAGTTCTATATGCATGGAACTGGGCATTGGCTAGGTATGGATGTACATGATGTTGGTGCTTATAAAGATGACAATGGTCAATGGCGAACCTATGAGCAAGGCATGGTGGTTACAGTAGAGCCAGGTCTATATATTGCGCCAGATGATGAAACTGTCGAGGAAAAATGGCGTGGCATTGGTATCCGAATTGAAGATGATGTCGTGGCAACCGAACACGGTCCTTTGGTGTTGACTAAGAATGTTGTGAAAACGATTGAGGATATTGAAGCCTTGATGGCATCCCACAACTGAATATGTTAATTATTGATGTTCGACTGAGCCATTGCATTGAAATGGCTTCAACAAGCGCAATATTTTGACAATATTGCGCTTTTTTCTAAATTTAAAACGCTTACAACGTCATTGTTAGCTCTTGATTAGATATGATGTGTCTTTTTTAAAATAACGTATTGATTCAGTACAAATGATAGCAACAATTTCCTATTTCAATATAAAAATAATCGCGCTTGATGTAAGATAAAATTCATCAAGATCATAAGTATTCAGTAAGCTGAATCACGTATAGAAAGGATCAAAGCATGCAACAAGAAGTCATCATCGTTGGCGGTGGAATGGTTGGGCTGAGTTTGGCTCTCATGTTGGCGAAAGCGAATATTGCGGTAAAGCTCTTAGAAGCGGTGAAATACCCAAATTATGATGACAACAATGCTGTAGCTTATCATTCAAGTTTTGATGCTCGAAATACAGCACTTTCACGTCGTACTGTACAAATTTATCAAAAGCTCGGTTTGTGGAATGCTTTACAAGAGCATGCAACCCCGATTCTTGAAGTTCATATCACAGAGCAAGGCAGTTTCGGTAAAGCCCGTTTAAAAGCAGATCAAGAAAAAGTCGAAAGCTTTGGGCAAGTGATTGAAAATGCATGGCTTGGACGGGTACTTCTTACTCAGGTAAGACAACAACCTCTTATAGAGTTGATTGATGGTGTGCAAGTAAACTCTTTAAAACAAGACAATGACTTTGTTTATGTAGAAGCAAGTCGTGGTGAAGAATATAGTCATTCAATCAAAGCTAAATTGGTGATTGCAGCAGATGGTCGAGACTCTTTTTGCCGTCAAGCCTTAGGCGTCGGTGTGGATGTACATGATTATGATCAAGTTGCAATTGTTACCACTGTACAAACGTCTAAACCGCATCAGCAAGTGGGTTTTGAACGCTTTAGCCACTTAGGTCCATTAGCATTATTACCTTTGCCTGGTGAATGCCGCCGTTCAGTTGTTTGGCCGGTAAAAAAAGGAACAGAGGGTGAGTGGCTAGGGGAAGAGAATGATCAACATTTTCTGGATGCCTTACAGCAAACCTATGGAGATCGTGCAGGTAAATTCCAAAAGACAGGCAAACGTTTTAGTTTCCCATTGTCACAAGTGCTGGCAGATAAACAGGCGGTCGGACGTGTGATCTTAATGGGAAATGCGGCACATACGATTCACCCTGTGGCAGGGCAAGGATTTAATCTATGCATGCGTGATGCTGATGTATTGCTGCGTTATATCACAGCACAAATGGCTAAGTCTGAAGATATAGGTGAGCCTGAGATGTTAAAGGCATATGAACAGGCTCGCTTAACAGATCAACAACGGGTCATCAAATTTTGTGATTCGGTTGTACGAGGCTTTAGTAATCAGAATCCAGTTTTAAAATTATTACGTAACACAGGGTTAGTTGCATTTGATGTCATCCCTGGAATAAAACCCTTGGTTGCCAATTACGCAATGGGGTTAAAAGCATGATAGAACAAAATGTTTTAGATGTTATTGTTATTGGTGGCGGTCTGGTAGGCGGTTTAACCGCATTACTTTTGGCGCAAGGCGGTGTTCAAGCAACAGTATTAGACGCAGCACCCATTTTAGACGAGCAAAAAGTTTTAGCCCAAGCGAATCCACGAGTTTTGGCACTCAGTCAAGCAACCATTCATTTACTTAAAACTGTGAATGTTTGGGATAAAATTGCCCGAAAGATGCCTTATACAGGGATGCAAGTCTGGAATAAAAATGGTTATGGAGAAATTAATTTTGGTCAAGAATCCATAAATTTTCCGACGGATGAACATAGTTTAGGTTCAATGGTTGAACCCAGCTTATTAAATCTCGCCATTCAACAACAAATGCTGGAACAATTAAACGACTATCGTACCGAGGTGAAAGTCGTTCGTGTTGAACAAGGCGTTGGTTGTTGGATAATCCATCTTGCAGATGGCAGTCAGTTAAAGACCAAATTGGTCATAGGGGCAGATGGGGCAAACTCATTTGTGCGTGAGCAGGCTTTTATTGATTACGATATTCTTGATTATCAGCAAGCAGGTTTGACTTGTGCGATTCGTACCACACAACCGCACCGTTATGTGGCTCGTCAAATTTTCCATCCAACTGGTCCTTTGGCATTTTTACCGATGGCGAGTTTGAATCCTCAACAAGCTGAGCATTGGATTTCAATTGTCTGGACACTGCCTGATGATTATGCAGATGAATATGCCAGTTTGAATGATGTAAATTTTTGCCAGTTGCTCACCCGTGAAAGTCATCATATGTTGGGTGAAATAATTGAAGCAACACCACGTGCAAAATTTCCACTCAAAGCACGCGCAGCGCAGCGTTATGTCAAGGAAGGGTTGGCATTGATTGGTGATGCAGCACATGTGATTCATCCTTTGGCCGGGCAAGGAGTGAATATAGGTTGTTTGGATGCGGCAGTGCTTTGTGATGTCTTATTGCAAGATAAAAAGCGTGGTGTATGGGCACACCAACAGACCTTAAAACGTTATGAACACACACGTAAAGGGCAAAATGATGCCATGATGCATAGCATGTCGATGATTGGTTTCTTGGAAACTGCTGAATTCTTTCCTATGATCTGGGCGCGTAATTTTGGACTGAAACAAGTGGAAAATACTCCGCTTTTAAAAGATCAATTTTTAACAAAAGCCAGTGGGTTAGAAACGTTAAAAAGCACGCAATATGCCATTTCATGAGTTGACTGATACTTTTTAAACAATCATTTAAACAATATTACGAATTTGATGAAAAAAAACACGATTTTATGTATCTAGAGACTAGTCGAATCCGCAAGAGATTGGTACATTTCTCTGTAAAACATCACCATTTTTTGGATGGTAAATTGACGTCGTTGATGGGGAGTTCAAGATGACAGATACAAATGATTATGATGATAATTCAGAAGATCATGCAGTTGACGATGATGAAGCTAAAGCAGCGGAAAAAGGTGCTGCGGTAAGTGAATCAACGGTGTCTGATACAGATTTGGCTGAAGCAGAAACACTCACAGTGACTGCGAAAAAAAGACAACGTGAAGCATTAGAAGATGAAGTCGCTGCATTTTTAGCGCGTGGTGGGAAAATTACTGAAGTTCCCCCTGATGAATCTGCAAGAGATTGATTTTAAAAGCACCGTCAGGTGCTTTTTTAATGTCTTTAAAATTTGATTAGGGGCGGCTGATTAATTCAACGCTTAAGGTTGCATGATGATTTCGACACGTTGTTGATCATTCCCAATTGCTTCAAAGTCATTACTGATTAAATCATAAGTAATTTTTGAACTTTTAATTTGTTTTCCAATATCACTTCTAATCATTGCATTACCTTCTAGAGTGATTATTGATTTTTTCGCATCGAAAATCATTTTATTTGCAGAAGCCTGAATGTTTTCTTTCGTTTTATAGATTCTCTTATTCAGTTTTAGAGGGGTACCAAAAGCGATGATAGACACAAGTTGTTTATTTTTCTCTTGATTGAGCTGTATTTCATTTCCTGTGATCTGCATACTTCCTTGTTTAGCGCTAAAGTTCCCTTTGTAATAGCCAGAGGAGTTATGGATATTAAATTGAGCAAAATCACCTGACAGTTGAAGTGGTTCATTAAAATCCGGATCTTGTGCAGCAAATAAAGATGATGTCATCAGCCATGACAATAAAAAGAGTCGTGGTTTTGATATTTTAAAAATTTGAATCTTTGGTTTATTGATCATAAGTTAAAATTTCTGATAAATAAAAATAAATGTTCAATCATATTCTTAGATACATTGAGGAACAGCCACTAAACATCCTATTCCTCAATGATGATCATTCTACTTTTGTTGTTATATCACGTGATTATTGATTGGTGAGTTCTAACGCTCGTTGGTAAGCAATTTTCTTTTTGATACCCATTAAATCAGCTGCGAGTTGCGATGCAGCTTTAACAGATAAGTCCTGTAATAATCGTGTGAGTAGTTGATCTAACTTATCTTGTTCAACATCTTGATCTTTGGCATCAGGTAGACCACCGATGACTAAAACGATCTCACCTTTTTGTTGGTGATGATCATTTTCAATAAAACTCACCAATTCACCTAGCGTCATTTTTTTAATAGTTTCAAAGGTCTTGGTGATCTCGCGAGCGAAACCGACGGGGCGTTGTTCACCAAAAACCTGAGCCATATCTTTGACACTGTCTAAAATACGGTGGGGCGCTTCATAGATAATCATGGTTTGCGTTTCATATTTTAATTTTTCTAGTTGTATTAAGCGCTGAGATTGTTTTGAAGATAGAAAGCCTTCAAAACTAAAACGGTCACTAGGTAAGCCAACAGCACACAAAGCTGCAATTGCAGCGCAAGCGCCCGGTACAGGAATGACACGGATTCCATTGTCTTGTGCAGCACGAACCAATTTAAATCCAGGATCACTAATGAGCGGGGTTCCAGCATCACTGACCAGTGCAATATCTTGACCTTGCTTTAATTTTTCGATAAGTATATCAATTTTGTTACTTTCATTATGATCATGACACGCTGTAAGTGGAGTTGAGATATTATAATGTTTTAATAATTGAGCGGATTGGCGGGTATCTTCTGCCGCAATAATAGAAACCGACTTTAAAACTTCAATAGAACGGAAAGTCATATCATCTAAGTGCCCAATTGGGGTCGCTACGACAAATAATTGAGCACTCATAAAGGTCTCCATGAAAAATAAGATAGTGTTGAACAGTATTAAAAGACTGGTATGTTTGGGAATAATTGGATTTACAATCCAAGTTCACGCAGAAATTCTTGTTATCTTACCTGAAACAGGTCCCATGTCGCGAGCAGGTTTAAGTATCAAACAAGGAATATTGAATGCATCTCATGCATCCAAGAACCAAATTCCATTAAAATTTGTCGATTCTGATCAAAAACCCATCAAAACCATATTGAAGCAAAATGTGAATAAAAAGACCAAAATGATTATTGGTCCTTTGGCACGTCCAGATGTAGAAGCATTGATTAATTTAAAACCAAAAGTTCCAGTGCTTGCTTTGAATGAGGTGTATCCGACCCATAAAAATGTTTGGCAATATAGTCTGTCTAAAAATGACGATGCTTTAGCACTTCTGGATTATATTCAGCATGATAAAGTGAGCAAACTCTATGTTGTTCGTGAAAAGGGCACTGAGGCAGAATCAATCAGCTTTTTAAATGCACTTTTCGCAAATTATGCAGGAGAAGTTGACCCAGTAGATGCGATGCCAAATACGACCAAAGCAAGTGAAGGTATTTTATTGCTTGGGTCAAATCAATGGTTGGCAAATTTAAAGAAGTTAAAGAAAAAGAATATTTATACTCAAGCGATCGCCGTGAATGAAAGTAAAACATTACCGAAAGGCATGAAGTTCTGTGATGTGCCTGCTTTGTATATCAAAGAATGGGAAGATGTGGTGAAAGCCTATAAGGATCAACCAACGTCATTACCTTATCAACGTTTATATGCGTTTGGTGGTGATGCTTGGTACATTGCTGAACAATTTGTGTTAGATCCCAATGTCAAAAGTCTAACCTTTAATGGGCGGACAGGAAAAATTAAAATTGAAGGTAATCGCGTTGAGCGCATTCCACAATGTTTTGAGCGCTCTAAAAATAACTTAGTGCCCTTATAGTTGAATGATCGATGGCTAAAAATAATTTAGGGGAATGGGCAGAGCATGAGGCAGTAAAAATACTGCGGCAGTCTGGCTACACGATTGTCAAATTGAACTATTTTTCTCGCTTTGGCGAAATCGATATTATTGCTGAGGCACAGCAAGAATTAGTTTTTATTGAAGTGAAAGCCAGAACGTCAAGCTATAGGGGATATGCCTTTGAAGCTGTGAATTTGATTAAGCAACAAAAAATGATCAAAACGGCGTTTAGGTTTTTACAAGAATATCCGCAATATGAACAGTATTATAGTCGTTTTGATGTAATTGGGTTTGATTTACATCATAAAATTGCAAAAAACGTACAGCAAGACTTAAGTAAAATCTCTTATGATCAGTCTTGGATTGAAAATGCATTTACTTTGGATGCAGACTTGATTAATCTGTGATGAAGAATTGCCTCACAGTTTTTTATCAAAAAAAAGATATGTTCCAACATCTTAATGAGTAATCAGGATGTTGTGTTGTCAGTTAAAATCATTAGGAGTCTTGCTGAGTGTTAAAGCGTATTGTCATCACCATGATGTGTGTAGCAAGTTTGTCTGGTTGCGCTAGTTTTATCTCAGGTGGTACTGGTTCTTCACCAGTGGGAACAGAAAGCGGTGTCCGATCTTTAGGGCAGGTTTTTATTGATTCTTCTATTGAGCGTACTGCGAAAATTAATCTATATAAGCTGGATGCTCGATTTAAACAATCTCGTGTAAATATTAATAGTTTCCATAGTAATGTTTTACTGACTGGACAAGTGCCTGATGCACATTTAAAGCAGCTTGCCGAAGACAATTTACGTGCAATGAGTGACGTAAAAGCGGTACATAATTATTTAACTGTTGGCAATCAAATCGGCTATAGCACGATTATGCAAGACGCTTCTGTCACCGTAAATACGCGTGGCTTAATCATGAAAGCGCCTGTCGTTTCTGATAACAAAGTTTTGGTTCATACTGAAGATGGCGTACTGTATGTTTTGGGTCGTTTAAATAATGCTGAAATCGCAGATTTAAATGATGTTCTACAAAAGGTTGGAAATGTGACTAAAATTGTGACCTTGATTGACAATGTTGAGCAAGCAAATAATTCAGTTCAAACTTCATCGTTTACGGCACCTGTGGTAAACAATGCACAACAGCCAGATGTGCAAACCCCTGTTGCAATTGATCCAGATGCTTCAGGGCAAAACAATAATGTTATCCAACAATAGATTAGAATTGCTAAAAAATAAACTTGATAAGCAATTTCAACAGCTTAAAGTCAAGTTTAAAGCACATTATCAAGATTTTCGTTTATATGATTTAGGCAGCATAACGATCAATGGACTAACCCCTAAAAAGGGGTATTCCATAAAATCAAACATTGCTTATGGTTTAAAAGCTCGACAACGTTTAGATCTATATCTTTCCCATCAAACACAAAACAAAGCTTTAATTGTTTTTGTACATGGTGGTGCTTGGAATCATGGTGATAAAAGTGCCTATAAATTTGTAGGTGAAGCATTTAGTCGCTATGGCTATAACGTTGCGATTATGAATTATCATTTAGCACCTGAACATAAGTTTCCAAGCTATGTTGATGATTTAGCCGTTGCTTTGAATTATCTTGAACAACAGCAAACACGTTTAGGGATTACTACAGATAAAATTGCACTCATGGGGCATTCAGCTGGGGCATTTAATATTGCCTCATTGCTTTATCATCCCAAAAGTTATGCTTTGGCGCTAAAACCAAACATCAAAGCCATGATTGGAATTGCGGGACCTTATCATTTTGATTATAAAGGTGATGCTTTGGCTGAAGATGCATTTGATCAGGCGATTCCATATCAACAAGTGATGCCTTATTACTTTGTTGCCAAGAATGATGTAAAGCATTATTTATTTCTGGCTGAAAATGATCAAATCGTAAAGCCTCAGAACTCATTTGATTTCAAACAACAATTACATGAACAAGGTAATCATTGTGAAATCTTGACGATTCCTAAAACGGGACATATCTCGATTATGGGAAGTGTTTCGAGTTTATTCAGTCGTTTCTTTATGACACGATCGGAAATTATAAAAGTACTCGATGATGCAATGAACAAAGCCTAGCAATCGCTAGGCTTTTTATTAAGGATATGGATCAAATTAATCTTGGTGCATCGGTGTATTGTGAATCACATGTTCAATCATGGCATGTGCAATACTGCCTGTGAACGGCGTTTCAGGCAATTGATCAAATTTGAAAAATTGCGCATCACTGATCTCTTCTTCTTGCAATACGATTTCACCCGCCTCATATTCGGCTTTAAAGGCGAGCATCAAATTGCTTGGAAAAGGCCACGGTTGACTCGATAAATATTGTACATTCTTTACTTTTAAACCGACTTCTTCCAAAGTTTCACGCTTTACCGCTTCTTCAAGGGTTTCACCGACTTCAACAAAACCTGCAATCAGACCATACATATTACTTTTATTCTTGGCATTTTTAGCCAATAAAATTTCATTGTCGCCGCGTGTGATCACCGTAATAATACATGGCTGTACGCGAGGGTATTGGTGATAACGACAGGCAGGGCAAACCATTGCATATTCAATCGGGTGAACTTCTGTTTCATGTCCACAGTGACTACAAAATTTATGATTTCGACGCCATTCAAGCAGTTGCACTGCTCGACTAGCTTGTTCAAATTCAGATTTTGTCCATTGTGAGATGAGCTGTCGAATTGGAATCAGTTGATAACCTTGAGGAATTTCATCTTCGATAAAAAGATCTCGGGCAATGATTTGATCACCCGAGTTAAAACTGATATCACTTGCCAATTTCTCTACTTTCGGAAGTTGTAAGTTTTCATCTACTAAAAGTTGTTGGTGATGAAAGATATAAGCAACTGATAATTCTGACATTAGGCTACCGATTTTAAATTTTGACTACTTGCTAATGCTACATCAAACATCGTTTGCAAAACAGGTTGTTTGTTCTGTAGATTTTCAATCATCATATCTGCACTGGCTAACACATCTAGAAGTTTATTGATCTGTTGTTGGTTAAATATCTGTTCTTTGTTGAGTCCAGACTGAATAAATTCAGCAGACTGTGCCAATGCCTTTTGACCATCTTTGGCTGCAAGGAACAATAAAGCTCCTCCAATTTCATATAATTGAGAAGGTAGTAGTTCTAGACTTGTAGACTGCGGATCTTGTAAATATTGAACCAGTGTTTGTGAGCTTAAATCGACCATTGCCTTAGTTTCAGTCAGTAAAGCGGTGTGAGCTTCATCAAGACGGTCTAAAGAAATATGTAGATTATTGACCTTTAATTGCAAGCGATTAGAAGTGTAATTGCGTTCAAGAATTCCAATAGAGTTCATCGCAGATAGAATACTATTCATCAATTGCTGTGCATAGTTTTCATCTCTCAGCATGTTTTCTTGAGACAACAGATCAGCTTGCTGTTTTAGTTCGCTATAGGCTTCATTTAAGTTAAGTACTTTAAATACATGTGCAAGGTCTGTGAGTTTACTCTTTAATTCTTGAGTTTTTTCATCACTCATATTTTGATAATTAAACTCGATATCATTACGGATTTGCGACATTTCATCTGTAATGAGCTGGCTGACACTATGAATCGTATCGAAATCTGGTCCGTACAAATGACGACTAAAAATCTGTAATTGAGTATCCGTTAAAATATCTTCGCCTACATTGATTTGCTCACGAATGTGTTGAGAAATTTCATCTTCCTGACTAATACAAATACTCAATACATTTGCAGTATCGGTTAAGGATGGAATAAATCCTGCAAGGTCTTTAAAGAATGATGAAATGTTGGTTTCGATGCTAATTAATGTTCTTAAACGTGTATCGTTGAGGATAATATTTTCAATCTGATTTAAAGCCACAGCAATCAGCGCCCAATATTGAGCACTCGGTTGTCCTTGAGCGATATTGGCTAAATAATTGCCAACCAGTTTTATCCCTTGCAGATCTAAATCCGTCTCTTGTTGATTTAAGAGTTTATGCAGACACAGCTTATAAAGCTTATGTACATGCACTGAACGTTCCAAATCTGGAGTTTGTAAGAGATTAAAACTAGGCGTCACGCAATCCAGTAGTGGCATAATAGCTTGACCTTCTGGCGTGAGTTCTAAACCTAAAGAAAGTTCCAAGCGGTTTAGTGTATCATGCAAAAATTGTGGCACTTTGACTTCACGTAGACAACTAAACTCGATGTAACGTTTGAGCATGGTTGTACCTTCGCTCAATGCAATCACATCTTGAGTATTGATTTCACGTGGATTTTGCATGATTTTACGCATAACTTGTGCTGAAAGTTCGGCAATTTTGGCAACTTGAGGCATGTCAATCAGCATCAGTACATGACTACATTGTTCCAGTTGTAGCAATGCATCATCAATACCAAAGGGTAAAGTTTGATCTTCAACTAAACTGCTGACAGCAGATTCAACTTGTAAAATTGAATTATCGACTTCTTTTTTAATAATCAGTAATGCCGTCGGATCAAAATGTATAGAGGTTTGGTAAGACATTGATCTGCACCTTTCCTGGGTATCTAAATGTTCTATTGCATAGCCTCAAAACGAGGCTAATTTTCTAAGTTTTAATATAGCTGAACAAGGGACTTTTTACAGAAAAAAATCAGCCTAAATAGGAAATTTTATTTTGCAAAAATGCAGGCTTCCCCATGTTTTTCTTGATATTTATTGACCCAGTTCTCATGTGCTTCCAATTCTTCATCTGAAGCGTAAATTACTGGAACATCAATTTCAATTTTTTGCCGTGTTGTATTCCCCTGAGCTTGTTCAGTATGTGCAGAAATAGCATCCATGTCAAAGGATACTTGTCCGCCTGTCATTGCGAGATAAACATCGGCTAAAATTTCAGCATCAAGCAATGCGCCGTGGAAAGTACGATCACGTTGAACAATTTCGTAACGTCGAACAAGTGCATCTAAAGAGTTTTTTTGTCCTGGATGCTTACTTTTAGCCATCGCTAAAGTATCAGTCACTGTACACACTTCAGACAGGGCAGGAAGACCACTGCGTTTGAATTCCATGTCCAAGAAGTTCATATCGAAGCTTGCATTATGTGCAATGATTTCACTGCCTTTTAAGTAGTCGAATAGGACTTCTGCAATTTCCTCATACTTGGGTTTGTCTTTTAAAAATTCATCAGTGATCCCGTGGATGGCTTCTGACTCACCTACAGGTTTTCCTGGATTAATATAGATGTGAATCGAACTGCCTGTGAGTTTACGGTTGACCATTTCAATCGCACCAACTTCAACAATTCGATCACTGTCCTGATAATAAAAACCTGTGGTTTCGGTATCAAGAATAAACTGTTTAGGTCCATGCAGCTCTATAGTCGCAGGTGTAATCACAATTTGCGGGTGAATATTCATATCTTTCATTTGAGTACTTTGTTCAACCTGTTCAACTACATCTTCATGGCGCAAATTATTATTTGGTGTTTCAGAGCTTGTCACAGTTTGTTTGGGTGTTGGCAATTCAGTATCGATAGTTTCATCGGATTCCATCAGGTCAAATCCGAAGGGATCATCAAGCAACCAGTCTTTTTCATCTTTTTTTTTATCATTATTTTCTACACTCTGTTCGGTGGCTGATTGAGGCATCTTCGCATTTTTTGCTGCCAATGTTTGTTCCGTACCTAAGTTTGCCAATTGATCAGCCATTTCATTTCCTGCATGACCTGCATGACCTTTAATCCAATTCCATTCGATTTCACGACCTCTACATACGCGATCCAGTTTTTGCCATAAATCAGGATTTTTGACATCTTTCCAATTTTTCTTTTTCCAACCTTCAATCCATTCGGTAATACCGCGCTTCACATAGTTGGAGTCGGTCCAAATAATCAGTTTCGCTTCTGTGGGGCAAAATGAAATGCCTTCAATAGCAGCACTCAGCTCCATACGATTATTGGTGGTATCCAGCTCACCACCACACAATTTATGCTCTTCAGTTTCAGTGATGATATAAGCACCCCAGCCACCAGGACCTGGGTTGCCTTTACAAGCACCGTCGACATAAAGTGTGATTGTTTGTGACATAGTAATAACCAATGAAAGTGAATTAAGAGTTGAACATCGCGGTTTAAGAATTTATTGTATACGCAAATCAGCGTTTTCTACGCATGAACTGAGATTTTTTTAATTTCTTGTAACATTTGTATGCAATTCGCATTCAAATTTTGCCTTGTATGCGCCCTAAGCTCTACTAAAATGGCAAAGATAAAATAATTTACTAAATGTTGTTCGGAACCCTTATGTTTAAACCTACCACAATGGTGTGGCAACCTACTGCATCTGTTTTCTTTAAACTATCACTATTAACATCTGCATTGGCGGCACTGGGTTTGACTGCTGGGTGTTCTTCGAACCCATCGACGTCAAAAACTCAAACATCAAAGTCGTCAGGAATGTTGGACGCGAACAGTTTGGATTCACTAGAGGATCTTCTGTCAGCAACTGATATGCGTGCGGTAGAAGGTGATCGTTTATTGATTTTAAAACACGGTGACGTTTGGAAGCGCATGTCTGTTGGTTTTAAAATGGATGAAAACCATTGGGACCCACGGATTGATGCACAACGAAGCTGGTTTGTTTCTCGTCAACCTTATATAGATCGTTTGAGTGCCCGTGCATCACGTTATCTTTACCATACAGTAAAAGAAGCTGAACGTCGCGGTTTGCCAACTGAATTGGCATTATTACCAATCATTGAAAGTTCTTACGATCCTGCTGCAACCAGTAGTGCTGCGGCAGCGGGAATGTGGCAGTTCATACCAAGCACAGGTAAAATTTACGGTTTAAGACAAACCAGTTTGTACGATGGGCGTCGTGATGTGGTTGAGTCCACTCGTGCAGCATATGAGTTTTTAGGTGGTTTGTATAATCAGTTTGGTTCATGGGAATTGGCATTGGCAGCATACAATGCTGGTCCAGGACGAATTCAACAGGCAATTAATCGAAACCAAGCAGCAGGGTTGCCAACAGACTATTGGTCATTGCGATTACCACAAGAAACGATGAACTATGTTCCGCGTTTTTTGGCGGTCGCACAAATCATTAAAAATCCATCTAAATATGGTGTAAGTTTACCGCCGATTGCCAATCGTCCGCATTTTAGAGAAGTCGCTGTTCCACCAGGTGCACAATTGAATCAAATTGCGTCCATCACAGGTTTAAGCCGTGCGGAATTGTACGCGCTGAATCCGGGGCATCGTGGTGAAGTTGTTGATCCATCAAGTACTTTACGAATTTTGATTCCTGCTGATTTAAGCCCAACAATTGATTCCAAGTTAAGAGCTTTAAAATCAAGCTCTGATGGTGGATTTTGGGCAAGCAATAATAGCCCAACGACAGCAACCCAGACTTTAACACCTGCTGGTGTAACGTCTACAGTAACGCAATCGATTACGCCGACCCGTACTACGCCACCTGTATTGAGTTCAAATAAAGCAACCACTACGACAACCAGCACTGCAAATTCAGTAAATACTTTAAAGAATACGCCACAGGGCTCAGATGCTTTGGCGCGATTTGCCGCCAATGCAGATATTCCAAGTGCACCACGTATTCCTGTTGCCGTTACTACGGCTGCCAATGTTAAACCTGTAGCAGTGGAGCCACCGATTTCTGCACGAGAAAAGGCTCAAATTCTTGCCGCGGTGAAAGCCGAAGGTGAAAAAGAAACAGTTAAACAAGTGTTAGAACCACAAGCAACACAAGCAGAAAAAGAAGAAGTTGTTAAAGAAATTAAAGCAATTGCGCCACAAGGTACGGAAGTTTTAGACCCGTATGACGGCAAAATTAAACTGACTGCGATTCAGACCAGTCAATCAGTCGCAGAAGTGCAGGGTAGAGAAAATACCGTTGGATTTGCATATCCTAAAGGCTTGGCTGATACTACACCTGCAAATTCTGAAGAAGCGAAACTGAATCAAGATAAGAACTTTAAGAAAACTGATACTGAAGTCGTGGTGGAACCTCCTAAAGGTAAACGCAGCACTTATACTGTTTTGCCAGGTGATACTTTAGCAACGATTGCTTTGAAAAATGGAGTCAATTGGCGTGACATTGCCAAATGGAACCAAGTGGATCCAAATGGAACTTTATTTGTTGGTGCAACATTGTATTTGTATGATGCAAAACCACAGATTGACGCACCTATCACCTCACGGAAAGCAACAGAGTCAGCACCGACCACTTATGTGGTTAAACCGAATGACAGCTTAACTGGCGTTGCCAACCAATTTGATTTATCGGTTTCACAATTGGCAAGTTATAACAATTTGAATACCAACAGTAATTTATTTGTTGGTCAAAAATTAAAACTTAAAGATACTGCTGATGATAAATTATCAGAAATTAATAAGACTGTGGTTCGAGCAGATACATCTAAGCCAGTTGCCAAAGTAAGAACTAAATCTTATGTGGTCAAACGTGGTGAATATCTCAAAATCATCGCTGATCGTTATGCATTATCAGTACATGAACTTGCTGATTTAACTCCAGGATTAGATATTTCAAGCAGTTTGTTTGTCGGGCAAAAAATCAATGTGCCCCTTAATGAAGTGAATGAGCAAGAGAACAAGCTTGAGTCGAAAGTTGCTGAGCAAAGTAAGTTTAAAAATCTGAAATCTGAACCTAGCTATAAAACGGAAAACTATAAAGTTCAAAGTGGTGATAGTTTATCCAGTATTGCAGCACAGTCTAAATTATCTTTAACGGAGTTGGCTGAGTTGAATAAACTCTCTCCATCTCGAAACTTACTTGTAGGTCAGGTGATCAAAATTCCTGCTGGAAGTTCTACTCCAGAGACCTATACAGTTCAATCGGGCGATAGTTTGATTGCAGTTGCCAACAAATATAATTTACAAGTTAACCAAATTGCTGAGTTAAATGGTCTAACGACGACCTCAGGTTTGCTGGTTGGACAAAAGCTCAAATTAACAGGGACACCTGAAAGTAGTGCTAAAGACAGAGCACATAGCAAAAGTGAAGCAAAATCTGAAGCTTCAAGCAAGGACATTCATGTCGTAAAATCAGGTGAGACGCTGGCAAGTATTGCCAAGAAATATAAATTACAGTTGAGCTATTTGAGCGACTTAAATGGTTTATCTCGTAATCAAGCACTTGATGTTGGACAACGTCTGAAAATTGAAGGAGATTTGCCCAGTAAATCCTCGCTTTCTAAGGAAAAGGAAGACTTAAAAGCTTCAGCAAAGTCTTCATCTAAAGCAGCGAGTAAGAATACTGAAAGTTATGCTGTTAAGGCAGGTGAATCTTTAAATGTCATTGCCAGTCGTGTGGGTTTATCCGTACAAGAACTGGCTGAGATGAATGATTTAAGTCCACGTGCTGGTTTACAGCGCGGTCAATCCATTCGTATTCCTAAAACTGTCACTGAGTACAAAGTGAAAAGTGGCGACTCATTGATTCGTTTAGCCAGTAAGTTCGGTATCGATACTGGTGCATTAGCTGAGATGAATGATCTGAAACCAAATGCCGCTTTACGTATTGGCAGTATTATCAAAGTTCCAAATCTTTAATTGATTTGGGTGATAGATGGATTTACTGAGTGATTTAAATTTTCAAAATGATTTTTTGAATCAAGGAAAGTAGGGGAATGCACCTGAGTTTTACACATGTCAGTACATTCGTATTGGCATTGGGGGGAGGTATTGCAGTGGATGTAGCTGCTGCAATTCAGACTACACCTTATATTGCGGTTCATAATTCGCCATTATATGTCAAAGCTCAGGTCATGCCTTATGCCAATGTCAATGCGCCCAAAGGCGGTTATATCAGTACGTCAAGTATTGGTACATTTGATAATTTAAACAGTTTGAATGGCAAAGGCAGTTCGACTGAAGGAATCAACTATGTATTTGATAGCTTGATGGATAGCTCGTTGGATGAACCAGGAGTGTTATATCCACTACTTGCTGAAAAAGTCAGTTATGATCCCGCTAAAACCAAATATGTCATTTTTCACCTAAATCCTCAAGCCCGTTTTAGTGATGGGTCACCAGTCACCGCTGAAGATATCAAATTTAGCTTTGATACGATTCAGACCAAAGCCAATCTTGGCTTTCAAATGTATTTATCTGATTTGGCAAAAACGGAAGTGTTGTCCAAGTATCAGGTAAAAATGACCTTTAAATCTGCCCATAATCCTGATATGCCTTATATTTTGGCAAAGATCGCAATTTACTCAAAAGCGGATTGGAAAAATAAAGACTATAGCAAAGTGACTTTGCAACCGATTTTAGGATCTGGTCCTTATTTAATTGAACGAATTGATTCTGGACGTAGTATTACTTATAGACGGAACCCACACTATTGGGCAAAAGACTTGCCTGTCAATCGCGGACGTTATAACTTTGATCGAATCAAATATGTTTATTATCGCAGTCCTGAAGTTGCTTTTGAGGGCTTTAAGTCCGGACAGTATACATTTTACCAAGAGAAAAGCGCGCGCAATTGGGTGACTGCATATCATTTTCCTGCGGTAAAAGCAGGACTAGTCAAAACTTATACCGCTAAAATTCAAACACCGGCATTAACTCAAAGTTTGGTATTTAATACCCGAAAAACACCTTTTAATGATCTGTATTTTCGACAGGCCTTAACCTATGCTTATGATTTTGAATGGATCAACAAAGCTTTGTTATATGGTCAAAATATTCGACTACAAAGCCATTTTCAAAACAGTGAGCTAGCTGCAACGGCGAAACCCAGTGTTCAAGAACTAGAGATTCTTAAACCTTATCTTAAACAACTTCCAACTTTACAACGAGAAGGTGTTTTAGCAGATTGGCAATATCCTGTTTCTGATGCCAGTGGTTTTAATCGTCAAAACCTGTTGATTGCACGTTCTATTTTATTAAAAGCAGGGTATCGTTTTTACCAAGGTCAATTGCTTGATCAGCAGGGGAAACCTATTCGCATTGAGTTTTTGATTCATCAGGATGGTGCGCAACGAACTTTACTGCCCTATATACGCAATTTAAAAAAACTCGGTATTCAAGCCACGATTCGCCAAGTGGATTTGCCGCAATATACTGAACGTATGCGCCGTTTGGATTTTCAGATGACGCCAATGGACATGCCACAATCTTTGACACCAGGTGCTGAACAGGCTCAAATGTGGGGTTCTAAAGCGGCAGATGAGGTAGGCAATTATAACTATGCAGGAATTAAAAATCCTGTGATTGATCAATTGATCCAAAAGATGATTGCTTCCCCAAATCGTGAACAACTGGTATTACATACACGTGTACTCGATCGTGTGTTACGTGCTGGTTATTATCAAATTCTGACCTATGGCAATGATAAAAATTGGTATGCCTATTGGAACATGTATCATCAACCTGTAATTAAACCCAAACTATCACTCGGTTTGGAGTATTGGTGGGCTGATCCGATTGAAACTAAAAAAGTAGAGCAATATTTAAAAAGATAATCGATGAAAAAAATTGTCTAAAAGACAATAGTATGCAAAACATAAGTGACTCAAATTAAGTCGTAGTTAAATTGATTCATCCATCCTCATGAGGACATAAGGAACCTTGTTGCAATGGGCACATATATACTCAAAAGGCTATTACTGATCATTCCAACATTGTTCTTTGTTTTATTGATCAATTTTGTTGTGGTTCAAATTGCACCAGGCGGACCTGTTGAACAGGCGATTCAGCAAGCAGAAAACTTTCAACGAGATAATATCGGCACGGGTGGGATTTCTGCTTCGATTGACCGTCATGAGTATCGTGGTGCGCAAGGTTTGAGCCAAGAAATGGTTGAGCAAATCAAAAAGCAATATGGTTTTGATCAACCCGCGTATCGACGTTTTGGACTGATGCTGAGCAATTATTTGGCTTTTGATTTTGGTAGCAGTTTTTTTAAAGATAAACCTGTTACAGAACTCTTACTCGAAAAAATGCCAGTCACAATGTCTTTGGGTTTATGGAGCACTTTGCTGATTTACTTAATTTCCATTCCTTTGGGTATAAGGAAAGCCAAACAGAATGGTCTTTTTTTTGATCGAGCAACATCATTGCTACTCGCTGTAGGTTATGCCGTTCCTGCTTTTGTCTTTGCGATTTTGTTGATCGTATTTTTTGCTGGTGGTTCTTATTTTCAGTGGTTTCCATTACAGGGTTTTGTATCAGACAACTTTCACAGTTTGAACTTGTTTGAGCAGGTGATTGATTATTTTTGGCACATGGCTTTACCTTTGTTGGCAATGGTGCTGGGTGGTTTTGCCAGTTTAACCTATCTTACAAAATATACATTTATGGAAGAGTTAAATAAGCATTATGTACTCGCTGCACGTGCCAAAGGTTTGACCGAAAATACAGTGCTCTACAAACATGTATTCCGTAATGCCTTATTGGTGATTGTGGCAGGGTTACCCGAAGTGCTTGTGGGGGTGTTTTTTGTAGGTAACTTACTGATCGAAATAATTTTTAATTTAGATGGATTAGGCTTACTGGGTTTTGAAGCTGTACAACAGCGTGATTATCCTGTGATTTTTGGTACTTTATTCTTTTTGACCCTCTTTGGTCTGATTTTAAGATTGATTTGCGATGTGTTGTATCGGGTGATTGACCCTCGGATTGATTTTGAATCAAGAGGTGCGAAATAATGTCACCAATCATGCATGCCCGTTTAGAGAAATTTAAACAAAATCGATTGGGCTTTGGCTGTTTTATTCTATTTATGGCACTGTTTGTGATTTCTATTTCAGCTGAATTTATTGCCAATGATAAGCCAGTATTGGTCAAATACGATCAGCACTATTACATGCCTGTGTTTAAAGCCTATCCAGAAACAACCTTTGGTGGAGTTTTTGAAACTGAAGCTGATTATCGAGATCCTGTTGTTCAACAGCTGATTGATGAAAAAGGCTGGGCGATTTGGCCTATTCTACGCTTCTCCTATCAGACCCCTAATTTAGATTTAGCTGTCCCTGTGCCATCACCACCTACAACGCAAAATTGGTTGGGAACAGATGACCAAGGACGTGATGTTTTGGCCAGAATCCTGTATGGATTACGTATATCCTTGTTATTTGGTTTTGCCCTTACGTTGTTTGCTGCTTTTCTTGGTGTCGTTGTGGGTGCGATTCAGGGCTATTATGGTGGATGGATTGATTTGATTGGGCAACGAATCCTTGAAGTTTGGGGAGGATTACCCACTTTATTCATGGTGATTATTTTAGTCAGTTTGTTTACGCCGAGTGTGTATTGGCTGTTTTTGATCATGTTGATTTTTGGCTGGACAGAGTTGGTGGGTATTGTGCGAGCGGAGTTCCTTCGTGCGCGTCACTTGGATTATGTGCAAGCAGCGCGTGCATTAGGTGTAAGCGATTTAGTGATTATTTTTAGGCATATTCTGCCGAATGTCATGAGTTCAAGCTTGTCACAATTACCTTTTATGTTGACTGCAAATATTACAGCACTTACGGCGTTGGATTTTCTAGGCTATGGCTTACCACCTGATGCCGCATCTTTGGGAGAGTTACTGCTACAAGGTAAAAATAACCTAGATGCACCGTGGCTTGCACTTTCAGGTTTTTTTACATTGGCGTTGGTTTTGTCATTATTAATTTATATTGGGGAGGCGACACGCGATGCATTCGATCCAAGACGCCAAAAATAATGATGAATCTTTATTATTGTCTGTTAAACATTTGCACATTGAAAATAAACAACAGAAAGTGCTGGTTGAGAATCTGAATTTTGATTTACATGTCGGTGAAACTGTAGCGATTGTCGGGGAGAGTGGGTCCGGGAAATCTATCAGCGGTTTGGCTTTACTGGGATTACTTCCCGATGATTTAAAAGTTTCAGGGCAAGCTGTCTATGATCAACACGACTTATTGGCACTCAATCAAAATGGTATATTAAATATTCGTGGTAAAAAAATTGCCATGATCTTTCAAGAACCGATGACCGCTTTAAATCCATTGCATAAAGTAGAACGGATTGTGGGTGAAACCTTAATTTTAGAAGGGATGTCTAAAGAAAAAGCCAGAAAACGTGTCTATGATTTATTGTGTGATGTAGGGATGGATGATCCTGAGGATAAGTTACAACGTTATCCACATGAACTGTCGGGCGGGCAAAGACAACGTGTTTTAATCGCTTCAGTATTGGCACAAAAACCTGAAATTATTATTGCAGACGAGCCAACCACAGCATTGGATGTTACCTTACAATCCCAAGTCTTAAACTTATTACAATTGCTGATTTTGAATCATAAAATGGCGATGATCCTGATTAGCCATGACTTGAATTTGGTTCGTAAATATTCCAATCAAGTGATCGTGATGAATCAGGGACGAGTTGAAGAAAAGGGTTTAGTTCGAGATATTTTTCTAAAACCTAAAACAGCATATACCCAATATTTACTGGATTATAACTTTGGTGAAGCCAATCCAGTACCGAATGACAGTCATTTGGTACTGTCTTTACATCGACTCGGGGTCAAATTTCCAATTCGGAAAGGAGTTTTAAATCGAATCCAAGATTATTTTATTGCGGTTAAGCCTTTAAATTTGCGTTTGAATCGTGCTGAATCCATTGGGATTGTCGGAGAGAGCGGTTCTGGCAAAACATCTTTAGCTTTGGCAATTGCAAGACTGATTGAAAGTACAGGTAATATTGTTTTATTAAATCAAGATATTAATCGCTTGAATCAACGCAAATTAAGACCGCTACGCTGCAATTTTCAGATTGTCTTTCAAGATCCATTAAGCAGTTTAAACCCAAGAATGACGGTCGATCAGATTATTCGAGAGGGCTTGGCACTACAAAATTTAAAAGAATCAGAAATGATTATTCGGATCAATGAAATTTTGAATAAAGTTGAATTACCTGTTGTCGTGAAACAACTTTATCCGCATCAGCTTTCAGGAGGACAACGACAACGTGTCGCCTTGGCACGTGCAGTGGTACTGCGACCTAAATTATTGATTCTTGATGAGCCAACATCTGCACTTGACCGAACCACACAGCGTGCAATTGTGAAATTATTGCGTCAATTGCAACAAGACTATCAAATGAGCTATTTATTTATTAGTCATGACTTGCAAGTAGTCAAAGCACTTTGTCAGAAAGTATTGGTGCTGAAAGAGGCGAAGGTTATCGAGTTCCAAGATACCCAAGATTTATTTGACAAGCCGTTGAATAATTACACAAAAAATTTAATTAAAGCGAGTCAATATTAAGCTGTAATGATTGAGCAATTTTAATCTCTTCAGTCACACTTACAAAATTGACAAATTAAATTGTCAGATTTACGCTTGAACTATGTTAAATTTAAAATAGAGTAAAAACTCTAATCATTGAAGAGATTTGACCATGAGCCATCTTGCAGAATCATTAGAAATAAATAAGACCATTTTTAAAAACCGCATTATTAAAGGTGCGATGAGTGAGGCACTGGCAAACCATGCCGGACAACCCAATCAACTGCATTTGGGATTGTATGATGCATGGGGCAAAGGTGGTTTGGGTTGTGCGATCACCGGTAATGTGATGGTCGATTTCCGTGCTAAAAATGAGCCGGGTGTGGTTGTGGTTGAAACCGAGCGAGATCTTGCCAAATTGACTGAATGGGCAAATATCGGAAAAAAACACGGCATGGTGCAATTGATTCAATTGTCACATCCGGGACGTCAGTGTCCAAAAGGGCTAAATAAAGAAACAGTTGCACCATCTGCCGTACCGTTTAGTCCATTATTGGCAACCACATTTGGGACTCCTCGAGCGTTAAGTGAAGTTGAAATTTTAGATATTATCCAGCGTTTTGCAGAATCAGCGCGGATTTGTGAAAAAGCAGGATTCGAAGGGGTGCAGCTCCACGGCGCACATGGTTATTTGATCAGCCAATTTCTCTCACCGTTGACCAATAAGCGTCAAGACCAGTGGGGCGGTTCAATTGAAAACCGTATGCGTTTCTTATTGGAAATTTATCAAGCAGTTCGTGCCAAAACCTCAGAAAATTTTATTGTATCGGTTAAGTTGAACTCTGCGGACTTTCAACGTGGTGGGATTACCGAAGAAGAAGTGGTGCAAGTATTCAAAGCGATTGATGCAGCTGGTATTGATATTATCGAAATTTCTGGTGGAACTTATGAAGCACCAGCAATGGCGGGAGCAAAGGCTGACAAGCGTAAACAAAGCACTATTGCACGTGAAGCATATTTCCTAGATTTTGCTGAAAAAATCCGTAAAGAGGTCAAATGTCATCTGATGGTGACAGGTGGTTTCCGCACAGCGCAAGGGATGAATGCAGCACTGGAGAGTGGCGCTTGCGAATTTATTGGTATTGCTCGTCCTTTGGCAGTAGAGCCTGATGTGAGTAATAATTTGATCGCAGGTCAAGATGTGCGTTATGCAGTAGAGCAAATCAAAACTGGTATTCCTTTTGTTGATAAAATGGCAATTATGGAAATCCTTTGGTATGCCGCACAATTTAAAGCGATCGGTGAAGGCAAAAAGCCAAATCCGAAACTTTCACCATTAAAAGTATTCTTGAATTATGCCAAAAATAATGTCAAAGCTGTGATTCAAGGGCGAGTAAACTCACGCAAATCAGCTTAAGATCATCTAAGATTGATCATTAAAGAGACCATTGTGAAATGGTCTTTTTAACGCCTAAACTTTTTTATTCAAAAAATAAAGACTGAATAGTGAATTTTAAAAAAGCTGCCATAATCACGATTGTCTGGCAGCCTTTTTTGAGCACTTTTGAATCAATCGCACTGAGATTCAGCTCAAACGTTTAAGTCGTCAAATTCAGTTCAAATTAGTGTGCACAAAAAGCCATATTAAAATATTCAAACAGTTCAGGTGTGTTAAACCACAGTAGGCTAGACAAGAGCAACAATAGAATAATGACACCCCAAACAGCAAATTTTAACCATATATCAGTATCAGTCATCGACAACCGCCTCCTCATTCACGAAGAAATGCACAATAACGCCAAACAGACTTAACGCAATTGAACAACCCCAGATGATGTTGTAGTTACCTGTTATATCATGGTTTAAGCCACCCAACCAGCCACCAAAAAATGAGCCGACTTGATGGGTGAAAAATACAATACCGCTGAGCATGGTTAAATATTTTACACCAAACATATTGGCAACAATGCCATTGGTTAAAGGAACCGTTGAAAGCCAAAGAATGCCCATAATGATGCCGAAAGCGTATACCGTCCAGATGCTCAGTGGCAGCATCAAAAATGCAATGATGGTTACGCCTCGTAAGCCATAGAGACCCATTAACAAATGAGGTTTTGAATATTTATCGCCTAACCAGCCTGCGGCATAGGTTCCTACAATATTAAATAATCCAACCAGTGCAAGAAATACTGTACCTGTTGAAGCATCAAAACCATGATCAATCAGATAGCCTGGAAGATGAATCCCTAAGAACACCACTTGGAAACCACACACCAAGAAACCAAAGGCCAACCACAGAAAAGGTTTATGATGAAATGCAATGTTTAAAATTTGCTTAAAGGTTAAGCTCGGTTTTAGCGCCTGCTTGACTGCATTTGGCGGGGTATACATTGGTGCTTTCAGCATCCATGCCAATGGGATAATCAATACAACCAAGACGGCTGTAATGACTAGTGCTGAAGACCATCCAAAGTTTTTAATCAGTAGGAGAGTGGTAGGCAACATGATAAATTGCCCAAATGAACCTGCCGCACTTGCAATCCCCATAGCCATGCTACGTTTGCTTGGATGAGCAGCACGCCCAACTGCTGAAAGGAGTACCGAAAAAGAAGTTGCAGAGAGAGCTAAGCCAATAATTAAACCGACACTGAGGTCAAGTAAAAGGGCATTTGAACTGACTGACATCAACAACAAGCCAATCGTATAAAGTACACCACCAACTGCAACAACTTTTTTACTGCCGTATTTATCAGCAAGTGCACCTGTAAAGGGTTGAACAGCACCCCAGAGTAAGTTTTGCATGGCAATTGCCAAGCTAAAAACTTGGTGGCTCCAGTTAAACTCATGGCTCATCGGGACTAAATAAAGTCCAAAACCATGACGCACACCCAAAGAAAGTGCCAGAATAAAAGCACTTCCAATGAGCATATAAATGAGAGGTTTAGAAAAGCGAGTGTCGTCCTGTAGCGCTGACATAAGTGGTCCATTGAATCATCATATGAGAATTGTAGAGGATTCAATGGGACTTAGCGATAGAATAAAATTTTATCAATCGATAAATTTTAGTGATCAATCTGCTCGGTTTAGGTCAATGATTTTAATTTATTGATTAAATGATTTTTCAAGAAAATCATTTTAGTCTCAGAAATTAAAAACGGTAACCTACACCCACATAGGTAATCAGAGGATCGATATCAATTTTAGTCTTAGCAGTAACAAGATCTTTATTGGTATTTGAGTTTGAAATGGTAATTGTGGCATCGCTACTCATAGGAGCATAAGTTACTGAGCCTACGCCAAACCAACGCTCATTAAAGTCATAGGTTGCACCCAATGTTGCCATAGGCGCCCAAGCATCATCTGCTTTGACTTTGACTACAGGATTTGCTGAAGATAGTTTACCGTCAAGTGCAGCACCTGCTTGATTATCTAAGACATTTTGAATCATATGACCTGCTGCAATCAAATCATCTTTCACGCCATTATCGACTTTTAAATGGGTGAAATGTGCATACATCACACCGACACCAAGATAAGGTCGAAATTTATTTACACCAGATTTACCAAATTGATAATGTAACTCTGCTGCTGGTAACCATGCAGTTGCTGATGCTGCTTTAGCGTGCTTGGATAAATCGGTAATCGGAATATCTTTCTGTAAGTCAATACTCCCGAGAGGTGTTGAATCTTTGCCTGTCAAAGGGGCAAAGATTTGACCTTTACCTTCAATCTCAACTTTAGGTGGAATACCCGCTTTAAACTCTAGAGAAATATTGTCAGTAAAGTAATAATTGCCCATCAAGCCAAAAGTATCAACATCTTTTGCTGTTAAGCCTGTACCTTCAGCAGTCCAACTCGATAAGCCATTGACCGTTGCTGTACCAGTTAAAGCACTGGGAATTGTGTCACCTAAAAGACCGATTGCACCATATAGAAAAGGATTTGATTCCTTAACAGCTGCATCTAGTACAGCTTTTTTAGAAATATCTCCTACTTTTGATTGGGTTCCTTCAGCAACGGCGGTATTCACTTTGATCGGATTGCCATTGCCTTGTGGCATAGCATGTAACCAGCCTGCTGAGACAGAAAATCGTTTAAATCCATCACCATCTTTAAAACTAAAATAAGGTGAATCCGCATGTGCCATCATGGGTAAAGTCACACATGTGGTGATCATGCAAAGTAATGATTTCTTCATAGAATTGGACTCCATGTCCGCAATTGATACTAATTTTTATGTATTTTTATTATTAGGATTTTTTGCTGTGTTTGAATGTTGCTTTTGCAAGGTGTTTTTTTAAGTGAATGTTCTTTTTTTAATGTTTTATTTATCATCGGGTTGATAATCTTAGCATCTGTGTAATTGTGTTAACATTGCATTACATTGTAAAAATAGAAGATTTTGACGGTAAAAAATATTTTAAAACAATATCTTATTTATAGTGGAAAATTGCAGTAATAAAAAAAGGTCATATCAATATGACCTTTTCTTAAATGACTCAAGTCAGTTTAGTCAATGACTTATTTATTTCTGAAAGCGAGACAAGTCTTCTTCAGGGCGCGCGGTTAAAACTTCAACACCATTTTTAGTGACTAGCAGTGTATGTTCGTATTGCGCTGAAAGGCTATGATCTTTGGTTACGACAGTCCATTTATCGCCCATTAAACGGGTTTGCCAAACGCCTGCATTGACCATCGGCTCAATGGTAAAGGTCATGCCTTCTTCTAAAACCATACCTGAGTTTGGTTGTCCATAATGTAAAACTTGGGGTTCGTCATGGAATACAGTGCCGATACCATGACCACAATATTCACGGACAACGCTAAAACGCTCTGACTCAACATACTTTTGGATTGCAGCACCAATATCGCCAATTGTAGAGCCTGGTTTAACGGTTGCCATACCACGGTACATTGCTTCTTGAGCAACTTTACATAAACGGTCTGCAATGATTGAAGTTTCTCCACCAACGACATACATCATATTGGTATCGCCGTGGTAACCATCTTTAATCACTGTGACATCAATATTCAGGATATCGCCTTTTTTCAGGATTTTACTTTCAGACGGAATGCCGTGACATACCACATGGTTCACAGAAGTACAAATCACATGTTGGAAAGCAGGTCGACCGGGTGCAGCGCCATAACCCAAACATGCAGGTATAGCATTTTGTGTATTGACAATATAGTCATGACAAATCGTATCCAACTCCAGTGTACTGACACCTGGTTTGATATGCGGTTTGATCATATCCAAAACTTCTGCAGCCAATCGACCTGCAACACGCATCTTCTCAATTTCATCTGCGGTTTTGATTAATCGACGGGGCGCTTCGTAAGTACTGTTCATGATCTTTAAAAACTTTTGGAAATTTGTATGTGACTATGGTATAAATAGCCGCCCAATTTATCAAATGCTTTCTGTGACTTTCTTTATGAATCGTTTATGGAAATTTTGATAAGGGTAATTTAAAAATCCGCACATATGTCGTCACATTACTCTGGGTGCCTGAAAGGGTGGAGAATGCGGACATATGGAGGCCTAACCCAAACTTTTAAGGTAAAGAAAATGGCAGATTACAACGTAAGCATGCGCGACCTTCTTCAAGCTGGTGCGCACTTTGGTCACCAAACTCGCTTCTGGAACCCAAAAATGCGTCAATACATTTTTGGTGCGCGTAACCGCATTCACATCATCAACCTTGAACACACTGTTCCTGCGTTAAATGATGCTTTGAATTTTGTTAACAATCTAGCAAGCAAAAAGAACAAAGTATTGTTCGTTGGTACAAAACGTGCTGCTTCTAACATCATTCGTGAGCAAGCTCAACGCGCTGGTCAACCTTATGTAGATCATCGTTGGTTGGGTGGTATGTTGACTAACTGGAAAACTCTTCGTCAGTCAATCAACCGTTTGAAAGATCTTCAAACTCAATCACAAGATGGTACTTTTGCTAAACTTACTAAACGTGAAGCATTAGAACGTACTCGTGAAATGGAAAAACTTGAACGCTCTTTAGGCGGTGTTAAGAACATGGGTGGTTTACCTGACGCATTGTTCATCATCGACGTTGATCACGAAGCAATCGCGATTAAAGAAGCTAAAAACCTTGGTATTCCAGTAATCGGTATCGTTGATACAAACTCTAACCCAGATAACGTAGATTTCGTTATTCCTGGTAACGACGATGCGATTCGTGCTGTTACACTTTATGCTTCTGCAATGGCTGATGCGATTCTTGCTGGTAAAGAATACGCTCAAACTCAAGCAAATGCTCAAGCTAAAGGCGAAGAAGCTGCGAAAGAAGCTCCTGAGGCTTAATGCGTTTTGACGCAAGCTTGTCATTTTTGTGAATTAAAATGATGACAAATTGAGCGTCGATAAAGCAAAACGGCCCAGAGAAACCTTTGGGCCGTTTTTGTTGAACAGATTCATATTCTACCGTATTTAGGAGAACAACATGACTGCAGTTACTGCGAGCATGGTAAAAGAATTACGTGACCGTACTGGTCTTGCAATGATGGAATGCAAAAAAGCATTAACAGAAGCAGACGGTGACATCGAATTAGCGATTGATAACCTTCGTAAATCAGGTCAAGCAAAAGCAGCTAAAAAAGCTGGTAATATTGCTGCTGATGGTGCAATCACGATTGCTCAAGAAGGTAACAAAGCAATTCTTTTAGAAGTAAACTGTCAAACTGACTTCGTTGCGAAAGACGAAAACTTTGCTGGTTTCTCTGCTAAAGTTGCTGCTGCTGCACTTGCTGCTGGCGTAACTGACGCTGCTCAAATTGCTGAATTGAAACTTGAAGACGGTTCAACTGTTGAAGAAGCTCGTATTGCGCTTGTTCAAAAAATCGGTGAAAACATTCAAGTTCGTCGTGCTGCAATTGTAGAAGGTGAAAACCTTGCAGTTTACAAACACGGTTTAAAAATTGGTGTTGTTGTTTCTTACACAGGTTCTGCTGAAACTGGTAAAGGTATTGCAATGCACGTTGCTGCGTTCAACCCAGTTGCTGTAACTGCTGAAGAAGTTTCTGCTGATCTTATCGCTAAAGAGAAAGAAATTGCAGAAGCTAAAGCAATCGAATCTGGTAAACCAGCAAACATCGTTGAAAAAATGGTAACTGGTTCAGTTGAAAAATACTTGAACGAAGTTGTTCTTGAGCGTCAACAATACGTTATCGACAACGACAAAAAAGTTGCTGAAGTATTGAAAGCGACTGCAACAACTGTAGCTCAATTCGTTCGCTTCGAAGTAGGTGAAGGTATTGAGAAAAAAGCTGAAATGAGCTTTGCTGAAGAAGTTGCTGCTGCTCAGGCTGCTGCTAAATAATTTTACTTTTTAAGTATAATTATTGAAAACCCCTCATTTGAGGGGTTTTTTATTGCTGTTGATTTTATAGAAAAATAAATTCAAGAAGAATCAGTAAAATGATTTTATACAAATGATGGGCGTTATTCTTTTATAATCTCTATTATTCATATTGCTTAGACTAAAACTTAATGGCAAACAAAACGCAACTTGGTATTGGTGCTGCAATCGCTGTAATTGTTGCTGCTTATTTTGGTATTGACCTAAACCAACAAAACAAGGCATCAACTGGGCAAGCTCAAGTTAATTCCCAAGATCAAAACAATCGTGCTGCACAATTTGATTCTAAATCAAGTGATCAGCAAAATTTTCAAAACACGCAGTCAAACAATAGTCAAAATCAGCAAGGGTTAACGGTTATTCGTCAAGCTTTTGATGGAAAGTTGAGTAATGTTCAAGTTCAGTCGGAAGGGCGAGTAAAAGCAATATTACGTGACGATAATCAAGGTTCCCGTCATCAAAAATTCATTCTTTCGTTGGATAACGGCTTAACTGTCTTGATCGCACATAATATTGATTTAGCGCCACGAATTGATCATTTACGTAAAGGCGATCGTGTTGAGTTTTTTGGCGAATATGAATACAGTAATCAAGGTGGTGTGATTCATTGGACACATCATGATCCAAGTCGCCGTCATAAAGATGGTTGGCTAAAGCATGATGGAAAAACCTATCAATAAATAGTGCATTGTTCATTCGGTTCTATAAAATTTCGTTCATTGTTATTCTATTCAGATTTAGACAGCAATTTTGTTCTATACCTTGTTTCTAATCGTGCTATTTTTAAGCCATCAGAAGACGTTTGAATCGAAAACATGCAGGAGTGGGCAAACTATTTCCACCTTAAAGAATTAGGTGGATTAGAGTTGTTAAAAGCACAGTATCACCATAAGCAATTTTCAAAGCATGTGCATGAAGGTTATTGTATTGGTGTGATTGAAGATGGTGCGCAAAGTTTTTATCGAACAGGGCAGTTACATACAGCGCCGAAAGGTGACATTATTTTAGTCAATGCAGATGAAATTCACACGGGTTCATCTGCGGTTGAGTCGGGTTGGAAATACCGAGCAATTTATCCAACACCCGAAATGTTACTTGATGCAGGACAAGATTTTTTTAGTGTCAAAAATAGTGTGCCTTGGTTTCCTCATGCTGTTGTTCACGATGTTGGCTTGGCACAGCAGTTTAGCTTACTGTTTGATCTATTGGAACAAAAAGAAAATACGTTGCTCAAGGAAAGTCTGTATTTATCAACTTTGGCTCGTTTAATCAGTCGCTATGGTCGAGCAAAATTAACACCCGCAGAGCTTCCTGAGGCACAACGTAAAATTGAAATTGTCAAAGATTTATTGAATGCTTTTCCTGAGCGAGATTATTCTTTGACTGATTTGGCTGCAACTGTAGGATTGAGTCCTTGGCACTTTTTGCGAGAATTTAAAAAGTATACAGGGTTGCCGCCACACAGTTGGTTGGTACAAGTCCGTTTGCATAAAGCACGGCAATTATTAAAACAAGGTTATACGATCGCAATGACAGCACAAAATTGTGGTTTTTCAGATCAAAGCCATTTTAATCGACATTTTAAAAAGGCCATGGGCGTAACACCTTCCCAGTATTTAAGCACTTTAAATATTTAGCCTAGTTCAACATCTTTTAAATGTCATAAGAAATCCTTAGAACAGCAATAAAGCAGCAATTTCATGCAAGCCACGTCCACTGCTTTTAAAGATACTTGTTCTATTCATGGTTTTGGATTTAATCAATGAGTCATCAATTTGAACCTTGTTCTGCTGACATTCAATCGCAATCCGACTTGAATAAAAAAGCATTTTTACGTGGTGTTGTTGATATTTTGCCTCTATCAATCGCTGTATTGCCTTGGGGGATTCTAGCAGGTTCGATGGCAATCAACGCAGGATTGACCTTTGCTCAGGCTTTTTCGATGTCGGCTGTTGTATTTGCAGGTGCTGCTCAACTGGTGAGTTTGGGTTTGGTTATGGCGGGGGCTTCGGTTTGGACCATTTTTTTTACGGTGTTTTCCTTAACCAGTCAACATTTAATTTATGCCTTGAACTTCCGTAAGGATGTAACTCAATTTTCTTTTAGACAGAGACTGGTGATCGGCTTTCTGTTAACCGATGAATTATTTGCAGTAGGAATAGGGGAAAATAAGCAACGAACCTTCGCTTATCTATTTGGTGCAGGCTTATGTTTTTATTTAGCATGGTGTGTATTTAGCTTATTTGGCATCTTGTTGGCACAGTCGATACCTAATTTAGAAAGTTTACATCTCGATTTTTCGATTGTTGCAGTATTTATTCTCATCATTGTGCCGATGATTAAAAACAAGGCAACCTTGATTGGAGTGATTTTTACCTTAATCTTTGCCTGTATCTTTAAATATCTTCAATTCGAAGGCGGCATTGTATTATCAGGAATCTTTGGCATGTTGAGTGCGATGTGTGCAGCAAAGTTAACAAAACTTAGAAGCTTAGGAGTTCAACAATGACATGGTTATTGCTACTAAGCTTGGCACTTATCGTATTTCTAAATCGTTATTTCTTTCTCGAACCCAAAGTTGCATTTAAGTTACCGCATTGGATTGAAAATATGTTGCAGTATTCTGCACCTTGTTTACTCACCGCCATTTGTGCACCGATTGTGTTCTTTAATGATCAACAATTGCGAGCTTTACCTTTAGATGCTTATTTTTTAACAGCGATCATATGTATTGTTTTAGCGCTGATTTCTAAAAAAATCTTAGTCAATCTTGGTCTAAGTCTACTGTGTTTCTATGGTTTATTTTACTTATTAAGTTGACTGTATCTGAAGGGAAAAGCTGATATAGAATTTCCCCTCAATGTATTTGCCTTAAAAAGCTAGTTTTTGGCGTGTTTTCCATTTTGGCAGTACTTTACTTAGATATGCATCCATGCACCATACAGGACCAATCAAGAGAAATTGAAGGTCTTTAAAAAATGAAGGTTTTTTACCCTCAATTTTATGCCCATAAAACTGTCCGATCCAAGCCAAAACAAACACGCCAATATAAAAACCAACGCCAACAGGAAGCAGATAGATCACCCATGCCATAACAGCAATCAATGCGGTCATGGCGACAGCAAGCACAATATCTAAGCGGGTGTAGAAAACCAGTGTAAGCACTAAAAGAAGGGCTGTAAGCAAGGCACTAAAATGTGCAAGGATTCCAATGATGGCAAATAAAATCGCAGGAACACAGGCCCAATGGATGGCTTTATTGGTTTTGTTTTGATGACTTTCACTATATTCATCAAACCATTCAGTAATGTTTTTCATTTGGCGCTCCATGCAGGTGGTTGGCTTTATTATTCATCTAGCTTTAATTTTCCTGAAAATAATATAATTCAGAATTGGCTTGAGGTCAAAATCCGACTGACCAAATCAATTCCGATTGTTTTAGTCGACCTATTTTAATGCGTGCTTTGATAAAAATTTAAGATATCACGTGCCCAAGTTTGGTGTTGCGGTTTGAGCGAGACTTTGATTTCTTGAAAGTTGGTGATGTCATTACCGTCACTTTCATCGCTATAGTAGGCGATACCATGTGTATGTGCGTTGTGGTTGGGAATCTGATAACTAAAATAAACTTTGTTTTTGTTCACTCTGACGATCTTTAATAGATGATTTTTGTCCTCAATAGCACCAAACTCATTGGCTAGACTGAGTTTTCGAACATTTGGAAAATATAAACTGGCACTGTGCATGGCACAGCCAACACAAGCAGATGAATTGTAAATTGTGATCGCTTCATCTTTTTGAGGACTTGCGAGTACAGCATAAGCGACACCAGAAGGTCCTAAATCTGTACTGATGACCTGCCATGTTTTAGGGATGAGTACGGGACCAATACCAGGTAACAAGATAATTTTGAAATTTTTAGCCTGTGTTGTGGACAATTGATAATTAAATTGACACTTCACAGCTTGGGTTTTGTTGTAGTTACATACGGAATCGTCTTTATAAAAGCCTGTATCGTTAAATGGATTGGGAATGGCAGCAATATACGTGTCGACGAAAACATCATGATTAAGTCTGGTCGCTGGCAGCTTTTCGATGTGGTGTTGTTGATGTGGCGCTTTGTTATTTTTCAACGTTGGAAAAGTGGCTTTGAATATGGAAATATCGCCATAAGCAAAACCACTGAGCAGGAATAAAATCATGATTAAAATTTTTTGCTTGAGCATGACTTATCCTTTTTGATCTTTATTGAGGGCGTTGATAAATCAATCGACCTTCTTTATAGGTCGCTAATATTTTAATGTCTTTGATCTTTTGAGAAGGGACTTTTAAAGGGTCTTGATCTAAAAGTACAAGGTCCGCCAATTTTCCTTGCTCTAAAGTACCTTTATTTTTTTCTTCAAAGTACTGGTATGCAGCCCAATCAGTCACTGATTTTAAAGCAATATAGGGACTGACTTTTTGATCTTCACCTAAAACATCTCCAGAACGGGTCGTTCGATTCACAGTGGCATCAATCACCATCATATTCTTGGGTGGAATAACAGGCGCATCATGATGTTCAGTAAAAATCATATTCTTGCGTAAAGCAGATCCAGTTGGGGAAATTCGGTTAGCGCGTTCTGCGCCAAGCGTTTCATGTTTGTGCCAATCACCCCAATAGTAGGTGTGTAATGAAAAGAATGATGGAATCAGTCCAAGTTTTTTGGCTTGATCTAATTGATCTTCACGCATGGTTTGGGCATGAATAATGACATTACGGCGGTCTGCATATCCATATTGAGTATTTGCTTTTTCAATGGTTGTTAAATATTGATCAATTGCAGCATCTCCATTGGCATGTGCAAGAATTTGCCAGTGATTCTGATAAGCAAGATTAATTGCATCTTGAACTTGTTTGATATCAGGATAAGCAGGATAACCTTGATAATCTTTGCTTTTGCCTTCTGGTGGAACAAGATAAGGCTGAGTGAGCCATGCAGTTTTGCCTTGAGGAGAACCATCTAGGCTGATTTTTACCCCGCCAATTCTAAAATGGTTTTGGTAATTTAGACTGCTGCCATTTTTAAGCATGTAGTTTTTTTCATTCATGATGTCGGGATAAACTACAACATCAATATTTAATTGGTTGATGGCGGCAAAACTTCGCCACAATTCTGCTGTGCCGTGATCAGCACGACCTTCTTGTACGGTGGTATAGCCATTTTCGATGTAGGTATTGAGCGCTGTTTTTGCCATATTTTGCATGATCTCAGGTGGCACTTGACTAAAAGCCGTTGCCATTGCTGAGAAAACGGCAGCTTCTTCAAGTACGCCATTGGGTTCTTGAGAATTTGCTTTACGGCGAATAATCCCTCCAGTTGGATTAGGTGTATTCTGATTGATGTTTAAAACCTCAAGCGCTTTATGATTGACTGAGGCTAAATGACCTGATTGGTGTAAGACAATAATAGGATGGTTGGTCGAAACCAAGTCTAAATCATCAGCAGTTGGGTGGCGTTTTTCATTCAGTTGCGCATCATCATAACCATTGCCAATAATCCATCCTGAGGTTGCCTTAATAAAATCAGGATTTTTTTGTTGCCACAAGGAAAGTTCATGAATCAGAGAGGGGATATCGGATACATTGCCATCTGGTGTTGGATAGAGGTTGGCAACAGTTTGCTGTAAACCCACACTGTTTAAATGGCTATGTGCATCGATAAACCCGGGGAGTAGAGTATGACGTTTTAAGTTAATTACTTGAGTATTCTTTTGTTTGAGTTTCTGTGCTTGGTTTAAATCACCTGCAAAGACAATTTTTCCATCTTTGACAAACAATGCTTCTACATAATGTGGTGACATCCCTTGCATGGTCAAAATCGAGCCACCATAAAAAAGTGTACTGGCTTGTGGAAGGGAAGTTGTGACAGTTTGAGATTTTGTGGGATCTGATTGAGCGATGTTGGTACAAGCACTGAGCAATCCAAAACTACTGATGCAGATGATAGGAGCAATAAATCGAACAAGCTGGGATGGGTTAAGTTGCAACATAGTGAATCACCCTAGTTTTTGTATTGTTAGAATTGAATATACGTCGCTACAATTGAATTCAAAATAGCGTATAGAATAAGAATTAAATTAACAAAGATTTCATGCTAAGTATAGAAATGATGTTTACTTTTCACATATTTAAACTGGGCTATTTAGTCACTTTTATGAATGTAAGATTAGAATTGATACAGATTAAACCAGTCTTTTTCTAAAATAAAGGATGCCCAGCAAAGCAAATGCCAAGCCAATAAACGATGGGGCGTAACCAAAAGGCGTTGCAAGTAAGCCAACAATAACTGCACCTGCAACAGCACCGCCATAATTAAAAATATTAACTCGAGCAATAATTTCATCTCGTCGATTTTCATCTAAACGACCTGCGGCGGAAAAGGTCAGTGGGACCAATGCACCTACGGCGACACCAGCCAGCGCAAAACCAATGATTACGGTAACGAGTGAATGACTTATTCCTGATAATACACATCCAAATGCTCCGATCAGGATTGTGACTAATGCAACCCATGTGGCTGTTTTAAATCGCAGCAAATAATCAAGACTTAATCGCGTCAGTAAAATTCCAATTTGATAAGCTGCATAACCTAAAGGAGCAATCGTTGCTGAACTTGCTAAAACATCTTTGAGATAAATGGAGCTCCAAGTACTGATTGCGGAGTCGACAGTAAATACAATTAGGATAATTAGCCCAAAAATAAGTAGTTGTTGATATGGGATGGCTGGCTTCTGCTGTGGATTTAATTCTGCACACTGTTTTTGCTGAAATAACCAGTTTCTAGACAAATGCGAGGTGATGCACGCAATCACCACAGCGATGCATAATGCTGTCGTTGCGCCAAGTGGGGTTGAAACAGTGGCTGACATCATCAATGCGCCTAGAAAAGCAGCCGCTGTATAGCAAGCAAAGAAACCGCCAAAAACACTTTTCCCAAGTCGTTGTTCCATCATGACGGCTTGCATATTAAGTGCTGCATCTAAGCAGCCTAGTCCAAGCCCATACACTAAGAAGCTCGCAATCATCAGCATCACATTTGGGCTAAATGCAGCAATTGCTATTCCAATGGCTTCAAAAATAAAACCAGTCACAATGGCAAGTCGTGACCCAAGTTTAACCGCTATACGATCGGCTAAAATTGAACCGAGTGCTGCAGCAATACAGACTCCTAGAATGATCATTGCTAACTGGTCTTCAGTTAACTTAAATCGGTCTTTTATTGTGGGGAGAGCAGTCATGACTGTGGCATAACCAAGTCCTTGTGTCGCAAACCCGAGCGCAATCACTTTGTGTGTTCTGCTGAGTATTCGATGATCTACACGGTGGATCTTATGGTTTGCTTCCATGCTGGACTCACTTGCCTAATTTTAGATTTTTGCTTTTTTTGGATATGTTCTCGAACACTTCCTGTGCTCATTGAATTTTAATTTTGATTGTAAATAATTTTAAAGAAAAGGGGAGTAATTAAAAAAATAAGGGGGCAATTCGGACATGAGTATTTTTAAGTGATAATAAAAAAGCCACTGGAAAGTGGCTTTTGTTAAATGCATGCAGTGATTTACGAGTTTGGACCGTCTACGCGTTCAATATTAACGCGTGCCGTTCCTGAATTTGTAATACCTAAACGCTTCGCAGCGCCATAAGAGAGATCGAGTACACGATTACCATGGAATGGACCACGATCGTTAACTTTAACCACAACACTCTTACCATTGTCTTTATTGGTTACACGAATAAAGCAGTTTAATGGTAGGCTACGATGAGCTGCTGTGAGATCATTCATATCGAATGTATCACCACTTGCAGTTTTACGACCGTGGAACTGACGACCGTACCAAGATGCAACACCAGTTTGGCTAAATTTGCGAACTGTATTAGAAGCAACTTCATTAAGTTTATCAATTACTGAAGGCTCATCTTCAGGAACTTGAATCTTTGCTGCAATAGTTTGACGACGTACTTGGTCGCCAGAACGTTCAGTAATTGACAAACTGTTTAGGTTTGAAAAATGAGAATTGAAATTTGTTGAATCTTTGCTAATCACACGAGAAGCTAGACTCGAACTATCCGAATCATTATTTAAATATGATGACTGAACCATTTCTGAGTTGACTTGCGTCATACTCAGACCCATGGTCAGGGCCATCACACATTTGAGTGAAGCATGCATCGTTTAACTCCTTGGAACCTCAATTTTAACTTTCTAAGTCGCTGAAAATTAACCATAGAGGTCTGTAAATTCACTTTTGCAACTGCATTTAACGGAAAGGATAATATTCAAGCTGCATTAAAGGTGTCTAGCATTATTTAAGAAACCGTTACAAAAAGGACAAATTCTTACAGGTTTTGATTAAAAAATAACCAATATTGTAACAATTTATTTAAAAAGTATATAATGTGATCAAATTAACAAAAATATTTCTTGACTTATTCTATCTAAAGGAAATTGTAAGTCTTATCGACTTACAATTTCAGTGCCTAAAAGCCATAAAGCGGTGGCATACATGCGGCTTCTATTATATGTGGTAATCACTTGAAAATTAGGATAAGTAATATAATAAATAGGACCATTTGTGTCTTGTAACTGAATAATATTGACCAAGTCTAAATCATCAATTTTAACAATTGGGTTTAATGGAGAAATTCCTAAATTTTTCAGTGAACCATAAGGAACAGGTTGGGTTAAATCTTTGGCAATGATTGCATCAGGATTGTTTCCTGTATATCGCGCTAAAAATGCAATCGGTTGATCGCGTTGCCAACCATGCTGAGCAAGATAGTTCGCAATAGAACCAATTGCATCTACAGCAGAGTTACGCAAGTCGACATGACCATTGCCATCATAATCCACACCAAACTTAGACACATTACTTGGCATAAATTGCGGATAGCCTACCGCACCTGCATAGGAACCAACAATCGAGTTGGTTGGAACACCATCTTTATATGACCATGCAATAAGGGCACCTAATTCATCCTGAAAATATTGAGCACGGCGAGGATAACCAAAACCCAGTGTAGCAAGTGCATCACGAGTGATAAATGAGCCCTTATTCGACCCATATCCTGTTTCAACCCCTAGAATGCCCAAAATGATCGATTGAGGCACACCAAACTGCTGTTCTGCGCGATTTAGGGTATCTGCATATTGTTGTTTGAAACGCACGCCACGCTGAATAGTGCCTTCGGCTAAAAAGTTAGTCTTATACTGATACCAAGGCTTGCTTTCACCTGGGCGTTCCATGATATTGATGATATTCGGTAAATTGCGTGAACCATTCATTGCCCAATCAATCTGTTCTGCACTTAAGCCGTATGTTTGCATAGTTCTGGCTTTAAAATTATTGTATTCAGGGTTGCTGGCAAAATCATTGGCTTGACAAAAACTGGTCAGTGAAAATGCTGCCGCACAGAAAGTGATATTTTTAACCTTCTGTAAAAGCCCAAAAGTAAGCATAGGTTATATTTCCTAATTATTTATGATAAAAAATTAACGATGCGTATGGATCGACATCACAATGCCAAAAGTGGCCATTAAAGTAATAATTGCCGTGCCACCATAACTCATAAAGGGTAGTGGTACACCGACTACAGGTAAAATACCACTGACCATGCCTGCATTTACAAATACATAAACAAAAAATGACAAAGCAAAAGCACCGGCAACCAAACGTCCAAAATTATGAAAGCATTGTAGACTCATTTGAAAGGTTCTAAAGATGATACAAAAATAGATAGTGATGAGTAGTAGAATACCAATCAAACCAAATTCTTCCGAAAATGCAGCAATAATAAAGTCAGTGTGACCTTCTGGTAAAAAGTGTAAATGTGATTGAGTCCCTTCTAAGTAGCCTTTGCCCATAAATCCGCCTGAGCCAATCGCCGTTTTAGATTGAATGATGTTCCAGCCTGTGCCTAAGGCGTCAGCTTCAGGATTAAATAAGGTGAGAACACGCTGTCGTTGGTAATCATGCAGTAAAAACTCCCAAGCCACTGGAATAACCACAGCAGCTGCGCTAACCGCACCTAAAATCATTTTCCATGAAAGCCCACTGAGAAACAGCACAAAAATTCCACTGGCTAAGATCAACAGTGATGTCCCTAGATCAGGCTGTTCAGCGATTAGGATAAAAGGTATACCAATCATCAATAATGACAACACGACATTCTTAAAGCTTGGTGGAAGTGGATTACGTGATAAAAACCAAGCAATCATTAAGGGCATACCAATTTTTAAGAACTCACTGGGTTGTACACTACCGAAGCCTGGGATACCAATCCAACGCTGTGCGCCCATTCGCACTTCACCAAATAGCTTAACTGCAACCAGACAGACCAAACCAAAAAGATAAAAATATGGTGCGAACGCTTGATAAACTTTGGGTGGGACTTGGGCTAAACTGCACATCACTAAGAAACCGATCCCAAAACTCATCGCTTGTTTGGAAACCAACCCCATATCCTGTGCCGATGCGCTATAAAGCACGGTTAAGCCCAGTAATGCATTTAAAATCAGAAATAAACTCAACCAAGGGTCAATATGTAGTCTTTGCCAACGAGAGGGGAGCGTGGCGGTGCTTAAACCATCACGAGGAGAATGCCGTAAAAATTTATATTGAGCGCTTGGTGCCATTGGTCTATTTTGTACAAAAACATGTTTTGCGCATGCTATCACAATCCCCCCCGAAGGCAATGAATATCAATACTTCGCAACAAAATTATGTTTGAATATTTAGAGGGGGTTTTTATAGATGAAAGATGTTAAAGCTAAAGCTGAATCGCCAATTTACGCTGATATGTTGAGATTGATTCAACAATTTTCTGTACGCTCCAATAGTATATAATTATAGTTGTGATTAGTTGTTTGAATTTAAAAAGAAATTATATATTTTAAAACTGACAGATTGAGAGCATAAAAAAATGCCCTGAATCAAAAGGGCATTTTTATATTTAAAAAATCAATTAAAATTTATCGATCAATTAAAAAATAAAGTGTCGTAATATTCTGCAACTGCTGTAATTTCGTCCTTATTTAAATTTGGAATCAATTTATCAATTGCGATATGTACAGCTTTACCTACAGCTGCTGCACCAATATCTGCTGCTTTACGTTTAATCATTCCTAAATCTAGGGTTTTATTAAAGTCACGCATAAAGTGGTTGGTAGTTGCATCAGCAAACTGTTTAAATTGCTCTGCTAAAACGGCACGATTGACATCGCCATTGGCTTGAACTTCAGCAAAGCTATTTTTTAGGTTAATAACCAAATTAGGATCTAAGTTAACCCCAACCCGATATTGACCTTGCGGATCTTTAAATAGACTACGTTCTGAAAAATCGACAGACTGGCGAACCACATCATTGTCTGCCTTACTTAATAACTGTTTAAGTAATACAGCAACGGTTGATTTGACATAACCCGCGAGTTTTTCCGCAGTGTCTCGTTTGTCGCTTGCAGGGAAACGACGAACAAGTTCAATCAAAAGCGTATCAATAATTTCTTCATTGATAAGTAAGGCTGTTTGATCACGTAAAGGATAGAGTGGTTCGTTAGAGTTTTTTTTCTCGATACCTGTCTGAATATTCTTGAGTAGTTCTTCAGAAGGTACAAAACCAAAAAAAGGCATGTGTTCAACCTCAATGTTTATTGTCGCGCCAATCGAATTGGGCTTGGCATCCATGATTCATCAGATACACGACACGGATTAATATCTAAACCGCCACGGCGTGTATAAGTTGCATAAACCATCAGCTTTTCTGGTTTTAAATTTTGCCAAATATCGGCAAAAATTTGTTCCACGCATTGTTCGTGAAAACCGTTATGCTGACGATAGGAGATAATATAAGCTAAAATACTACGATAACAAGGTTTTTTACCTTGATAACGGATAAAAACAGTCCCCCAATCGGGTTGACCTGTCACAGGGCAGTTACTTCTTAATAAGTGTGAAAATAGTTGAATTTCAACATTTTTATCTGTATTTGAAGTGTTTTGATCGAATTCCAAAAGGCTAGCATCTGGATGATTGACCAGACAGTCAGGTTCTTGATCATCAATACAAATACCTGTCGGTTTGGTAATGTCTAAATCATCCACTTGAAACAACGTTAAAGTGACAGGTGCTTGCGCTGCTTGAGACAAATCTTTTTCAACAGTATCGATAAAAGCTTGACGGGAATCAAACTGAGTAAAGTTCATGCTATTAAAATACAGCTTGAGTGATTTAGATTCGATCAAATTCGGTGATGTTGCTGGGAGTGCAATACGCCCAATCGCAACTTGAGGAATTCCCTTAGCATTTAGCCAAGAAATTTCGAAAACATGCCACCAATCTTGACCTTGATATATGCCTTCAACTTCAGCATATTGTTCACGTGCTTGTGCACGTGATATTGGGAAAAGAATTTCAGGCTGATAGGTGGTCGGGTAATTGGTTTCTTTACCCAATAAAGATTGTTCAACAGACATTATTCACGCATTCCTGAACCACGAGAAAGTAAATAGTAAGCAACACCATAGAGTAAGCCACAGCAAAGTGTCACTATGATTAAAGACAAAGTAACATTGACATCACTATGACCTAAAATTCCAAAACGGAAAGCATTAACCATATATACGATCGGGTTAACTAAAGAGAGATTTTGCCAAAATGGGCTTAAAGCACTGATCGAGTAAAATACCCCACCAAGATAAGTCAGTGGTGTTAATACAAAGGTGGGAATAATTGAAATATCATCGAAAGATTTTGCATATACAGCATTGATAAAACCACCCAAAGAGAACAATAGTGAGGTCACAATCACCGTATATATGGTCACGAAAATATTATGTATATAAAGGTCAGTGAAAAACATACTCATGGCAGTAACAATCGCACCGACAAGCACACCACGACACACCCCACCAATCACATAACCACATAAAACCATGTGTAATGGAACTGGGCTCATGATGAGTTCTTCAATACTTTTTTGAAATTTGGCACTAAAAAAACTTGAAGAGACGTTGGCATAACTGTTGGTAATTACAGCCATCATAATCAGACCGGGTACGATGAATTGCATGTAGCTAAATCCACCCATTTGACCAATCCGAGAACCAACCAAATTACCAAAGATCACAAAGTACAAACTCATGGTAATGGCAGGTGGTAATAGTGTCTGTGGCCAGATTCGCATAAAGCGGCGAATTTCTTTTAAGACCAGTGTGTAAAGTGCAATTTGCAGTTGATTAAAATTCATTGTGCTGCTCCTTGCAGGTTTTTCTCCACCATTTTAACAAAGAGTTCTTCCAGACGATTCGATTTATTACGCATACTGCGTACACGAATACCTTGAGCTTCTAAAAGTTGGAATAAATCATTTAAAGCGTGTGCTTTGTCCATCGTGACTTCTAGTGTCATTGGATCAATTAAATTAAATTTAACCCCGATGATGTCAACAGTGATCGGCTCGATTGGATATTCCAAATCAAAAATAAATGATTCTTCACTGAGTTGATTTAAAAAGGCTTTCATTGAGGTGTCCTCTTTAATAACACCACGGTCAATAATCGCGATTTGGCGACAAAGCATTTCAGCTTCTTCCAAATAATGTGTGGTTAAAATAATAGACGTTCCTTTTTCATTCATTTCAGTGAGAAAGTCCCACATTGAACGACGCAGCTCAATGTCTACCCCAGCAGTTGGCTCATCTAAAATTAAAAGTTTTGGTTCATGCATCATGGCACGCGCGATCATTAAGCGGCGTTTCATGCCTCCAGATAACATTCGACCTTGAGTATTACGTTTTTCCCATAATCCAAGTTTTTCTAAGTATTCTTCTGCACGTTTTTGTGCAATTTTTGGCGGAATACCGTAATAACCTGCTTGGGTCACTAAGATGTCAAAGATCTTTTCAAATTGACCAAAGTTAAACTCTTGAGGGACGACACCTAAACATTGTTTGGCATTTGATGGATGGGTATCTAGGTTGTGTCCAAAAATTTCCACGGTTCCTGAAGTTTTACGTGTCAAGGAACTGATAATACCGATTGTTGTAGATTTACCTGCACCATTCGGTCCTAAAAGTGCGTAAAACTCTCCTTCTGGAACAGTTAGATTGATTCCTTTGAGTGCTTGGAATCCATTTCTATAGGTTTTCGATAAATCTCTTAACGTCAAGGCATCAGTCATGAAATTCTCACATGGTTTCAGGAGTGTTTATTGTGAGCGATCTTTTTGAATAAACCAAGTAAGTTAGACGGAATTCTACATTGCAAATATAGAACATTGTTTAAAGCATGATCATCAATGAAAAGAGTTGTTTTATAAATGCTTTACCTCACGCTTTTTTTTGTTATGATGTGCCATCTCAATTTAAGCGCCCATAGCTTAACTGGATAGAGTACAGGTTTCCGAAGCCTGTGGAGTGGGTTCGAGTCCCGCTGGGCGTACCATCTTGCTGTTCCTCCTTATTCCAATTTGTCTCAAAACCCTTTATATTAAAAGCACCTAGGCATTCTTATTGTCTCAGCTTGTCGCAGTTTGTTCCTCTGTATACCTTCATAATAAGGGTACATTTGGGGGCATGCTGTAAAATCGAATAAAAATGTACCGTAAAATGTTTAGTTTTTTAACGATCTACACTGCTCACTTTTTTAAGTGTTAGAGTAAAGAGTGGTGCGAAAGTTAATCATGCTGAGTTTAATAAAAGAAGAAATAGTTTAACTTTTAATCTTTGTAAAAATGGTTTAATCATATAGTATTGATCTGTATTATGATTTTAGGCATGAATAATGAAGAAAATACTTTTAATTATTGTAATCAGCCAATCACTTCTAGCTTGTGCAAGTCTCAGTACACAGCGCTATGAAACACTCAATGATCTAATGCAATCATGGGTTGGTTCGTCAGAAGAAAAACTAATTAAAAAATGGGGATTACCAGATAAAAGCTATACCTTAACAAATGGAGGAAAAATAATTTCTTATGAAACATTTGTTCATCCAGGGCGTTATTGTGAAGAAAAATTTATGCTTGAAAAGGGTATCATAGTGAAGTGGGGGCACTCTCGTTGTGATCTGAATTTGAATAATGCTAAGAAAATCTCAAAAGACATTCCGATTCCACAACCTACTCTTTGATCATTTAAAATATAGATTCCTTATTTGAAGTAGATCAACAAAGAGGAGGTTCTTTATTTAAAATAACAATTCTGTAATTTTTACTCAAAATCAACTAATATCGATATGTTAAAAGAGTCTTGTGTAACAGGATTGTCGTAGGGCGATGAGTCAAAATTTTTGTAAAAGGTGCAATAGATCCACAATGATTGAAAAAAATCATTGTGGATCATGTGATATAGGTAAAAAAAATGGTTTTTTTTCGTTGTCCATGTTTATTTTGTTGATGGTAACTTTTGCTTTTACCGCAACGAAACTATTACAAGCGGAGCCTCAAGATGATGAAGCCGTTTCGGTAACGACGAATGTTGATAGGACATCTCAGCGTTATTTTTAAGAATATTTGGTCATAAAAAGGCACCCTCCAAATTTAGATTAAAAGTGTCCAACTTTCGGATGCGGTTTAATTTAGCGAGTTTTTTATTCAACCAAGCATCAACAATAAAAAATGAATACTCTATAATTCACTTGATAAAGTTCTAGTTGATTGCTCAAAAGATTATGATGTGCTGTTTTTATGTTGTATGGAGGTTTGTTTCTGCTTCTGACTTGGCATATAGTCTGGTTCGCTAGACATCGCCAGATACAGGAAAGTAAAAAAGATAGACGTTAAAATACCAACAATAACAATGAATTTCCAACCCAATGCTGTTGATTCTAGATCATCAGATGATGGTGTATTTTTCATATAAAACCTCATAGAGGAAAAAAGATAAATGGGTATGCCTTATATCACAAAATTGATCAAAATACTTTCCCAGCATATCAGCAAGGCGCTTTCACTCCATAAAAGCTATAATTTGGTTTTGTTTGTTAAGCATTGTTAAATATCAATTTTATAAAAAATATTTAGAAAATTTAATGTCTTAGATACATAGATAGGATTGTCTAAGACATATGCCTCAAACAGAAAAATAATAGATGTTGACTCGAAATTTGAGTTTCGCAATGAATTATTTTAAGATTTAAAATGATTAAAATATCACCGATAAATGATGTACTTTTCACAAAATAATTCACAAACATGGATGTGCCAATCATGATGAAACACTATAGACAACAGAACATACACTTTTTTATCGCCTTAATTTGTCTTTCAGTACTTTCTATTATTTCTAGCGTTGCTAAGGCTGAAGGTAACTGTCCTCCTGGCTATTATCCAGTAGGTGGTCAGGGTGTACAAGGCTGTGCACCGATTCCAAATTATGGTGGTGGAGGTGGATATGCCCAGCCAAGCTATCGTTCACCAACGACAGAAGGTTATGTTGCAGCAGGAACAAATGGAGTCATTGGTGTCGCAACGGCAAAAATTTTCCGAGGAAAGTTAGAAGAGAAAGCGTTACAAGATTGTGAAAAAAAAGGGGGTACAGGTTGTCAAATTTGGTTTACTTATGATGATAATCATTGTGCGACAGTCGGACAGGCTGAAGGAACCAATAGACTTTATCGAGCACGTACAACAGCTGGTGAAGTGAAAGATGTTATTCCAGTACTCGTTCCTGGGAGCAGAAAGGCATTAGGACGCAAGAAAGTTGTAGACGCATGTCGTGCTGATGGTTTTCCAGAATCTCAATGTAAGATTATTTATCAAGATTGCCGTAGGTTGAATCTTCCATAATAATTCAATATATAACTAAAAGTGAATATATTAGGTGAGGGAATAGGACTTCGACCTCACCTACCAGAAGATTTTTTTCATATTTTCATATAAGCAAGAATGTAGTTGAACAAAGTGAGACATTCACTTGCTAATAGATTTTAACTTTAAACTTTGGTTTGAGCCAGTAAATATCATTGACATACTAGATATTTTAAATTAAATTTAAATAGTTATTTTACTAAAAATAAATAACAAAAAACCTTAATCAGCGCAAAATTAAGGTAAGCCTCATAGAAATGTGAGGCTTTTTTTATAGCAAAATAATTTTAAATCTCATCATATTTTTTGCTCACGACTTGTTTTTTGGTCACAGCCTTATAGATCGCTTAAAATCGAGAACGAAAAATAAGTAGATTTTCGAGTAGTTTCAATTTTGTATAGATTGCTTTAAAATAATTGCATAATCCTAGACCGTATTCAGCATCAATCAAATACAAATTTTTATTCAAATGTTATTTAAAAAACATGAAAATTACATCTATAACATAGATTTGTATAAAGAATTTGTTTCAATCTAGTCAAGATCATGCTCAGCCTTGAAACGTTCTAAATTACGCAGAGCTGTTTGATAACGAGATTGTACTTGGCTGCTATTGATACGGAGATCATATAATTTCTGTTTATAGCTATCACGATCTTTATCAGAAAGGTTCTTATACTCCAATCTTTCAAGGTAATAATTCATACCATTTTGTGATTTATTAAAATCTGAATTTGCGGAAAAGTACTGACTTGCGACTTGATAATAACTACGAAGAGATTCACGCTTTTCTATAGGACAAATTCGATAATTACCACGACCTTCTAAGGCTTCATAGAAAATGTTTTCAGGTTGACAATAAGCATTCAAACCTTTTTGGTAGCCTTTTTCATATAAATTCTGATTTGGAATGATATTGGCTTTTTGGCAAGCAGAGTAGTATTGATCTAGATGTGGGTTGGAACCAGCTGAACCATCTTTTTCACCAACATTAAACCAGTTTGCAGTTTTGCATTGCTCAAGACTCATTGCCGTACAGCCTGAAAGTAAAACAGTAAAAGTAGATAAAACTACTATAAATTTCATGAAATAATTTCCTAACGACGATTGAGCAACTTTCTAAAATATTTTATCATGACAATATCTTTTATTTGCTGAAAAAATTTAAAAAGTACCATTAAAGTGTATTGATTTGGTTGAATAATCATTTTTTTGTAGAATTGGATTTTAGACCTTAAAGATTTTTAAAAATGATTCAATATATTAAAAATAACTTTCCAATTATTGTTCTGTTGATGATTGTTATTGGTGGCTTTGGCTATCCTTTTTATTCTGGAAAATGGATTGTTGCACCTAAATTGAATGAAATTGATGCGAAATGTTATGGAATTGATGTTCCAGATGATATCCAGTATGGACGATCTGAGCACTTTTGTTCATGCATGAAAATGGTGCATAATAAAAAAGACAATGATCACATTAATTACTGTAAGAATTTAATAAATAAGGAGAATTTTAATGAGTCTAAGTGATTTTATTCATAGTCTTTAAAATAAGGATAAATGAATGAAAAATTTGAAATGAATATATGATGATTGATTTGCTCAAGAAAAGTATGAAACGAATTTAATGTTTAATTCTTCATACTTATGGAACGGATCGCAGGTTGATACAAAGTAGTTATAAAAACATGTTTATGGTGAATGTAGAACAGGTTGACTGCATTCATTTAAAGTAGGAATAAAATTTTGGTGATAAATAATATGAATATTAATGAATTAGATGAAAAATATGAAGCGTTTAAGACAAGTCAGCATTTTCCTGAAAAAGATGATCATCAGAAATTCACAAAGAAAAATAGACAGTTAAATGATCTTAAATCAATCATGGATAATATACTTTATAATACCCTGTTTCTAAAATATTTTTTTATTCTTGCGCGACCTGATGATGAGCGTTCACAGATGGCAAAAAATTATGTAATTTTAGTTGATGGGAAAGAAGTTGCTTTGAATGTAAACCAGTCTCCTCAATTTCATAACAAAGAAAATTATTTAAAATGGTTACACAGTGAAATCATGAAATGAACGTTCTATCAAGAGCTACAATAAAGTAAATGTATATTGGTGTTTATTGTTTTAATAAAATGAAAAATCAAGAAGATTGCTGATTGTTAGCCCGAATAGATATAACTATATAAATCTTTTTAATATAGGGTTTTTTTGAAAAGGTTTGTAAATTTTATGTTATTAGTGTATAAAAAAAGAACAACAATAAAATGAGGGTGATCACATGATATATAAATCAATAAACATCGCTTTTTTCATATTTATGTTTGTTGTTCTTACATTGTTAGTACATCTCTTTGGAAATATTCCATCAGGGATGTGGGTTTTAAAATAGTGTAATCTAAGTAAAGGGCTCATCTGAGGATGGGCTTTTTTATGGATTGTTTTTAGGGAAATGTTGATTAATTAATGATTCAATGAAAAATAGTCCAAAGTGTGACAGTTCTGTTAACAGTTTATAAATTAAATAAATTCTAACCAATTGAAAAATATTAAAATTAAAATGATTTTTGAAATCTAATGTTATAAAATTTCACATATTCTTTCACAACTAACATGTTGAAATACACAGGTTTTAATTTGATGTTATTCCTATTAGACCTTTTTTATTCAGTACGAGGAATGTCATGTTTAAGACTGCAGCATTATTAGGCACTGGGATCGCAATTGGTTGTTATTATCAGTCACATAAAAATGGCGCTGATAAAACCAAGACAAAAAATCTGACCAAGACAAGCAAAAACGACAAGAATGATGACAAGGACATTCAACCTCAGTCGTAACTATCTATTCCAGCAGGTCTCTAATTTAAGGGGCTTGTTGGGTAATAAGAAGTAATTTTATAGCGTGATTTTAAACTTTTCACAATAAATTTAAAAATTTGTTTATCTCCATATTTTTTAATCTCAGATGTTTCGATGTGCACCTTTAATCTTTTAAGTATCGTCCATTAATTATTGAACATTTATAGTATTTAATTATTGTTTAGTATTTTTAATATTAAGTGTTGATTTAAAATAAAATTTTAAAAATTGTCATTTAATGCCAATGTTCTTGATTGTTTTTGTTTTAAAATTTGAGCCAGAAATTACTTTGTAGTTTCAAGCTTTACCTAATAGAAGCTTTTCATGTAGTTGCCCACATTATCCAATCATGTGGGCTTTTATAAGGCATATTTTTATGATGTTGCGAATTAGACAATTGCTTTGTATTCATGTTTTTGAATATCCTAATATAAGCTGCATAAAAGAATGCCGTAAATGCGGAAAAATTAGCAATATCGATGTTAAGTGATGAAGCTACAACTTTTAAATTCAATGAAAATTTTTGTATTCTCCTAGGAAAATTGATGTTTTCTTTGCTTCTCCAAATCAGCATCGTGTTCATCGCAATCATTGCATTAATTTATTATTCAAATAAATCTTAATTTAAAATCTATGGCTAGTTAACATATAAATAGTTAAAAATAAAATATGAAATGTATAGTATTATAAATAATGTTTATGATTTCTGTACGGAACCAGTAGTGAATTCGCAATCGCTGGTTGGATGAGCTTCAAGTCCTGTGGTAGAACTTAAACTTCTTATTTCTACTGAGATTAATCATGAAAAAAATATTATTAATTTCCTCTATTTTAACTGCTGTTTTTTTAGTTGGATGTAATGCAAAAGACAAAGAAAAAACCAATGCCTCAACAGGAGAAGCAAGTAGTCCTGTTGCTCAGGTAGACAGCAATGAGTCGAACCAAAAAACAGTGAAATATGAAACTGAAGATAAAAAGCAATTCACACTTCAAACAACTGATAATTTTGCTACAGCAACTTTGACAGATAGTGAAGGGCATAACTATTCACTTAAAGAAGTTCCATCTGGCAGTGGTATGCGTCTAGAAGGTGAAAATGGTGTGTCAATTCATTCCAAAGGTGAGGAAGCAACAATTGAACTTGCAAAAGATCAGTCTTTTTCGGTGAAAGAAGTTAAATAAGCTTGGATATAAATCGCCCTACCTTTTGGTGGGGTTTTTTATGATACCCCATAATTTTTTTCACTTTAAATATCTTAGATGATCTAAAATCATTGCTATAAAGTTTAAATGTGAAATATATATTTGATTTTAAATGAAAAATATATTTTTATTGAATTGGGTTACTTCAAAAAGAGTAGATCAGGCGTACGATGCTTTTGGTTAGTTTACTCACATCAATCATCATTGATGTAAAGTATCCTTTACATTTAATTTGAAATTAATTATGCTCATGTAAAGTTTACTTTACATGAGTGCGCTATGAATAAATTTAGACACCTTTTTGAATTGGTTTTATCTATCTTGCTGTATATTGTTGTGTTGGTTTTTTCTCTAAGATATTTAAAAAATAATCAACTTGATGATTCAACACAAATGATTGTAACTTTATTGCCTGTCATTCCTTGCGTATTCGTATGTTGGAGCGTGATTAGACAGTTATCGCAATTAGATGAAATGCAACATCGAATTCAACTACAAGCTTTTGCAATCGCCTTTGTTGGTACTGCGCTCATCACATTTAGCTATGGCTTTTTAGAAAATATTGGATTTCCTTTACTATCGATGTTTTTTGTTTGGCCATTAATGGCAACATTGTGGGGAATGGGGATCGCAATTGGAAGTTGGCGTTATCGATGAAAAATATTTTATCTGAATTAAGAATGAAGCAAGGTTGGTCGCAACAACAAATTGCGGAATTACTTGGTGTTTCACGTCAAACTATCAATGCTATCGAAAAAGAGCGTTATGATCCAAGTCTCCCTTTAGCCTTTAAAATAGCAAGACTCTTTGGTTTATCTATAGAAGCTATTTTTCAGGATGAAGAAACAATAAAAAATGAACGCTAAGTTGAGATAAATAAGAATTTGATAAAAAACAGGAAAATATCCAAGCCTGGCAAATTAGATAATAAAATATGGGGGTGTGAGTATAAAGTGGTATTGGATTGCTGTAAGATTGTTGCTATTTAGAGATTTATCTTTGTTGGTAACTTTATTGACCAATGCAATATGTAGTGTCGAAGCATTTAGCACGACCAATTTTCCAGCTAAAATTATGCATATTGCGGCTGGATATTTTCCTGATTATATAAAGCTGAGCATTTGAAAACAACATTTGGATAAGGTCACCAATCATCAGGATGAGTTAAGTCTATCTCCTAACCAATTCTCTTGCTTTCTTTACGTCGTGGTTATGTTCTCAGATCTAGGTATATTACGACGATGTATATTGGGCTTGCGTGACTGTGCATAAGTGTTGTTTATGTTTATACTTAAAATAGCGATACAGTACGGGCTTGTGTCACATCTACTTTATTAAGATAAATCGCAATAAGAATATATTTTTAGTATGTGTGGGTTTAGTTAGATCACATTTTTGTTGGATAGTGGGATGATATATTTTGATCATTTTAAATTTTGCGTGAGTTTAATGTCAATCTGCATTTATCTAACAGGTTAGCTTTTATATTATATCAAGCACATGATTTTTCAATTTAATTATAAATTTCACCATATCTTGTATTTATCTGCATCAAATAAATAGTTATATTGTGATCGTGATCACAACCATAATATGTTGTTGGCGATTGATTTAGAAGCATCCTACACTTAGATCAGTCATAAACAAGCCAGTATAATAATAAAGGTTAAAATAAATAGGCAAACGATACCAGTTATATAAGAGATCGTTCTCCAAGGCTGTATTCCTACTAAATAGGTTATTGTATGAGCAATACGTGCAATGGTAAAAACACTAAACGCCCATGCTATCAATGTTGTGTTCAAATTCAAGGCGATACAAATGCCACCAAGTACCCAAAACACAGGAATATTTTCTAAATCGTTAGCCCAGGCTTGACTTGCTCTCACCACTTGCGGAAGTTCTTCGGGATGGGCATTCATGTTTAGATATTGTGCATCTTCTTTATTTTTAAAAGCCTTATTTTTAATACGGAAATAACCTTGATAACATGATATCGCAAACATTTTAATGAAAAGTGCTGTAATACATAAAGCATATATGTGGAGCAAGTTATACATAAAACATCTACCCAAGTATGCTGCAAAGAAAATGATAAACACATAAGTTTTTATATTTAAATTATTTTTTGTCAATATTTTTTTAATATTTTTATAAGAAAAATTAAATTTATTTTCCAAATCATCTTTATTTATATGAATCGTGTCGATTCACATGTGAATTTTAAAGTAAATCAGAAATGCCTTCTGAAAAGAAATATTGTCTTTTTTTTTAATTAGACTAAAAAAATCACATATTATTATCATAAAATAATATTTTATTATAATTTTATGATACTTTTAAACATGAGCCAGACTCCTCAGATGGTTCATACGGTTTTTACTTAATAAAAGGTATATATAAATGGCTAAAATTGACTTAACACCATTAGCAGATATTGACGGATTTACAGCTTCAGCACTTGTTGATTGTACAAGTGGTCTTTCATTGGCAGCACAAGGAACAGGCATTGATTTGGAGCTTGCAGCTGCGGGGAATACTGAGGTTTTACGTGCGAAAATGAAAACTGCTGATGCGTTGAACTTGAAAGATACTATTGATGATATTTTGATTACTTTAGGTAAACAGTATCATTTACTTAGACCGCTAGAGAAAAACAGTGATTTATTTTTATATTTAGTATTGGATCGTCAAAAATCTAATTTAGCAATGGCTAGACACGAACTTAGAATTTTTGAAAAAGAATTAGATTTCTCTTAAAAATAGAGACTTGGCTATTACTTCGCGTTGTTGTGATAGCCTTTTGTGTGAATTTTAGCTTTAAAATTAAAATATTTGATAATATTCACAAAAAATTATGATCGATTTATCATTTAAATATTAAAATTATTAAAATAAAGTGTTATAAATCATATATATATGTCTTATCTTGTAAGGTTGGCGAGATAAAAAATTATCATTGAAAATCTTCTAAATATTATTACAATTCTATTTCTAAGAAATTTAAGGAAATGGGGTATGGAAAATAAAACGGCAAGGTTAACAATTTTAATCGATCCAAATAAAAAAGAAGCATTTGAAGAATTATGTAACCGTCAAGACTTAAAACCTTCTCAAGTTGTTCGCCAATTAATTCGTGAATATTTAGAAAAACATGGGGTTGAATATGCCACTAAATCCTCTGTTGTAAAAAAATAATAAATCGTATGTTTTATGAGACGGTCGATGATGATTGAGCAGTACAGTCTTGTTGACAGATCTGCTTAATTTTTATTGAGTTATAAAAAGATGAAAATTCAGAATAATGAGAACTTATATAATATTGATAATTTTTGTGATGTTGATTGTATTTGGTGCAGTCGGATTAATACTTAAAGGAGAGTTTCCTTTATCACAAATGGGGCATATTGAATCTGAATGTTTGGGTGTAAATATTCCTGAAAAAATAAAATATACTCAGTCTAGAGCGTATTGTCAGTGTTTCAAGCACCAATTAAATTTTCGTAATGCAAAAGACTCAGAACATAATTGCACTATAAATGTAGCTGTACGATAACTTTAGGTAATATTGGTAAAATGTAAAGAAGTTCAAGGACAATGAATATAGTACATTATCGCCATGACTCAAATTTTCATCCGATAAAGAAAACATACTAAGTGATAATTGATAGTGTAAATTTCTGATCATTTATATTCAAACCGCATAATTTTTCATACAAATGATTTATTTTCAAAAAATTTTATACTTTTTATCTGAATTTTTAATTCGGAAAAATGATCATTTTAAAGCACTTTCAAAGTTTAATTTCATTTTAGTGCTTAGCAGCCATTATTCTTTAAAGATTGAAAAATTGATCATCAATTTAGGCTTAACTATTATCTGCTGTTTTTAAAATAATTCAATTTTAAAATCGCTGTAATTAGGTTGAATAATGTTACTGCTTCTTGCAGATGGTCAAAGTTCTGCCTATATTATAACTACAGTAGATCGATAAGATGCTACGAAGTAGTTGGACAGATCAATGACGGCTTATTGAATTTGTGACTCCAGTTCAAATAAAAAATAAGCACTAGCTTTCCAACATCAAAAAGCTCACAGAAATGTGAGCTTTTTCATTTTGAAATCTGATGAAATAATTAAGATAGGCAGAATTTACATAAAATATTCAAAGTAATTGATTGTTTTATAACTGAAAAATATTCATAAGTTGCAATGCTTTAACATTGCCATAAAATCTAACAACTTCTCAAGAAATTTTATTCAATGTCATGCTATAAGAAAAACAGTATATAAAAAAGAGGATAGGAAAATGTCTGAAATGATTACAGTCAAGGTGAAGGATCAATATAGCAACGAATTAAATGCAATGGCATGGTTAAACAAATTGCAAGAGCATGAAGATGCTGAAAATTTATCCTTGTTCCAAAAGATCGATCATATTGTGGTAGATGGCGAAAAGATATTGCCAAGTATTGAATTACTGTTCGAGAGTAAAGAAAGTGATAGTATTTATCGCATCATTGAACAGGTAAGTTAATTTTTAACTAGACCAAACATGTGACAATTAAAAAAATGTGTTGGATGCATTTATCCAACACATTTATTATAGCTAAGCATTAAAAGATCTAAAGCTGAACAGCAACAACCAAGTTTCTGCTAAAAAAATCAAGCAGTTTTAAAATGATCAAGAACAACAGCAACTAAATGATAAAGGGCTAAGCGGTCTCGATTGGCTTGAACAACAGCGCGTTTTTCAATTCTTAAATCACCTTTGAGTGATCCAGATTGATAACTTTGTACCAACACATGTTGTGAGGACATTGGGTCATCTTTGATTCGTAAATCTCTTTTATGCTTAATATTAGAAACAGCCGTCAAACACTGTTCAAAAGTTGAATGAAAATTTGAAAGTGCTAATGCTGTTTGATTGGTCGATTTGGTAATATAAGTAGTCATAATTGTGTAATTATTTGAACAAGTTAGCTGAGTGTTTATTGTATAGCTTGATGTAAAAATAGACAATTTGATTTTGTAAAAAGATATAATAAGATATATGGATTTAAGTTAATTCATCATTAATATCAATGAGATATGTTGGTGATGTTAAGCGATATATGACATTTGATTTTAGACGTGGAATAGTTGTATTTCTGAACCATAATGTTGAAATTCAATGTGTAAGTGTTGAAGGAATTCTGTGAGCAAAGCAGATTTTAATTCTAAATTCAGCTTTTGTTCCGATAAATAATGATCATCTTCAAGGGCGATGATCTGCCAAATCTGATCATTATCCATCTTTTAAAAAATATTAATCTGTTTAGATTAAAAAACTTAGAATGACGTTAAAACACTTAATTGTGTCATTCTAAGGGGGTTAAATCTAAATGCTAAGTCTCACGCTTGTAACATGCTTAAATTATGATGATTGTAGGTGTTGTAAAGAATAATTAATTTGTTGCATGGTTTGATTTAGCTCAACTGGTGAAATTCTGGACTCTTGTAATGCGGTAATCCATTGCATTTGGCAAAATTTAATATCACGGATAGATTTTGCCTGCTGGATCTGTATCACCAATTGTTTAGTCATGAGTCCACAATGAGTTTGTAATAGATGTGCCATTTTTTGTTTGATCTCATCAAAACTGATATGGACATGTTCGAGTTTATTTTCCTTCTGTGCTGGTGTTTCTAGTTGTGGTTTTAGATCATGGGTTGGCTCATTGGTGTGGAGATTGTCGGGTGAGGATACTTCTGTTAATTTTTCACTGATGCTAATTGAGGAAATGAGATCTTCTTTTGAAGATTGACTTTTTGTTGTTTGAGCCAAAGTTGGTTGTTGGTTTGTGTCTAATGCAATTGAAGTTGTCACTGCTGATAGGGCGGTATAATTTTTTTTATCCGCAGATGGTGCATTATCCTGAAAAATCAAACCAAGTTCTTCTAATTGTTGAATCAGTTCAGGAGTCGCCAAGCGTTGTTTGAGGGCACTATTTAAAATTTTAAAATCATCAGTACCGATCAGGAGTAATAACTGTCTTTGACGCGCATTCAGTTGAAATGACCGCTGTTTTAATGCCTGAATTCCCAAGTCAGTTTTAAAATATTGATCCATGAGTCAAGTTATTCCCCCAATAAATTGACCCAAGGATAAAGAATGAAAATTACACTAATATGACTTTCTTGTTACAAATCACAAGGTTAAAGTGTGATAAGGTTTGCATTTTCTAAGGCTTTACGTAAATAAGGGTCTAGGTCTTCCTGGCGTAATAACCATTGCACATAGTCTGAGGGTAATTCTGAAATTGCAGTACCGCGGTGTTTACCAAAGTTGATCGTTCTTGGTATACGTGCATCTTCAGAGGCTTCATAGAGTTCTTCTAGGGTCTGAATTTTTAAATGATGAATAATGTGCATTAAAATATTGGCAGTTAAAATAATATCTGCATCTGCGCGATGCGCGCTTTTCAGCATTTCACGTGCTTTTTCACTGCCTTTACTGATCATATAAATCAGTGCAGAAATATTATGGGCTTCAGCATCTGGCCAAACTAAACGAGCCAATGCCAGCGTACAGATGGCTTTGATTTTTGAGGTATCTACACCGCATTGTTCAATGGCACGAATATCATAATCAATATTATGACCAATGATATATGTGGTTTCTTTAGGAAGCTCGAAGTCCGAAAAGTTAGGTTGTCCTGCAATGTCCGCTTCTAAAATATGGTGAACTGCCATAGAGGCAAAAGAGATTTTTTCATTGCCAATGCTATAAAGCTGATCAAATATTTGCTTGCGATCTAAACTGAGTTTTCCTGCTTCAATCTGAATAGGTGCATAAGCAATTTCAATAGGTAGACCATTGAGTGTATGTGTTTCTGTATCTAAAATAATGGCTTGCATCTTTTGTTCCTTCACCAATTTGAACAGGAGCTTTTGAGTACCCTAGCTTTTTTAAGCATTGAATACAATTTAAAGTTATTTGAAAGTCAGTTTTGATTTGTTTTTGTTTAACTCTCAAGCAGTTCTGTCCTTGTATGGTGGTTGCATGATTAAAATATAAATTATATCTAGTTGATACTGGCTATCATTATTTATTTAATAATTTATAAGAATATCTTAAAGTTTGGGCGTGCTGGTATTTTTTATTGTTGAGGTTGTAAATTCTACTGAATACAGTGAATCTCACCTCATTTTTTAGTTTAAAACCAACTTAATCTACTTTTTTTAAATATTTTCTAATAAATATCAAAATAATGGCTATCGAATATCGCTTGCAAATTTATTTTAATAAGATAATTATAGTGTAGATTATCTTAATTATTGGATTTAAGGTAATTTAAAAAGAATACCCCGCCAAAAGCTAGGTAATTGAATGATCAGTGCGGATAAATTGGAATGATTCACACTGAAGTATTAAAACAAGATAGGCAACAAGGATGAAAAAAATGAAAAGAAATACGCTTTGGATATTATTAGCAAGTTCAGTTGTATTTTTAACAGCATGTGGAGGAGATGACAATAATGATGGAGGTCCATCTACCACATCAAATGTAGACATCAATAATATTCAAAACCCTGTGGTGGGAACACCTGCTGCATATAAATATATTAAAGAAGATGCACCACCGAATGCCGCAGACAGTGTAATGATGACTTATAAAATGAAAGGCATCAAAGGAACTGAAACATTGGCTACCAGCTTAGTTTTTACCCCAAAAACAGCACCGCCTGCAGGGGGATGGCCAATCGTAGTATGGGCACATGGTACAACGGGTGTCGCAGATAGTTGTGCACCGAGTGTTAACAAATTGACGATACCAGGTTTGTTTGGTCCAGGTGATCCAACGATTAAAAACATGATCGATAGCTTTCTTAAAGAAGGTTATGTTGTTGTTGCACCTGACTATGAAGGTTTGGGAGAGCCTGGAAATAAGGAATTACATCCTTTTCTAAATGTCAAAAGTGAGGCTTATTCAATTACGGATGCAGTGGTAGCAACCAAAAGTTGGTTACGTGATAAGGTCTCTAATAAATGGGCAGTAGTGGGGCATTCACAAGGAGGGCAAGCGGCACTAGGTGCTGCTCAATATGCAGCACGCGCCAATATGGACTACAAAGGGGCAGTGGCGGTTGCTCCTGCGTCTAATTTAAAAATGATTGATAGTTTAATTCAATTTAAGTTAGAAGGATTACCTGATAAACCATTGGATGAAAATGGAAATGTGAATCCTGAATTTCAACGTAAGGTCCTTGGCTATGTTGCTACGGATGGGTTTACCGCATTGATTGCTGCGAGTATTAAAACTACTTATGGGATGGATGGTGTATATAGTAAGGTCTTTAAGTCACCCACCGACAAAATTGCAGAACAAGCTGAGTCTTTATGTGTGCTTGAGTTAGGTTTTGAATTTGCGCGAGGAATAGGGGAATATGCTGAAGCAAATAATGGTAGTATAAAAGATTATCCACGAAGAGCTAAGGGCTATATGGATGATCCGATCGTCAAACAATTTTTGGAGAAAGATTCACAGCCTCTTCAAGTCTTGGTTAAAACACCAATCATTATTTATCAAGGTGGTGCAGATACATTGGTGTTGCCTCAGGCAACAGACGCATTAGTGGCGCAAGCACGAGCATTAACCACAAAAATTGATTATCGAACCGATCCAAAATGGGACCATGGTACCGCTTATAGTGTAAATGCTAAAAACGGAAACTTATTGGCGGATATTAAAACACTGCTATCAAATTGATCCTTGAATATTGATCATTATCGTTTTTAAATTTTGCCACTGTTCAATCGAACAGTGGCAGCTTATGAATAACTCAACTTGCTTTATCTAATTCAATGCAACTTGATTAGAATCTTCATTCAGCGATAACGTTGTTAGCATCCTGTTTTATCTAATATATGCAAAGGCAGAGGGAAATCCTCAGGTTTTTTAGCAATCACTTTTATAGTTTTCAATTTGTGAAATAGTTAGTTTGTGAAAAGATTGAGTCAATCTATCTCTCATTGTCCTGTAGTCAAATTTTTTTTAAATATTTAAATTAACAGGGTATGCATTTAATATTTCCTGAATATTCATACAATTGATTTTATTTTAATCACTCATGTCGAATCAACTTTATGTTTTTTTAAATTTTTTGTAATTCATTTATTCTGCACTTTTACATCAAGGATGGTCTTGCTATCGTGAGGTGACATGGATGTTGCTATGTTGAGTGAGGTTATATGCGAATATGAGCAAAAAACAAAGCACTACCTTTTTTGCATCGCAAGAATACGGTTAAACAAAAAATGGGTTAGGCAAAGTGAAGCATCATCTACGTAAATCTATTTAGGCTTTAGATGTACAGCAAACAGTTTGGTCAGGGAAGCTTCATATCATTCAAAACGATCTTTATTGCATTGATTTTATTGATCAAGAGAAATTAACTTTTGCGGCATGCATTTTTCAACAGATTGGCGATATGCTGTTGAATCTTATTCTGTGAAAAAGCCAGCGTCGTTAAAATAAGATTGAAATTTTAAACGAATCTTTAAGCTACTTTGATATTAATTTTATAAACAATAAATAGCCATTTCTTGGCAGTTTAGATTTCTATATATTGTTCAATATGTTAACAATAAACATGATGCCTTGTGTGGTGTGATGCCATTATTGGTGATTTATTCAGTTGATTCATCCCTTAAAAATAATGACTAAAAGACTTGCCTAACATATTTTTTTGACGTATTCATGAAATACTTATGCGTAATAAGTGATATAAAATATTTAAAAAATTGTGTTTAAGGATAAATCACATGAAAAAGAATTTACTGACAGTTTTAATTATAAGTTCTGGGATCGCTTTAACAGCATGTAATAACGGTGATGGAGGGAGTTCATCTGGAGCTTCTCCAGATAATACAGATGTCAACACGATTGCCAATCCTGTTGTGGGAACACCAAGCGCATACACTGCAACTGACTTCTCCACTGTGGCAACGGATAGTGTCGTGATGACCTATAAAATGAAAGGTATTAATGGTACCGAAGTACAAGCAACCTCACTGGTCTTTACACCGAAAACTGTAGCACCAGCAGGTGGTTGGCCAATCGTGGTTTGGGCACATGGAACAACAGGCGTTGCAGATCAATGCGCACCAAGTCGTAATGTGATGAATGACCATATTAAAGGCATGATTTCTAAGTTTCTTGCAGCAGGCTACGTGGTGGTTGCACCTGATTACGAAGGCTTGGGCGAGCCTGGTGGTAAAGAATTACACCCATTTTTAAATTTAAAAAGTGAAGCTTATTCGATTACTGATGCGGTAGTGGCGACACGTAATTGGCTAGGCAGTAAAGCGTCTAATCAGTGGGTCACAGTTGGACATTCTCAAGGTGGTCAAGCAGCATTAGGCGCTGCGCAATATGCGGCGCGTGCAAACCTAGACTATAAAGGCACCGTCGCTGTTGCACCAGCTTCACAATTGAAATTAATTTTAAGTGTTGGAAATCTTTCAGTTGAAAATGCTACACCAACTCAGCAGATACCTGTTTATGCATCTTTAGATACCTTTACTGCATTAATTGCTGCGGGCTTACGCAATACAAACCCTACTTTAGACTATAGCCAAGTATTTAAAGTACCGACGGATGCAATTGCAAGAAATGCAGAATCAAGCTGTGATCTTGGAACTCAATTTGCAGGGGCTATGATGCAATATGTTGGTAGCAATGGTTCATTAAAGAATTATCCAAGAACAACTGACGGATTTATGACCCTAGCGCCTGTACAAAAATTTTTAAATGAAGACTCACAACCACTACAAGTTCAAGTCAAAACACCTGTAGTAATTTATCAGGGGGGGGCGGATACTACAGTACCCAAAATTGCGACAGATACTTTATATGCTACCGCAAAAGCATTTGGTACACAGGTTCGCTATATCCCTGAACCTACTTGGGATCATAGTTCTGCGTATGTTTTAAATATTGATAATATTGTTGCAGATGTCAAAGCTATGTTTGCAGCAAAATAACGCTTTAAACTGCCATTATCAAAAAAATAGCTAATGTACGATACATTAGCTATTTTTATTTAAAACAGAGCAAACTTCATTCTGTTTAATTACAAACTTCATGCTACAATACGCGCAATCTTAGCACGGCTTAAAAGCCCTAATTCATAGGACCTCGCTAATGTTCGCCAATATCTCTATTTCTGAATTTGATCCAGAAATCGCTCAAGCAATTTCTCAAGAAGATGCCCGTCAAGAAGCACATATTGAGTTGATTGCATCTGAAAACTATTGCTCACCTGCAGTAATGGAAGCACAAGGATCAAAACTCACTAACAAATATGCCGAAGGTTATCCTGGTAAACGCTATTATGGCGGTTGTGAATATGTAGACGTGATCGAACAATTGGCGATCGATCGTGCTAAAGCATTATTTGGTGCTGACTACGCTAACGTACAACCTCATGCCGGTTCTCAAGCAAACTCAGCAGTCTATCTTGCACTTTTAAACCCAGGCGATACTGTTTTAGGAATGAGCTTAGCGCATGGCGGTCACTTGACCCACGGTGCAAAAGTAAGCTTCTCAGGTAAAACTTATAATGCAGTGCAATATGGTTTAAACCCTGAAACTGGTGAAATTGACTACGAAGAAGTTGAACGTTTGGCTGTAGAACACAAGCCTCGTATGATCGTTGCTGGTTTCTCTGCGTATAGCCAAATTGTTGATTGGCAACGTTTCCGTGATATCGCGGATAAAGTTGGTGCATATTTATTTGTTGATATGGCGCACGTTGCTGGTTTAGTGGCTGCTGGTGTATATCCAAGCCCAGTACAAATTGCGGATGTAACAACGACGACTACGCATAAAACTTTACGTGGTCCACGTTCTGGTTTGATCCTTGCTAAAGCAAATGAAGAGATTGAGAAAAAACTTCAATCAGCTGTATTCCCAGGTAACCAAGGTGGTCCTTTGGTTCATGCTGTTGCGGCAAAAGCAATTTGCTTTAAAGAAGCAATGACACCTGAATATAAAGAATATCAAAAACAAGTGGTTGTTAATGCTAAAGCGATGGCTGAAGTGTTGATTTCACGTGGTTATGATGTTGTTTCTGGTGGTACAGAAAACCATTTATTCTTGTTATCGTTGATTAAACAAGATGTGACAGGTAAAGATGCTGACGCATGGTTAGGCGCAGCGCATATTACAGTGAATAAAAATGCTGTACCAAATGATCCACGTTCTCCATTTGTTACTTCAGGTATCCGTATCGGTACACCTGCAGTAACCACTCGTGGTTTTGGTGAAGCGGAAGTGCGTGATTTGGCAGGTTGGATTGCTGATATCCTAGACGCTAAAGGTGATGAAGCGGTAATCAAAGCAGTACAAGCTAAAGTTGAAGCGGTATGTGCTAAATTCCCAGTTTATGCAAAATAAGCATTGACTTGAGAAAGCCTCCTCTCAAGGAGGCTTTTTTTATGGTTGAATAAAAAGCAGTAATATACGACTAAATATCTGTTATAAAAGAAATCGGTGATGAAAAGCTATGGATTTCAGTTTATATCTTGCTTTGTCAATTTAGTTGGCAAGCGAATTGATGTATAACTGTAAGATCGGCTTTATCAATACGCTTGTGGTAATGCAATAGTGCAAAGGAATTCGGTACATGACTAAACCCAATATTATTATTTCAGAACAGGATTTGCATCGTTTGGAAACGATGTTAGAACATCAGTCAAAGTTGACGATCACCATGCAACATTTAGAAGAAGAATTGGCACGTGCAGAAGTGGTTGCACCTGATGCCATTCCAGCAAATGTTGTGACCATGAATGCAAAGGTGCTGATCACGATTGCACCATCAACAGAAGCAACTGAAATTACACTGGTTTATCCACATGATTTCCGTGGTGATAAAGGGCAGGTCAATGTCATTGCTCCTGTTGGCGCCGCTATTTTAGGTTTGGCTGAAGGGCAAGAAATCGAGTGGCCGCAACCCGATGGACACTTAATGAAAGTTAAAATTGAAAAAGTATTGTATCAGCCTGAACGTGAGGGTGACTATCTTTAGTCTTTGCTGAATGAGCATGTTGCAAATCAAAGCCCAGTGATGACTGGGCTTCATTATTTATGGTAGAGAAGAGAATATTAAAAACCAGAGGTTCTACCTTTACTTGGATATTTAAATTGGTGTTGTACATCCAACTTATAACTTTGCTTTGGATTTAAATCCACTTGCCATAAGTTGATATTCGGTTGTCCATTCCATTGGGTCGCCGTTGGGGGAATGCTATAAGTTGAGTGAGTGGTCAGTTTTCCATTTTGACTTTGTGGCTCAGATTCAAAAATAGTGACTTGAATTGGATAATTATGTAAGTTTTGCACAGAATATTGCTGTTTCTGTGTAGTTTCTGACTGTGTCCCTTTGACAGGGTTTTTCTTGTCGGACAAATCAGTCACTTTGATTTGGATTTGATCATCGGTTCCAAAACTCATTTGTAAGTTTTCATCTACACTGTTGTTCCAAGCTCTTTGTCCGATATAGTCGCCGTCACGATAGAGTTTCACTGTACCTGAAGGCCAATTCTGATCCAGTTTTGCAATCTCAGCATTAATCGTTGCCTGGGTACTATTTTTAGGGATTGCCCATACGGAAAGCTTTGCTGCATATTGTTCTGTGCTTAAAGGTAAGAATATTTGCTGTTGGCTACTTGGAATAGAGGCTTTGGTTTCTGATCGAAATTCGGTACTAAAGTTTAGATCGGCTGCTTGGAATTGTGGAAACTGGGGCGCTTTTTTGGCACTTTTTTCTTTTCGGTCATAGCTCATTTCAGCCATTGGTGCAGGTGCAATAGCATAAATAGGGCGTACAACAGGTTCTGGCTCAAAATAATTTACCCACCATTGTTGTGGTTGAACTTGTTGAACATAGTTTTGCGGTGTCGCCGTAGACAGTGCTAGCTTTACATTATTCCAGTCTTCACCTGTTTTTTGAGCAATCATTGCCATACGTGTGAGCTTAATTTGCTTTGTCTGGGTATCCAATTCAGCTTTATAAATCGGTTGCCAACGTGCATAAGGCACCATATAACTGATTTTAATTTCACCCCGTTGTGGTGCATTGACATAAAATTTAAGGGTTCTTTGATTAAATTCACTGTCACCAATGGCGCTTAAATCTTGTTCCAACTCATCTAAACGTTGCTCAAGCTTTTCTTTTTCGATCTTGGCTTGATCAATGGCGATAAACGCTTCATAAGCTTGCTTACGAACTTTAGGTGCAGAACCTTCGGTCACATTGCCCAAGAATTTATTCTGAAGCTCAGCAGCTTGAATAATTGAATTTTGTTCTGAAATTTTCTTTTTAATTGCGTCGATATGGTCGCGTAACTGTGAAGATTCATTGCCAGCAGGCTTATCTAATGCACTGTCAGTGTGAGAAACTGCATTCACTTCGATATTACTACTTTGATATTGCAGTTGGTCGATATTGAAATTGGCAGCCAGTCCACTCAAGCTCACCAACTGTTCCCCAGCTTGCACAGGAATGGTTCGTTCGATTTTTGCCAATGTTGGGTATAGGGTGACTTGTTGGATTGGAGAACTGGATAAGTTGAGTGCAAAACTATAAGTCGAAGGCAGACACAGTAAGCTAAATTTTAGCGCAGTTTTTATATTCATTTATGCTTGTCCTGAAATCATTACAATTGATTTTAATTTATAAAATGTAGCAGAAATCAAGATAAATCAAAACGAAAATAGTTAAGTCGTACTAAAAAAGCCCAATGTTTGTGATGCTTTATCACTGATCAAGAGATTTATTGAAAATTAAGTTCTTTTCGAGTGGATTTAATTTTGATTGATTTTTCAACTAATTCTGAACATTTTAAAGATCAGCTCAAACAAAGTTAAAAATTTCAGTTAAACTGAGGCATCCAAAATATGGAAGGGGTGAACATTGAAACAATCATGCGCAATACGGGATCATAAATTTCCTCCTGAATTAAAAACATGGTTGTTTGCACAGGGTTCCCTGACCCAGCAATTGACAGATGCGGCAGGTGGTATTTTTAAAGTCCAGCCCATCCAAGAGCACTATCAAAGAATGACCTTGTTAGACAGTCAATGGATGTCAATGCCTCACCAACATACCTCATGGGTGCGAGAAAGTTACTTATTTGGTTGTGATGCACAACCTTGGGTTAAAGCAAAAAGTATTTTTCCTATTTTAAGTATTCACAGCAAAGCACGCTTGTTTAAACATATCCGTACCAAACCAATTGGAAAGTTTTTGTTCCAAAGAACCAATCCTTTATGTGAAAGACGTGTTTTAAAATTAGCAGAAGGTTGGACACGCCAAAGTTGTTATACTTGGCATGGTTGTAAATTTATAGTTCAAGAAACTTTTTTACCTGCTTTTGAACAATTTTTACAACAACAGCATATTTCAAAATAGTGTACTGAAGGACTGTCATGGCAATAGCGCAACAAACCACATGGAAACAACGGTTAGAAGCATATTATTATCTATGTCGTTTTGATAAACCTATCGGAACAGAGCTGGTATTTTGGCCAACCATGTGGGCATTATGGATTGCTGCGGAAGGAATCCCGGATATTGTTACTTTGATTGCGATGGTCCTAGGGACAATTTTTATGCGTGCGGCAGGTTGTGCAATCAATGACTTTGCAGATCGTAAAGTCGATGCCCACGTTGAACGCACTAAAAACCGTCCTCTTGCAACGGGTGTAATTTCGGCAAAAGAAGCAGTTTGGGTTTTTATTGGTTTGGTGGCTGCAAGCGCCTGCACTTTATTTTTCTTACCGATTGCAACATTTTATTGTGCGTTAGCAGGTTTGCTTCTGGCATTTATTTATCCATTCATGAAGCGTTATACCCATTTACCCCAAGTGGTGTTGGGAATGGCATTTTCATGGGGAATTCCCATGTCTTTTACTGCAATGGGCAAACCTTTAGGTTGGACATGTTGGTTACTCTATTTTGGCAATCTCGCTTGGACTGTTGCTTATGACACGCAGTACGCCATTACAGATCGAGAATATGATTTAAAAATTGGGGTGAAATCTACGGCTATCCTGTTTGGTCGCTATGATATAGAAATTATTTCATTATTGCAGTTGAGCAGTGTGGTGTTGATTGGTGCTGCGCTGTATTTGGAAAATATTCTGATCCCGATAGGACTGATTGCATTGTTATTGGTTTCAGTAGACTTTATTTATCAGTGGAGTAAAACCAAAGATCGTGATCCACAAAGATGTTTCTGGGCATTTAGGCACAATCGTTGGGTTGGACTGATTATTTTTGCAGGTATTTTTATTGCACTCATTTGATTTGGTTAAAGCTGATTGAGTTTGATTTAAAGTGTGATAAATCACATAAATTAAAATTAATTATTTGTATTTCTATATTATTTTACTCTTTGGTTAAAAGCATTCTAGCAAGATGCTTTTTTTTATGTTTAATTAGAGGGGAACACGGAGCTGTTCAAAAAAGAAAAATTTGAGGAAAGGGTAATGAAAGTATTATTTAAACGGACACTATTGGCTATTACTTGTGGTTCAGCATTATTTTTAAGCGCATGTAATGATGATGACAACTGGGATAATTGGAATAGTAATAAAAGTTATATATCTGAAAGTTCATATTATTTAGACAGTATGAGTGAAGCATCCTCAGTCAAAGTCATGACCTATAATATGCCGAATGTTTTAGGGGAAACTAAAAAAGCCACAGCCATGGTTTTTGTGCCTAAAACAACAAGACCCGCGGAAGGTTGGAAAGTCGTGGTTTGGGAACATGGGACGGTAGGTGTAGGTGATAGCTGTGCGCCAAGTAGGAATGGCTTTAAAACAGGTTTTAAAGCTATGGCACAAAGTTTATTAAAAGAAGGCTATGTGGTGGTTGCACCTGACTATGAGGGCTTAGGAACACCAGGTATGCATCCGTATTTAAATCTGAAGAGTGAAGCAAATTCAGCGATTTATGCGGTCAAAGCCTATAAAGATCATTATGGTAGTCAGATCAATGGTCAATGGATGTCCGTGGGGCAGTCTCAAGGTGGTCATGCTTCTTTAGGAACAGCAGAACTTTCCAATAGTGATACCAATTATAGAGGCGCAGTAGCAGGTGCACCTGCTTCAAGTTTAGGCTATATTATTTCTGAGGTAGCACCACAAGCGATTCGGAACCTTCTTCTCGCTGGTAAAGTTGAGACAGCAATTGATGTCTATGCTGAATTATTAGCCTATGCCGCTTATACCACAGTAGGTGTCACTGCCTATGAACCTCGATTTAATTATCGAGAAGTTTTCAAGGATCGTTCTAAGTTGATTGTAGAATTGGCAGAGGGCACAACGGGTGAAAATGGTTCATGTCTTGAAGATTTGAAGGGTAAATTTATTACAGATATTCGTGAATATTTGAACACGAATAGCGGTAAAACTGTTTTAGACTATCCAGGGCTTATTGATAACTTCCAAGAAAATTCAACAGTAAAAAAATTCTTAGTAGACAATCAGCCTGCAACCAAGAAAATTAATACACCTGTGATGATTATTCAGGGTAAATTAGATATGGCAGTACCTTATCAAGTGACTGAAAAATTACAGCAAGACTTAAAAAATATGGGTACAGATGTGACGTTCTTGCTGGTAGATGACCAAAATCATACAGGAGCAATTGTTGCAAAGAACGCTGAATTGGTTGCCTTTATTAAAAAGCATATGCCAATCACAAAATAATCTTTTAATGATTAAATGTAGTTATTGATATAAAAACAGAGCTTCAATAGAAGCTCTGTTTTTATAAATTAATGCGTCACTGTTTGTACAGGCTTAACAGGAGCTTTCACCGAGCTTTTACCAAAGGACAGATGATTAAAGAAGATATTCAGCATGACTGCTGTAATACAGGTCGTGGTAATCCCCGAGTGAAACAGGGTTTGAAATACTTTTGGGAATGCATTGAAAAACTCTGGACTAATCAACGGAATTAAACCCGCACAAATTGAAACTGCTACAATGATTAAATTGGACTGGATTTGATAATCGACTTTAGAAAGTGTACGAATCCCGCTTGCAGCAACACTACCAAATAAAACGATACCCGCTCCACCCAGAACAGGCATCGGAATCGCTGCGACAATACGACCAAAAATAGGCAATAAACCCAAAACCACTAAAATTGCTCCACCTGTTGCAACCACAAAACGACTTTTCACACCTGAGATAGCGACCAAGCCAACATTTTGTACAAAAGCACATTGCATAAATGAACCGAATAAGGGGGCAATCGCTGAAGAAAGCATATCGGCTCTTAAACCATTTGCGAGACGTGGACTGTCCATTTTTGTATCTACAATTTCACCAATCGCCAATAGGCTGGCAGTAGTTTCAGTCAGGATCACAATACTGACAATACACATGGTCAAGATGGCAGACATTTCAAAAGTAGGAAGACCAAAGGCGAACAAATGTGGCAAAGCAAACAGCTCACCTTGAGTGACTTTAGAAAAGTCGGCAACGCCTAAAAAGATGGTGAATATCGCACCGACGATAATCGCAATCAATACTGCCAGACGTGCCATGGTTGCTGTACCAAAACGGCTGACCAAAAGTAGGATCGTGAGTGTGAATGCTGCAATTCCAATATTTTCTAATGAACCCCATGAGGGTGCTTTGGGATTTCCTCCCATAATCCAACGAATGGCAACGGGTAACAGTGAAATTCCAATAATTGTAATGATGGAACCTGTGACAATCGGTGGAAAGAAACGCACAATTTTTGAGAAAAATGGAGCAATCAACAAACCAAAAATAGAACTGACAATGACTGCACCAAAAATTGTTTGAATATTACCGCCTGTAGTACCAATCGCAATCATACTTGCCACGGCAGCAAATGAAGTGCCCTGTACTATGGGCAGTTTTGCACCAAACCATTTCACTCCTAATGTTTGTAACAAAGTAGCTAAACCACCAACAAGAATCGAGGCAGTAATTAATAGTGCAATTTCGGCTGCATTTAAACCGATGGCTGTCCCTACTACCAATGGGGCAGCGATTAAACCGCCATACATGGTGAGAACATGTTGGAGACCAAAAGTCAGGTTTTTTCCTAAACTTAGAACTTCATCTTCAGGTTTGATTTTGTTAATTTCAGCACTCATATGAAACCCATTCATGAATTTTTCATCAATGGTTTAGATGAGCAATTTGTATGCCAAACGGTAAAATATGGATAGCTTTGGTTTTGCATGCACAGCGAATGGCTTAAACGTAGGATGATTCGTTCAATATTAAGTCATCATCCTTCTAACAAAATCGTATTTTATGCCTGCGATTTAAACTTCATTCGGGTACAGATAAAAAATTGCAGTGTACCAAACAACAACACCCCTGAAGCGAGTACAAACTGTTGATGATACGAAACACCCCAGTGTTGCAATGCGCTAAAACATAAACCACCAATCAGTTGAGTAATGGCAAATCCTAGCGTTGCGATACTCCATAAATTTTTATAGGCTGTATGATAAAGATTGAGAATCGTATAGGAGGTTAAGAACACCACAGCTGGATTGAGAAGCCCTGTAAAAAATGAGGAAATATAAGTAAAGATCGGATGGATAGAAAAGACTGCGACCAAAATTGCAACGACATAGATACTATATAATATTTTTAAGGCAGTAAAATTTCCAAATTTCCGTGCGAGTAAGTAAGCACTGATTGCACCCAAAGCACTGCCTGAACCATAAAGAATCCAGTTGAAATTAATCAGGTAGAGGTTGAGGTGTAAAGTATTTTTTAGATAATCAATCCAAAATAATGAATGTGGCACATAAGCAAAAGCACTACATGCATATACGATTAACACACTCAGATAAATACCATCCATCGAGCTGATAGAATTGTTTTGGGCACTTGTTTGGTGTAAATAATCTTTAAACCCGTGTAAAAGATAGGCATTTATTAGGCAAATCAGTGCTGAAAACCCAAACAAAATCATCCAAGCTGATTGGGTACTGATTTGATCTAGATAGGGTAAAAACAAGGTAGCTGAAAGTACACCAATCCCAATACCACTAAAACCAATAAAATTGATACTCAAGCGTTCATCAGCTCGACAACAATGCGCCACAATACTGGGTGCAAGAATCATGATTAAGCCTCCACTAATGCCTGAGATGATTCGCCAGAATACATACCATAGTTCAGAAAAACCTGAAAATGCACAACTGAGTAAGCTGATTGCACCTGCACAGGATGCAAGTACAAGATAACGAGGCATATTGGCTGTGTGTGGGAGTTTCATCGACCAAAAGGCACCGATGAGATAACCGAGTAAATTAGCACTCCCCAATATACTGGCAAAACTACTATCCCAGTGGTAGGCGAGTCGGGTAGTGGGCAATAATGCGGTATAGGAAAATCGCAATATACCAATCGCTAAACAGGTACTTAGACAAAGAAAGACACTCAATTGAAGTTTATTTGAAACAGTCCTGTTCACTTACATATCATCCATTTTTCACTCAATTCACCATAAGGCGAATTGAAAAAAATGACAATAAATAATCAATATTTAGTTTAAGAATAATCCATCAATTGGTAAAAAAGATAATACTGAGCCCAACTGAATGCCTTTAATACTCGAACTCTGGTTACAATAAAAATTAGGGTTGAATGAGGTTGGCATCGACAGGGTCACCAATGGTGTAATAATGCCCACCTGCAACATGATGCAAACTTTTCCACTCGGCATCTACTTCATGGTAATACCAGTGCCCATTGCGGAAAACTCGGTCGTCTGCATAAGCCGCGATTACCTTGCCAATAAATAAATCATGTTCCTGCTGATTGTGTGGTTCTGGGATCAATTCACAGATCAGCCAAGCCGCACAGCCTTCCACTGCAGGCAGATCAAAACCTTCAAACTTGAATAAGGGGGTCTCACAATGTGACAGTTTTTCTGGATCGTTGAATTGACTGATTGAACCCAGTTGTTGCACCAGTTTAAGTTGCTTTAAGGTGGGAACTTGTAAAATGAAATAACCTGATTTTTCAATTAATAATCGTGTTTTTGTGCTTTTGTCTAAAACAACAGTTACTTTTGCAGGTACGAGCTCCAATGCACATGCCCATGCAGCAGCCATGACATTCTGCTCATGTTCATACTGCGCAGACACCAGTACGGTTGGACCATGATTTAATAGACGATATGCTTTTGAAAGCTCAACAGCTTGGAGATGTTGATTCATATTACAACCTATATTGAGGGCTTATTTATTATTTGCACATGCTTATATGAAATTCATATGAAGCAAATAAGATGATGTTTTTATTGTTGATTATGAGCAACAAAAAAATATCAGTTAAATCGCTAAAAGTGCTAAAGGCTATTGGATATTTCACAATAAGTTTATAATAAAACGATCAAAACTATTGGAACTCGAATGAACTATACGCTCATTTTGAATATTGTCATATTCATTGCCTTAATCATACTGTTAATGCAAACCAGAAAGACCGATTGGAGTCTGGCTAAAAAAGTGTTTGCAGGTTTGTGTTTGGGTGTTGTATTTGGGCTTGGATTACATTGGGTTTATGGTACAAATTCAGCAATTTTAACTGAATCTATTCAATGGTTTAACATTGTTGGTAATGGTTATGTGAAACTGTTGCAGATGGTCGTAATGCCATTGGTTCTAGTTTCAATATTGAGTGCTGTGATCAAACTACATAACGCTTCATCACTGGGTAAAATTAGTCTTATCAGCATTGGTACATTGTTGATTACTACATTTATTGCAGCATTGGTTGGTGTTTTTGTCACCAATCTTTTTGGTTTAAGTGCGGCAGGTTTAGTACAAGGTACACAAGAAACAGCGCGACTTGAAGCAATTCAAACGGATTATATTGGTAAAGTCACTGACTTAAATGTGCCAGATTTCATTTTATCATTTTTGCCGACCAATCCATTTGCAGAATTGACGGGAGCTCACCCAACTTCAATTATTAGTGTGGTTATTTTTGCAACCTTATTGGGCTTGGCTGGTTTAAATCTCATTAGAGATGATGCTGAAAAAGGGCAACGTATTGTCAGTGCAATTGATACTTTACAAGCTTGGGTCATGAAACTGGTTCGCTTGGTCATGACGCTTACGCCTTATGGTGTATTTGCATTAATTACAAAAGTGGTGGCAAGCTCGAATGCAGCGGATATCGTCAATCTAGGTGGTTTCCTTGTTGCTTCTTATCTGGGCTTAGCCATCATGTTTGGGGTACATGCACTGATTTTATTATTCACTGGTGTTAACCCGATTCGTTTCTTTAAAAAGGTTTTACCTGTACTGACTTTTGCTTTTACCAGTCGTTCAAGTGCAGCCAGTATTCCTTTAAATATTGAAGCACAAACACGCCGTTTAGGGATACCTGAGTCAATTGCCAGTTTTTCAGCATCGTTTGGTACGACCATCGGTCAAAATGGCTGTGCAGGTTTATATCCAGCAATGCTTGCGGTCATGGTTGCACCGACTGTCGGGATTAACCCACTTGATCCTGTTTGGATTTTGACTTTGGTCTGCGTGGTAACACTCAGTTCAATTGGTGTTGCAGGTGTCGGTGGTGGTGCAACTTTTGCAGCGCTGATTGTATTACCCATTATGGGGCTACCCGTCACTTTAGTGGCGTTGTTAATCTCAATTGAACCTTTGATTGATATGGGACGTACGGCTTTAAATGTCGATGGCTCAATGACTGCTGGTGTGGTAACCAGTCAATTGATGGGGCAGACAGACCAATCTATTTTACTTTCAGATGAGCAAGAAGATTTGCAACATAGCTGATCATTTTTTCTCGATTGTCTGAGTTTTAAAAACACCTAAATTTTATTTAGGTGTTTTTTTATTTATTGATCCATCATTTCATATATTTTATTGATTTTAAGCATATATTTTTTAGTTAATCGACTTTTTGATAAATTTGCTTTAAGAATTTTATTGATCTGCTGATGCTTTCTCTCAGCAAGCTTTGCAAGCAAATCAAAGCCGAGTAAAGGATCTGCAGCAACAAATACACTGAGTACGTATTCCAAACTTTTCTTCAATGTTTTAAAGGCTTCTGATTGATCTATTGTTTGATGATCAGACGGAAAAATATCGTTAAAGATTTGTTCACATAGATTTAAACAATATACAGTGTTAGCTGCGGTTGTTAAGAGAGGAGGGTGAGCAAGAGTGACTAAAATTCCTCTTTTTTCTAGCAGACTAGAATCAGGATATATCTGTTCGAACCATTTTTTGATAGTTGAAAAATCTTGCTCCCCAATAATTTGGCACGCCATTGCTGCGGCTTCTCGAAGTCTCCAACGTGAATCATTCATCATGGTTTGATTTTGATTTAAAATGATTTTTTGATGAGTTGTGTCTTGAGAAAAATAACTCTGAGATAATCCGAGTAAAGCACTGAAAGGTAAAATTGTTTCGCGCGAATTACCGTCAGTTGATGTATTTAATAACTGCTCTAAAAATTCCCATAAGCTTTGAGATATTGAAATATTTGCAAAGCATCTGGCAAAGCTATAGCTCAGTTCTAAATTTGCGCGAGGTCCAGGTAAATTTGAGTGTGCTTTTAGATACACTTCGACTTGTTCGAATTTTGATTGATTCAAAAGTATGTTTAACTCATCTAAATAACGAGATTGCTTCATACATTTATCCCATATATGAAAGTTTAAATTTCTCAATACACTCAATGGATTCGATCAATTGCCTATACTGAAGAGGGATATACACATAAAATATAACTCCAATTTAATGCATTGATGCTTAGAAAGAAGTGATAAAGAATATGGAGTCATCGTCTCTTGTAAATTTATGGTGTTAATTTTAGAGTACGCTATCGCGATGCTTTATTACATTCTGCCAATTCTTTAGATTTTTTTGTCCAAATTTTACCCACACTATTTTTGTAAAAATTAATTTTTCCAATACGGGAGACCAAGCTTTGACATGAGTCAAGCGATAGTTGATTGCCCCATGGACCAGTCATTCGACAAACAGAACCATCACATTTCCAAACCACATTTGGACCGTTTTCGATAGGAACGGTAACTTTTCCTTTATGTGTTGTTCCTGCAATCCAAGTGGTATTGGATGCACTTGCCCAAGGAGAAAAGAGTAAGCAACAGGTGATTACGATGCTTTTACACATTGTTTGGGGATTCTTCATTTGATTATTCTTCATTATTATTGCCTATTTATTGGGATAAAAAAATTATTCACCTGAAATACTATAATGAAAATGCTCGTTTTGTGAATGAAAAGTTTCATGAATTAAATATCTATATTCTGTACCCATTTTTATGCTTAGATTGTATCTGTAATCATTTTTTTGCTTGACTTAGAATGTGTGAAAATAAGGAGTCTCTGTGATGAAAATGTACCAAGTTGATGCTTTTACACAACAATTATTTAAAGGAAATCCTGCGGCAGTTTTAGTTTTAGACGAATGGCTTGATCATGCCTTGATGCAGAATATTGCCTTAGAAAATAATTTGGCAGAAACGGCATTTGTAAAAAGAATCGACGATGAAAATTATCAGATTCGTTGGTTTACGCCAAAAGTTGAAGTGGACTTTTGTGGACATGCAACATTAGCATCAGCATTTGTTTTATTTAAAGACTATACGTCAGCCAAAACAATTCGTTTTCATGTGAAAGACTTAGGTATTTTTACCATTCAACAAGCCGATGATGGTAAGATTCAAATGAACTTTCCAATACGCAGACCGCAAAAAGTTACGGAATATCCTGAATTACTGAATCATGTGATTGATAAGCCTTTTAAAGAAGTTTATTTAAATGCTCAGGCTTATATTTTGGTCTGTGATTCGGCACAAGATGTGATTGATGCTCAAGCAAATTTGGTCAACATTACACGTATTGCAGAGGAATACAGTGTGAGTACAGCATTGACCGCAAGTTCGGGTGGTTTTGATGTGACCATCACTGCCGCTTCTGATCAATATGATTATGTTGCTCGCTATTTCGCTCCACACAAAGGAATCAATGAAGATCCTGTGACAGGGTCTATGCATACGGGTTTAGCGCCATTATGGGCTGAAAAATTAGCAAAAAATCAGTTAATTGGTTATCAGGCTTCTGAGCGTGGTGGAACATTATTTTGCACTCTTCAAGCAGATAATCGTATTAAAATTTCTGGTTATGCCCAGCTTTACATGCAAGCTGAGATCGTGATTTAAATAGACTGAATTGTATAGTCAATCTGTTGAAAAATTCATCCAGTTGAATATCATTTCTCTTGATCAATAAAATTAAAGCGATCAATATATTGTTTGATGATATAAAGCTTGCACTGCCACGCTTTAGCTCTAGAGTTTAAATTGTTTTGCGTAGGCGATACTTTACTTTTCAGAGATGAAAAGTAACAAAAATCTTCCGTTGAGCGAGGGGTACATCCTAATACCCCCGCTCAACATGGCGACATCCATGTCGCCTCGTGATAGCAAAACTGTTTATGATTCAAAAGTACAAAATAAATGAATCATCCAAATCACTTGTATGAATAATCAGGCGGTTTGACTATATTTATTCAGAAATGCTTACAAAAGCCGTTGAAATAAACGGCTATTTTTTCAAAACTTAACTATAAATTATGTTCAGAATTTTTTAAGATGTCTCACTTATAAATGTTTAAAATTTAAAAAATTCTGGATTCTTTTATGCTTATGCGGTTGAAAAAACTCACATTCTCTCTCTGTATTCTTGGTTTCAGTGCGTCGACATTGGCTCAAACTGTTCTGGTTAAATCTGATCATAATATTGAAGAATATAAGCTAGAGAATGGCTTTCGGGTTTTACTTGCGCCAAACGACAAAGAAAATAAAGTGTTTATGAACACCGTATATTTAACGGGTTCTTTAAATGATCCACAGGGTAAAGGTGGTTTGGCTCATTTACTTGAGCATTTGGCTTTTAAAGGCACGCAAGATGTGAAAGGTGAAGAGTTTCAACGCCGTTTAGATCAATACACGTTGATGACCAATGCCAGCACAGATTATTACTCAACCAAATATACCAATATTGTTCGCCCAGACCAAAATATCTTAAATGAAGTGATCTACTTAGAATCACAGCGTATGGATAAATTGGTACTCCAAGAAAAATTTGTTCCATCTGAAATTAATATTGTCATGCGTGAACGTGAAGTGCGCATGGATCAGCCTTTTGCTGTATTAATGGATCAGATGTGGAAAGCAGCTTATGGTAATCAATCTTTAGGACGTTTACCTATTGGTGACTTATCTGAACTGCAATCGATTAAAATGAGTGAGTTAAATAAATTCTATAAAGATTGGTATGCACCGAATAATGCGGTCATGGTGATTTCAGGTAAATTTGATAAGGCAGAAGTTTTAAAAGCGATTGATAAAAATTTCAGCCCGATTTCTGCACGTCAAACCCCGCAACAAGCTCAAGTGCCATTATTAGATTCTGCAAAAATTAAAAATCGTGATTTCACTGTGAAAAAAGGCAGCGATCTTGCCAAATTCAATATTTATATGAATGGTAAGAATGAGAAAATTCAACCAGCACTCGCACTTGCTCCTTATCTCTATACTTTGCAACCGAGCGGTCATCTCTACTCAAGTATGGTCGAAACAGGTATTGCGACCAATGTTCAGTCAACAACATGGTTAGATGATGATTTTAATTTGGTGTTTATGGGGGCAATTTATGCACCGAATCATGACGCTAAAAAAATTGATCAATCCTTGATTTCTGGTGTGGAGCAGAACCCAAGCTTTAATGATGTCGAATTAAAACGCGTTAAAAACTTAATTCAGAATGCACACGATAACCTAATGAGCAGTGCAACTGCTGTAGGAGGCATGTTAAGTGACTATGTGGTGACTTCTCATGGTGATTGGGCGCAATATTTTAAAGATCAACAACGCATTCAAAATTTGACAGTGAATGAAACCAATTCAACTTTAAAGTCGTTCTTCACCCAACAACATCGTTTCCATGGCGATATTCAACCTACACCAGAAGATCAGAAAAAAGCTTTAGAACAAAAACAAGCAACTGAAAAACTGAAAACACTTGATCAGCAGGCAGCAGCAGTTGAACCATTGAAAGATGTCAGTGTTTACCAAGCTGAAGTTGCCCAGTATGTTCAACAGTCAAAACAGTACTTAGAGGCGACAGAGAAAAAGATTCAACGCGGAACATTGAAGAATGGAATGCAATATGCTTTATTCCCAACCTCGACACGTGATGATAAAACCTATGCGACCATTGAGGTGAATTTTGGTACAGCAGAGGCTTTAAAAAATAAATCGCAAATTTTAGATTTTATGGCTTATTTATTGTTACGCGCATCCGAGCAATATAGCTTACAGAATATTGCAGATAAAACCATTGAGGCAGGCGGTGATGCAACTGCAGCGGCCATTGATAATGGGATAACCATTCAAATTTCAGCGAAAAAAGAAAAATTTGAAGATTTCTTCAAATATATTGTTTCTGTAATGAAAAATCCTAAATTTGAACAATCACAATTTGATCTGATTAAATTACAGAGTCTTTCGAGTTTAGACCGTCCCTATACTGAGCCAGAAACGGTTTCCTCTTTAACAATAGCGCGTCTATTGGAAACCTATCAACCAGGAGATTTGCGTTATCATTTTGAACCTGAATTGGCAAAACAGCAGATTCAGGCAGCGACCAATCAACAGGTGATTGACCTGTATAAAAAGTATTTTGCAATGGATCACGGCTTCATTTCTGTGACAGGACAATATGATGCCAAAGCTATGCAAAAGTTACTTAATCAACAGTTTGGAAATTGGACGGGTAAACAACCATACCAACGCTTATCGACTGAATTTAATACTTACAAAGCACAAAAAGTGCATGCACTGTCAGAACAACGTGAATTTGGTAGTTATCAGGCATTACAGACTTTACCTGTAGGTGTAGACAATAAAGATGCAGCCGCATTAATTGTGTTTAGTTATATTCTTGGCGATTCCCAGTTATCTTCTCGTTTAGGACAGGAATTGCGTGAGAAGAATGCCTTGGTTTACGGTTTTGGCAGTCAACTTAACTTAGATTCTTTCAATGATGCTGGAGCTTTATCGATCGAAGCCAATTACACCGCAGGAAAATCTGCTGAAGTATCACAAGTGGTTCGTAAGGTATTGCAGGATTTACTCACTACTGGCGTGACTAGTCAAGAGTTGGAAGCGGCAAAAGCCAATATTATGAAGCAGCGTGTAACCTCATTGGAAGATGAGCGGATCATTCATCGTATGCTTAACAGCCAACTTGAACGCAATAAAAAAATGGATAGTCGTGGTTTACGTGATCAAGAATTTGCCAAGCTGACTAAGGCTGATGTTGATGCTGCGATTAAAAAATATATTAAACCAGAGCAATTGGTTGAAGTCATGGCTGATCAATATGGGCAAGCTCAGAAAGGTATAAATTGATCGCCTAAATTAAAAATTAGTTTGAGTAAAGTATAGGGTCTGTGAGCAGACCCTATACATATATGGTTTTTTGATTTATAAATTCGAAGAATAATGAAAAAAGAGTGAAAAAAGAGTGAAAACAATGTCAATGATCGGCAATTTATTGAGTATTTCAACGCAACAATTAGAAGATTTTATTCAGTCACCAAATTTACTTGAAGCTTATGTTTATGGTGATCAAAAAGATCAACAATCACAAACTTTGGATTTGGATAAGACATGGCATGCCATTCATTTTATCTTAAATGGTGATGCTTATGGAGGACAAGGTCCTTTAGCAATGGTGTTTTTCGGTGGTAAAGAGATTGGTGAGGATTTAGGAATCGGTCCAGCCAGATATTTAACAGCGGAGCAAGTGAAGCAAGTTGCGAACGCAGTAGAGCAGGTCAGTGATCATCAGTTTTCAAAGCAATATGATATTGAAGCATTGGACCAAGCTGATATTTATCCAAATATGTGGGATGAAGACAGTGAGGAAGGGTTACAGTATATTTTGCCGTATTTTCAAGACTTAAAACAATTCTATCAAGAAGCGGCACTCAGAAATCAAGCTGTATTGATTTATATTCATTAATCATTAAAAAACCGAGGCATTGACCTCGGTTTATCATTTTAATCTTTAACGATTAAAACTTATTTTTCAACAAATGCACGTTCGATCACGTAGTCGCCCAATACACCCATTTTTGGTGATTCTTTAAGACCATGTTGATCCAATAGTGCCACAACATCATCAAGAAATGCTGGGCTACCGCATAACATTGCACGGTCAGTTTCTGGATTAAAACGTGGTAAACCGATTTTTTCAAATAAAGCGCCCGTTTCAATTGCAGTCGTTACACGACCTTGTGTATGAAAGTCTTCACGCGTTACTGTTGGGTAGTAAACCAATTTATCTTTGATGCCTAATTCTTCAAAGAACTCATTGTTTGGAAGTTCATTGAGAATAAGATCTTGATATGCCAATTCAGAAATAAAACGTGTTCCGTGGACAACAATCACTTTTTCAAAGCGTTCGTAAGTTTCAGGGTCACGAATGGTTGATAAGAATGGTGCAAGTCCAGTCCCAGAAGAAAGAAGGTAAAGATTCTTACCTGGATTTAAATCGTCAAGGACTAAAGTTCCAGTCGGTTTTTTCGAAACCAAGATTTCATCGCCAACTTTTACTTTTTGTAAAATAGACGTCAAAGGACCATCAGGTACTTTGATTGAGAAAAACTCTAATTCTTCTTCGTAGTTAGCGCTAGCAATCGAATATGCGCGCATTAAAGGCTTACCATTGACTTCAAGACCAATCATCACAAATTGACCATTTTTAAAACGTAATGCAGTATCACGTGTGGTCTTAAAACTGAATAAAGTGTCATTCCAGTGGTGTACGTGAGTAATCTTTTCGACGTTGAAAGCAGCCATTAAAGGTCTCAATAAATTATCAAATTAGAACAGCTTGCTATTCTAATCTAAAATCATTCTCGATAAACTGAATATATTTAATTGAGCTTATCAGAAAAAATGATTATGACGGAGTTGAGTCTTCCAATTATTGGTATTATGCGTTCACCTTATGTGGAAAAATTTGGGATTCCTCGGCAACCGAATTTGGTTCAGGTCGAATCTTTTATTGAAATGCTCGCCCCTTATAATGTTATGGAGGCATTTGAAGGAATTGAAGCATTTAGTCATTTATGGCTGATCTGGCAGTTTCATGACAATAAAAATCAGCAACAACAGGATAAATTTCGACCCCAAGTCCGTCCGCCACGATTAGGTGGCAATAAGAAAATAGGGATATTTGCTACACGCAGTATGTATCGTCCAGCACCTGTTGGATTGTCGGTTGTTCAACTTAAACAGGTCAAAAAAGTGGGCAATACTGTGCGTGTTTATGTGACAGGAAGTGACTTATTAAATGGTACACCCATTTTAGATATCAAACCTTATATCCAGTATTCTGACGCTGTGTTGGATGCGCAAAGCGGTTATGCACAAGATCGACCTATTGTTAAACAAGTACGTTGGTCAGAACATGCATGTCAATCTAGAACAGGTTTATTACAACAGGCAAAAATTGATCAGCAATATATTGCTGAACTTGAGTCAGTATTGGCATTGGATCCACGTCCAGCCTATCAAGACGATGCGCAAAGAATTTATGGGATGCGTTTTGGACAGACGAATATTAAATTTAGCTGTAGTGATGAAGCAATTGTTATCCAAGAAATCATGCTCTATGAGCAGACTTAAACACTATGAATAGAGCAAAAAATGATGAGAGTTTTTAAGGTATTACTCTTCAAAAAGGAATTTCTCAATTTATGCTAGCACTCATTGAGTATTTGGCTTTACTGGGAGTGCCTTACTGCAATGTACTTATTTGAGCAAAGTCGAGTAAGTCTTGCTGAGATTGCTGTAAAACACGTTGTTTTTCTGCTGCGATCCATCCCAAAGCAAACCAAACTTGTGGTTGTGTATTGACCAGCTTTGTTAAAAGCTCTTCTGCTACAATAAAATCATTGTATAGACCTAAACTCTCTTGAGCTGGTTTTATTGATTTTAAGTATTTTTTTACAGCTTTTTTATCACATAAGGATAAAACAAATTCTAGGCTATAGCGCAAACGCTTTAAATTTTTACGAGTTTTGTGTCGTGCTTCTATGTTTAGGTTTAAGTAGTTTTGAGCGTCTAATTGAATTTTTTGATGTAATTTACTGATTTTCTTTAATGCTAATTTGTGTGCTGAGGTTTTTGTTTTTTCAGTTGAATCTTGTTCGATGAATTGAATCAATGAAAGAATTAAATAGTTAAAATTAAATGACCTAAATAGTTTAGTTAATTTCTGTCTATCTGTAGTTTCTGATTCAGGCAACTTAAATTTTGGAGCACCTACCGCTTCTAGCTGAGGTAAGAGTTCTTCACGAATCACATCTAAATCTCGTGTTGAACCAAGCTGTCTAAACAATTCTGTTAATTGCGTTTGCCAGGTTGGGTCAATATGCAAAGACCAACCAGAAAAGGTTTTAATTGCACTACGTAAACGGCGGATAGCGACACGTGCCTGATGGACATGATTGGAGTTAAAGTTACCCGAAGCAATCGCCGTGCTGTTGGGAAGCAAATGATTAAGGCAGTTATTGAACATCTTTTTTAACACTATTTCAGCTGTGTCTTTTGCATCTAGCTGTAAAGATGTTTGAAATTCTACAGGATTGTCTTGGATGCTTTGTGCCAATTGAAAACCTTGTTGTGCTTTGCTTCTGACATCCAACCACAAGCCATAGCGTTTCACACGGGGCAATATAAAAGAAATCAGATCTTGTACTGTGCCTTGTTTAAGTTCAAATTCAAGTTCATGCAAAGTTAAACGATCGTCTTGGGTAAAAATTTGTCCTTGGTCATAACTGACTTCAATTTGACTATTTTGAAAATGGAAAACGCTTAATCTTCTTTCAATGTCTGTTTGAAACTGAATTTCAAGCAAACTTTTATTTTGTTCTAATAATGTTTGAATACTTTTATCAATCTGTTTATTTTTTAAATAAACTTCAAGATCTAACTCAGTTTCATCTGTTGCTAAAACATGTTCAAACTCAGCACGTTTAAGCTTTTGTTCCGTTGGAAGTTTCAGAGTTTGCACCCATTGATCATTTTCAAGCCGTTGACGAAGCGAAATAGAATGTTCTGATAATGTAAAAGATGGAGTGTCGTAATACTTTGCTTGTAGATGTAAGCTGCGATCATTTTTTCTTTGAAATGCTTTAATGAGGGCATCTTGCTTTTCTTGCGGAATCTGGAATTTTAATTCGATTTCAAACATCTTAATCTTCTCATTTTCGCTAGTATCAAAATGATTCTAATCTGATCAATCGTATTTTTGAGAATTTTTAAAAAATGATTACAAATCAAATGCTCAGTCGAAGATTTATACTGTGTTTTATTCTTGGTTGAAATATGTAAAGAGATGATTTTAAAATAAAAATCATCTCTTTACAGTTGTTATTTTAAGAATTTACGGCTGACTAAGAACTGCTCCGTGGCTTCGAGTAATTTTTCAGCATATACCTCTTGCTTGGCAGTCAGCCATCCTAAAGCAAACCAATCGCTTGCGTCTAAGTCAGTTTGTTGTAAATAAGAAGAGGAGGATGCCAATACTTGATATTGCTCACAGGCTTGTTGAGCATCATTCAAAGATTTACCGTATTTCTGCAAATTTTTAACATCATAGATCTGGGTTAAAATTGGAAAACTAAACTTCAGTTCATTTAAATGCTGTGCCAAAGCTTCAAGACTTTCTAGATCCGAAAGATCAGCACCATTCAAACTCTCTTGGAGCTGTTTGTACTGATGTTGCAGAGTATTTTGTGCAAACCATTTCAAATCATGTGCTTGGGACTTTTCTGATTGCCCCAAACTAAACATTAATAATTCTAGGTAGTGTTGAACATTTTGAGTAGATTTGACGAGATTAATTAACTTTTCATTGGCATATAAAATGTCTTTATCTAGGCTCTCAGCCGTTTTTGGGTTTTGTAGTAAAGCCCCCAACGTGCGTTGCATATGTTCAAAATGTTGTAAATTTTTGAAATGGCTCTCAAAAGCGGAAAGTTGGTGTGCCCATTTTTCTGTTTTGCTGTCTGTCCAATCTTTAAATAACGATAAAGTTAAATGGAGGTGGTGGAGGGCAGTTTGAGCTTGAAGAATATGTTCTGGTTCAGCGACTTGTGCGGAAATTGCGGCAATATTAGGTAATAAATGTTGTAGTTGATTGGCAATCAGCCCACGTAAGTTTTTATCAGCAGTGTCTTTCTTATTTAAATGAGGCTCTTTTGCAAGTGTTGCGGAACTAACTTTGTGACCAAGCAGCAACAGGTTTCCAAATTCAGCTTTACTGCGGACATCTAACCAAAGTTGGTATTTTTTAACCCATTCAAAGCTAAAAGCTAAAAGTGATTGAATTGAACCGCTTTTTAATTCAAATTCAACTTCATGAATGTCTTGCTTTGCTGTTTCAGTTCTGACTTCACCAATATCTAAACTGATTTCAATTTCAGCATCTTCAAAAGTGATTACTCGGGTGGTGCGCTGAATATCAGTTTCGAACTGTAATTGTACGTCTTGGATTTTATCACCTAAAGCATTTTTAAGTATGGCGAGTGCTTCAGGCTTATTTTCGTAAATTTTGAGATCTAAACTTGGTGTTTCTGTTTGCTCGCCTAAATCAATATTGTCTTCAAAGCGTTCTAAATGATTTTTGGTTGCCGCTTTTAAAGTCTGTATCCAGCGTGTGCCTTCTAAACGTTGGCGAAGTGCAGCGCCTTGTTGAGAAAGTTGACGATCAGGGGTATCGTAGTATTTTGCTTGTAGGTGAATGATCTCAGATTTTTTAGGGTCTATTGCTTTGAGTATTGCATTGCGACGAGCTTCGGAAATTTGAAACTTTAATTCAACTTCAAGCATGTGAAAATCCTAAAAATGATCGTGTTGATTGAAGACTTAACTTTTTCTTCATGTTTAATTCGACATTGTAACGCAAAATTGCTGGTAAAATGCTGATGGAACGTATCCTTTCCACAAGAATGCACAATTAACACACTATATTTAATTTGGCTTTTAATGCAGCATAAAATAAACTAAGCTGACTAAAAATAAAACAGGATGATTGAACATGAATGCCCAAGTAGAGCCTAAATCGGAATTAGAGCAATACCCTAAATTTGAACTTCCAATTAAAAACTATTCAGAGTTTTATCGTTTTTATCTAACAGAACACCGCAACATTATGAGTCGCCGTTTACATGCAGCGGGAAGTAGCATTGGTATTTATTTCTTTACTCAAGCCATTCGCCAACGTAAAGCCAAATACGTGCTATATGGATTAGTTTCAGGTTATGCCTGTGCTTGGGTGGGACATTTCGTTTTCGAAAAAAATAAGCCTGCCAGCTTTAAGCAACCTTTATATAGCTTTATTTCAGATTGGCGTATGCTCTCCGATATTTTACGAGGCAATCTAAGTTTGAAAGATCGCCGTTTTGATAAAATTGACAGTTGATTTTAAATGTTAATATCGAAGAAGTAGAAATTTTCTCTATTTCTTCAATAACAGTATACTTTACTTATCAATTAAATAAGTTGTTAATAAACGAATCATAATAATTATATTATTGGTCGTGATTTAAGATTTTATTTACATGAATAATCTTTTTTTGAAATTATATCAATCGTTATAAATGGAAATAGTATGTTTTTCTATGACTATTTTCTACTAAAAAAGTAATTTATATGATTTATGATATACAAAATAATAATCAATGAATTTTAAAAAATGCACAATTTAGATCAATATCATGATGGGCTGGTAGATTTAATCTATAAAATTCCACTCAACGTTGATGGTTGGGGGGTATTCTGTGAAAAATTGGCACAGGTTTTAGACTGTTCAACAGTACACATATTATCTTTAGATTTAGAATTCCAAGCCTATTCCTTTAGTCGTGCTATAAATCGGTTTGTGAATGAAAGTGATACAGCTTATGCAGAAGTTTCATATTTACATTATCCTGTGAATGATGACCCACGCTGGAGTGGCGTATTTAATCCTCAGCGCAAAGGTTGGTATCAGTGTCATCATGATATATCTGGTGACTTTGTAGAAAATTCAAATTTATATCAAAATATATTACTTCCCTATAATATGCGTTACACAGCTGCGCACGAAATTATACTGGATGAAAAATTATGTATGTTAATTGCTGTGCAAACATCGGAACAAAGACAACCGTTAACTCAGGATGAATTGGGATTTTTAGATAAATTACTGATTCATTTAAAACGGGTAGTCGAGATTCAACGCAGTATATATGAGTTTTCAAACAAAGCGATCATGGGGTATACATTGATCGATAAATTAGCGCAACCTATTGTGATTTTGAATTTATCGGGGCAAGTTGTACATCAGAACAAAGCGGCGAAGTGCATATTAGAAACAAACAATATAATTCAAATTGAAAAAAATTATTTAAAACTACCAATGCCTTATATGCAAGTGCTTAAGAGCAGTCTAAAAGAAATAGAAATTGCATTTAAAAAACAAAATGATTTGAATCAAAGTTTTTTTGAAGATGACTGTATAAAGATTGTAGATCAAATGGGTGAAGTCTTCTATATTTTTGCAACACTGTTAATTACAGATCAAGAGCTGAAAGCATTTGGTATACGACCATCTATTATGTTGACGCTTTATTCACCAACTTACGCACCAAATATTGACGCACATTTATTGAGTGCTGCATTTAATTTAACCCCAGCCGAGTCAAAAGTTGCCTTATCGCTTTTAGATGGTTTTCTTCTTAAAGAAATTGCTCAAAAAAATCATGTAAATATTGATACGGTAAGAAAACAATTACAATCTATTTTTAAAAAGACCGATACCAACCGTCAGTCTGAGTTGATGAAATTATTGCTGAATATGCCTAAATATCATGAAAAAGCATGAGATTATTCCTTATTTGAGGAATGGATTGGATAAAAAATAAAGCGAATACTTTTTATTATTTTTGAATAAAAGGGATTCAAGATGAAACGATATAAAAAAGTGATATTTCTAATGATCACTATTTCAGTTTTAGCTGGGTGCGGCGGTGGTGGCGAAGGAAATCAAAATATAGATGGAGCTGTCTGGAGTACAAGTGGCAAAGTTATAGATGATGCTGGTAATCCGATTGCTGGTGCTGAAGTATCAGTCAAGCTTAATGATGTAAAATACTCTGTAAAAACAGATAATAATGGAAACTATAGGTTAAAGACACCACAGGATTATGATTATCCGCAATTTTTTGCAGGAATAATAAAGGCTGATCACTATAAGCCTGTTACAGTTTTGTTTAGTTATACAAATAATCATTTGGGAGTTGATACCAAAACCTCTAATCCAACATTAAAGAAGTTGCAAGAGACAGATATTATATTTTTTAATGGCTTAGATATTATTCATTTAGGCGATAATCAGTTTACAGGTTCTGTAAACTCTCAATTACAGATCAAGGCTCAAGGAAAGGTTTGGATTGACCATTTTATATATTCAGATCTATTAAAATCAAAATATGACAATATTTGTATTTCATTTATGGGCAGGGGCTTTAATAGTATAAAAGATGGAAGTAATGATCCGATTTCATTGTCAAATAATGGTCAACCCGGTACTTATATCGTTAAAATCCTTCCTGATAGTGCTGAAAATGGAAGTTTCAGCCAATATAAAGAATGTTTTTCTTTAAGTAGCTTCAAGGCAGGTGACAAAATCCAATTGCAAATTAATTCACTGCCAAAGAATGGTGATTTTGATGACTTTGAAATGATTAATATGTTTGGTGAACTTAGTGGGAATGGTACTGTTGTAACACAACCAACTACACCAGCTAATCCCTCATCAACTGGCAACAATACAGGTTCTGTTACGGTTGATAACCATTACTATCCAATTGAATATCGTGCACCTATTGCCCTATATCCGAATCCCTCTAATGGGCTTAATTCAGATATATTATGTGCAGTAAATTATGCCGCACTTGGACCACATTATGAATATTTAAAACCAAATGGTTTAGTTTCTGGTTCAACTGAAAAGGCAAGGGCTTGTAGCAATGTAAAAAGTAATTGGCCATCATTTATAAATTTCATTCAAAATAATATCAGTAATTGTCAAAATAAATCTTTTGAAGGGATTTATATTAATGCGATAGATGCGAGTAATCTCTATAGCTATTCTACAACGTATACATTACAGAATCCTATCGATTGGATTAAAGTCAGTAAACAACTTCAAGTGAATTACCAATCTGATGTTGATTTATGTAATAAATAATAGGACCAAAACCACTCATTGAGAGTGGTTTTTTATTCCTTATTTATGGAATAGATTTATGTTTAACAAGTGAACATAATTTTAAGTACATCTTCATCTATTGTGAAATAAAAGGAAATTATTATGAAAAACCAACTAATAGGTATTTTACTAACCACAATTATTCTTACTGCATGTTCAACTGTACCTACTAAAGCGAAATTAGGTTCGGAACAAACTTTAACCAATGATGGCTTTATTCAATCAAAAAAAGATGGTTTTGTTGTGCGTATAAGTAAGTTAGATACAACATCAAATAGTTATCAAAGTATTGCTAAATATGGATTACCCATTCGTATTATTGTCGCCAATATGAGCGATAAACCAATCGCTTTTGGACCCAACAACATAACAGTATATAAAAATAATCAACTTGTTCGACCACTAACAGCAGAACGATTAGATCAAATTAAAGGTCACCAAAAAGCCAAGAATACAGCATGGAGTCTGTTTAATGGAGCTTTGGCAATGGCTGTGGGTGTTGTTGGAGCAACATCAGGAGATACATCTTTGGCACAGTCAACACAGCAATATACAAGTGATTCATTGAATTTTACAGCACAAAATCATATGGCATCTCAACAAAACACGGATGATCGTATGAGCGCTTTAGCCTTCCAGTTAAATGAAGCTCTATTGAAAGGTGTTAATCTTCAGCCAAAAAAAGTTATTGATGGGGTTGTTTTCTTTGAAAATGTAAAAACAAGTGACTCGATCATTATCAAAGTTCAAACAGGCGATAAAGAGCATACGATTTATTATCAAAAATAATTGATTTATAAGGAGTATTTTTAATGAATATTTTAATAAGAATCTTGGCTTTATTGATTGGAATCAATACGAATGTCATTGTACACGCCGTTGAAAAGAACGAAAACCAACATTATTCGAGTCAAAATTCTGACTGTATAAGTCTAAATGTTATTCATAAAATGGAAGGAAAATTTAACTTAAAGAATATTTGTGATTTTACAATAAATCTTAAATATACTTTGTCTAAATCGCAAATTTTTGCTGGAAGCTATATTACACTTGCTCCAAATCAAACAACTTTTTCTACAGGTCAAAAAGATGAAAGAGTAGACTTTATTATTTGTAGATTTCCTGATATTCCTGAGAAAATAGGAGGAAGTTGTATTGGTAGTATGCGTACTGCTTATACAGGTAGTTTAGTCAATAATGTTCAAAATACAAATGATCATGATGATGAGTTAGATCGTTTAATGGATAATGCACAAAAAGAAGGAGATTCAAAACTTACTCAAATTAATAATCATGTTATGGCAAGTTTAAATACAGCTCAGCAAAACTATAATGATAGTTTGATTAGCTTAAATAAAATGGCAGACTCTTTACAGGGGTATACTAATAGAATTAATGCATCTGGCTTTATGCACAACAATATAGCTTCGGCAAGCAAAAATAATGAAAAAGCATCTACCTTAAATGTTGTGCAAAATATTCTGAGTGACTTTGTGAATAAACAGAACTCGGTTGCAATGAATAAATATCAAAGTACAAATTCTGCTTTGGGAGCACAACAAAGAAATACTTCATTAAATGGTATCACAGCATCAGATTTTGGTGGGGATGAAAATTGTACCGATGAATATCTCACAAGAATGACTCAACCTTTGATCCAAAAGCTGAGTAGTAATGTGAATAATATAGGCGCCTGTGAAGGTGCAAAAAGAATTAAAACATTACATTTAAAAGTATTAGATATCACGAGGCAATGTCGAAGTAATACGATTGGGATAAAAGAAGTTAGACAAGGATCAATTAATGCAATTCAAGAAGCAAATCAAACAATAGAGGGAATATGTGGATCGTAATTGAGCTAATGAATATCAGTTCTACATAAAACCTGAATTGTAATTGGAAATTGAGCAGTTTAGGATAAGAGGGATTTTTAAATATGATAGTTTCCTTATGCGCGGTCTTTATCTCATCACCAATGATGATCCAATTGAACTTTTATTAGCAAAATTAGAAGGTGCAATGGCAACCTATGAGGTTGCTGTTCTGCAATATCGTCGCAAGAAAGTGCCAAAACAAGATCAGGACTATGAAATTGAGTACATGAAATCCATGTGCGCACAATACAAAGTACCTTTTGTGATAAATGACGATTTAGACGCTGCGATTAAATATGGTGTGGGTGTACACTTAGGTCAAGGTGATGGTTCAATCGTTGAAGCGGTAGCTCGTTTACCGAAAGGGGTCCTCGTAGGGCGAAGCTGTAACAATTCGATCGAACTTGCCGAACAAGCAATTGCAGATGGTGCAAACTATGTTGCTTTTGGGGCAATCTACGCGACAGATACTAAACCAGAAGCTGGAAATATTGGTCTCGATACCTTAAAACAAGCCAAAGCTAAATTTGATGTACCAATCTGTGCGATTGGTGGCTTGACTGTTGAAAATTCAGCACCTGTGATTGAAGCCGGTGCCGACCTTTGTGCGGTAATTAGTGATATATTAGGACGCACTTTATCTGGTGTCACTGTACGTACCCAAGAATGGGCAGATTTATTTACTGCTCACAAAGCTTAAGCTTCTCTTTGTAATTTGTTTTTTTAGTCGAGTAATCTCATGACGTTATCTGCCAAGCAAGAACAATTGTTTAAACAAGCCAGTAAACATATTCCGGGGGGCGTGAACTCTCCCGTACGTGCGTTTAATGGCGTCGGTGGTACGCCAATATTCATCGAAAAGGCCAAAGGGGCTTATTTGTATGATGTCGATGGTAAGCGTTATGTAGATTACGTTGGTTCTTGGGGGCCGATGATTTTGGGGCATGCACACCCTGATATTATCCAAGCTGTCCAAGAAGCAGCAGTTGATGGTTTAAGTTTTGGTGCACCCACTGTTCATGAAACCACACTTGCAGATTTAATTTGTGAAATCATGCCATCCATTGAATTAGTTCGTATGACCAATTCTGGTACAGAAGCGACCATGACCGCTATTCGATTAGCACGTGGCTATACTGGACGTGACATGATTGTTAAATTCGAAGGTTGCTATCACGGACATTCAGACTCACTTTTGGTAAAAGCAGGTTCGGGGATGTTGACCATGGGTGAACCAACTTCAAAAGGAGTACCTGCTGACTTTGCCAAGCATACTGTCACTTTGCCGTATAACGATATTGAGGCAGTTAAAGCGTGTTTTGCGAAGTATGGTCATGAAATCGCAGGTGTGATCGTTGAACCTGTAGCAGGGAATATGAATCTGGTTAAGCCCGTAAAAGGCTTTTTAGAAACTATCCGCGAACAATGTGATCAATATCAATCTGTATTTATCATTGATGAAGTTATGACGGGTTTCCGTGTTGCGCTTGGTGGTGCTCAGGCGTATTACAATGTAAAACCAGACTTAACCACTTTGGGTAAAATTATCGGTGCTGGTTTACCTGTAGGTGCATTTGGTGGTAAACGTGAAATTATGGAATGTATTGCACCTTTAGGTGGTGTTTATCAAGCAGGTACTTTGTCGGGGAATCCATTGGCAATGCGTGCGGGCGTAAAAATGTTTGAAACACTTCGTCAAGCCAACTTCTATACGGATTTAACAGCAAAACTAGATAAATTACTGCAAGGCTTGCAAGCTGCTGCTGATGAAGCAGGAATTCCATTCTTTACCCAACAAGCAGGGGGATTATTTGGAATTTACTTTACAGATCAAACAGAAATTAGCAGTTTTGATCATATTTTGAAATGTGATATTGATGCTTTCCGTAAATTTTTCCACGGTATGTTAAACCGAGGTGTAAATCTTGCACCTTCGGCATTTGAAGCTGGATTTATCTCTGCTGCACATAGTGATGAGGATATTGCTTTTACCCTTCAAGCTGCCAAAGAAACCTTTGCTGAAATGAAGCGATAACTCAATTTTACCCCATGTAGATTGCGGTAATAAATGAGCAGAATGAGCAGTCATTTTTCGTAAAGCTTCATTTAGAATAAAAGCCCATAGCCTTTGTACTATGGGTTTTTTAAATTTTAAATACGATAATTATGGACGAAAATATGCAAACTAAACATTATTTATCGCTATCTGATGCAGAATTTTTATTGAACAAAGCACAACAATACGCTGTAGAACATCAGTTCAATGTCAGTATAGCTATTGTCGATGAAACTGGAAATTTATTGGCAATGAAGCGCATGGATGGTGCATCTGCAATGTCAGCAAATTTTTGTCAAGAAAAAGCCAAATGCTCAGCACTGAGTCGTAGACCTTCTAGCGCTTATGAAAACATGATCAAAAATGGTCAATTCGGATTTTTATCCATGAATGCAGGTTTAGGTATGCTAGAGGGCGGAGAACCGATTTTATATCAAGATCATGTGGTGGGTGCGGTAGGTATATCAGGAGTAAAATCATTTGAAGATGCTGAAATTGCTCGACATGCCATTCAAGCCTTTCTTGCACAATTTGATTGAAACTTGATGCTTGAGTGAATGATGAGATTAAAGTGGCATTTGGAAATACCACTTTAATCCTGTTCAATCATAAACGATAGAATTGTTTAGCATTATGATGAAAGACTTTTTCAAGTGCATTTTCATCATATTGCATCACAATATCACTAAAAGCATCAATGATATTGACGAGGCTGGTATTCACTCGATCCATTGGAAAGTTGGAAGCAAACATGACTCGATATGTCCCAAAACTTTCTATAGCATGCAGAATAAGTGGGGCAACAAGATCAATAATTTGCTGTTTCGATGCCAATTGTTTGTTTTTATAAAATTGATGCCCGAGGACAGGCATAAATAGCCCCGACATTTTTGTATAGACATTTGGAAGAGTAGATAATTCTGCAATATCTTCCTGCCATTGATAAAAGATGTTTTCCCGTGCTGTTTTAGACAATCCGGTATTTTGACCCACCTTGCCAAATAATCCTGCTGGTGTTCCCAAATGATCTAAAACGATGGAGGTTTCAGGAAAAATTTTTGCAAGTTCAATCACATCTGCAATTTGCTGAGAATATACCCATGCATCAAAACTAAGGTTATGTTGAGCCAGTTGTTCAAAGCCTTTTAAAAATTTCTTTTGGGTATACAAGTGTGGTGTGTCTGTCCAATTATGCACACCTTTATCTTCATGGAAGGCAGCCATACGCCGTATACCACGTAATCGTTTAGATGCTTTTTGATGTAGTTTTAAAATTTTCTTAAAATTGCTATCACAAGGGTCAGCGGTAGCAACAATACCACCCAGTTTCACTGTATCTTCATTAAATGGTAAGGACTCAATAAATTCTGTTTCACCAACTACACCTTTACCTTTATGTTTTGCCCAACTTGCTTCGATATGAACAACCTGTTCAACGGCATAGTGCTGTAGATCATTTTTATAATCCTGTGGCAAATAAGGGCGTGTAATATGCTCGGTCAACCCAACAGTCTCAATCAAATCTTTGGGTTTAACCAAACGAACCATTTTATCTAACAGAAAAGGGCGCTGACCTAAAAGCTTCACAGCAAAAGCAGCTGCATGAGGCGTGCTATACGGATCCCACTGATGAATATGTGGATCAATGAGTGGAAAATTAAGTGTATGCATATAACGTCCAAATTGTTATTTATTATGCACATACCATACAATATTTTTATAAAACATGAATATTATTTGTTCGTAAATATTGCATTAGAAATATAGATGATTAGCGATTTTGACGTATTAATTTTATCAAGAAGAAGGATTTAGCCTCTAATATACAGAGGCTAGCGTCATATTTTTCTGAAACAAGTGATCAACTAAAACCATCAATGCTGATGATCATGTCCATCGTGATCATGTTTGTGCGTATGAAAATCTTCATCTTTTCGGAAACGTAGATAGTTTTCAAATTGCTCACAATATTCATCATAATTGTCTTCAAGCATCATTTGAAATTGCTGTAATACATAAGACATAACTTGTTCTTTTGCATCACGCATTTCATTGCCATCTTTGAAATTATTGGCAGCAACCCAAGTGTTAAAACGAGCAGTCGCAAACAACATCGCAGCACTGACTTGACCACGAAGCTCTTCAGGCTTTGCTTGTTTTCCCTTGACTGGGCGACAGAATTCATTGGCTTGTTTGATAAACTCATCTGCACGCTCAAAAAAAACAGCATTTAAAGCTTCTTCTTCAGTGATATCAGTCGCGTTGATTTTTTGAGACATGGTTTTTCCACATTAGGTATTTCATTGGTGAGCTATTATAGGCAATCCAGTGTTCAAACGAAACGCTTTACTTCATCCGTATCAGATTGGGGAAAATAACTTTCGAAATTTTCCTGATACTCGTCAAGATGGTCTTCAAGCATCAATTTAAATTGTTCGGTGTAATAGTCTAGGATCACTTGTCGATCAGCTTTAAAGTCTGGTGCATTTTCATAAGAGCAAGCTGCATGCCAAACACTATAGCGAGCATTAGCATACATAAAAGAGGCACTGACACTGCCTGGATTTGCGCTGAGATGAGAGACTTGATGATCAGCATCAGCGAATTGATTGGCAAGTGCTATAAACTCATCAGCACGTTCGTAAAAACTTTCATCTGAGTCAACTTGTTCAGTTTCTTCAAAAAAATCATTATTTTCAGACATAAGCTTTCCTATTCACAAGCTTGTTTCATTGCGATAACTATAGCATACTCAAAATAGCCTAAGCATAATAAATACTTCAGGAGTAGGTCATGCAAGATGCGATTGCTGTACAAAGTTTAAAAAGTGATATTGCATTATTACGCCAAAATATTTGGCCGCCGACGGAGCTTGCACATGTTGAAGGATTACCAATTTATTATGCACCACAAACACAAGTAGAGCATTACTATAAACAATGGCTTGGATTGATTGAACGGGCACAAGCACTCTATCAACCCTTTATGGAAGATGAGGTTTTAGATGCGATTCATTTACCGAGTCATTTAAACTTACCCCTGTTCTTCTTTCATGTGGATCGAATTCGTATCAATAAAACTCGTGCTAAAGAGTCTAAAACCTTTCGTGGTATTGCTGCTTTGATTGAAAAATGCGGGCAATTTGAGCCAAGTCAAATCAGTAAAATGACCCAATGGCTGGACAGTGATGATACGGCTGCCTTAGTTGCGCATCGTGAGTTTATTGATTTGCGTACTTATATTTTTCAACATGGGCAAAGCGAATACACCAGAACTCGATTTTATGTGAATGGGTTGGTGCTTGGTACTGAGCAAGATTTTGAGTTGGTTGATGCCCGTGAAAAACCACGTAAACAACGCAATGACAGCTATGCCGATCCTTTGGCGGATAATCAAGTCTGGAAAGTTTTTGGAAAATATCGTTAATTAATGATGAGACGTTTCGATTTTTTTAAATTAAGTAAAAATTAAGCCCTGACGAAATCATTGTTTAATCAGGGCTATTCTTTTACAACTTTGTTTTATTTTACAGCATCAATTGCTTGGCTTGCTGTGGTATTAAACAAAGTACATTCAGATTTTAAACCATTGAGATAAGCTTGTTGTATTTGAGCATTGATACTGTATTTCCCAAACTGGTTCACAGCATCTTGATAATCTTGCTCATACTGCTGAATTTTATCTGTCAGGACTTCATAGTCACCAACAGTATAATAAGCGGCTTGATAATAGTCTGAGCCAATTTTAGCGACAGCAGCAATATGTCTGTTCGGTTGAATATCACGAGATAAATCTAAGCTAAAATTGCCCAGTTTCGCTTGAATATAACCATTTTGAAAATATTTTGACGGGTTATAACCTATGATAGGATCATTAGAATAAAGATCAGCAAAAGTAGTATTGGTTGAAGAAGATATTGATCTTAAACACGTTGAACCTGTTGGAAAAGTTTTGCCTTGTAGCTTTTTGACGTAATAAGCAGGATATGGTCCCATTGCATCGCTTAATGCACTGTTTGAACCAGCAAAATGATCAAAACCATTGATATATGGGCTAATTAATTTACCCGTTAGATTAACAGTTTCAAATTTTTCAGTTAATTCCAATTGCTTGTAGTTACGTGTTGAATAGGGTGTAAATGTCCAAACAGTTGCTGATTTCGATTTAAGCGTGGCATTTTGATAGCCCAAATCTGTTTTACTCTTAGTTGCATCATACAATCCATCAGATGCTAAATATTGGCTTAAAAGATCGGATGCAGTGAACTGGGTTGAGCCATCTACCTTATATTCACCATCGATATACATTTGTTTATTTCTAAAGCTAAATTTTACTTTGTTAAACAGATAAGCATCGTCAAGCGAACCGCCAGTTTCATAGCTAAACCACTCCGAATCATTGTTGCTGATATAATCCCCAGCATCTGAATCTCCTCCACATGCAGTCAAAAATAATGAAGAAATAATGGCAAAAGAAAGTAATTTAATTTTCATGAATTATTCCAAATTATAAAATATTAAAAATTTATGTGTATAAAAGTTCACGTTGTCATGATATTGAAACCTATTATTTTTTCAATACTTATTTTAAGCCCAGTATTTTCTCGGTCTTTTATCAATTTTAGTCGTGTCATTTTTTTAATCGATCATTTCAGTGTGTAGGTTTTTAGATGAATCAACATGACCATGATGTATGATTTATATTGATATTTAAAGTTATAACTTACTTTATAAGAGAAAGGCGAGTTATTGATGTTGAATCATTATTTTAAAAAGGATTTATAAAAGCAGTCGAATTTTGAAGACCCCATATAAAAATCACAATAAAGATCAGCATGTGTAAAATTTGAATTGGAGCAAAAACAAGTGCGTAGCGCCCACCACCACTGATCAAAGCATTTATTGATTTCGCTACTGCATGTGCAGCTAAACCTAACAGGAATGCAAGTGATAACACAGCGTTACTTGGTTCACCTTGAATGACAATGGTTGCTAATGCACCATGAATTTCAAAAAGTGACGCAAGAAGTGTACCTGCAATAAGCCCTGCATCACCCAATAACAAGTTTAAACCATAAACACCTGCTTGGATCAAGGTTAAAGACCCTGCAATAATCGCAGCCTCTTTAAGACTAAACATGCGGCTATCAGTAGATTTGTTCGCTTCGATCGGTTGCGTATTACGCATGAGCCATAATGCAAAAATAACCAAAACGGTGATTGCAAGGAGGCTGGGTAAAACAATCACTTTAAACCAAGAAATACTTACACCAATGACAATAATCATTAATTGCAATAGTGTCGCTACACATGACATGAGTGCAGCACCAGCATTGGCTTTTGCATCAGCACGTCCGTTACAGACTTCTAATCCTAAACTGGCAACCGTTGCCGTACTGGATACAAAGCCCGATGCTAGAGAAGACAGAAGCAAAGCATTTTTTGTGGACAATAATCGTTTGGCAATATGTGCCAGTGCTTGCACAGCCAGAATTAAAGTAAGTAACTTTAAAATTACATAGGGATTAAGAACTGAACCCCACAATGGTTTATTCGGGGTAAGAGGAAGTGCAATCAGTAATAATGCCAGCAGAAAGATTCCATCTCTAAATTCAGATTCGGTGATCCATTTTCCTGCAATACCATGCATAGAATGTTTGGTCATCAATAAGATTGTCAAAATGACAGATAAACCTGCAGCAAATGGTATATTCCACAGACACATTCCACCAATAAAGTAGGTCAGAATAAAGGCGATTTCAGTCGTAACCCCAGGATCATCGGTCTGATTTTTAATTGAGTATGCTACAACTGCGCCTGTGATTAGTGCACCCACGATGCCAAAATAGGGACCAAATAAAAAGCATACAGCGCCAAAGATTGAACAAATCGCAAATGATCTTAAACCTGCAAAACTACGTTGATTTTCACGTTGTTTGCTGCGTTCACGTTCTAATCCGATCAATAAACCGCAACCTAAAGCAGCCGCAATAATCGTAAATAAATCATGATAAGAATTGAAATCGAATGACATTGTTGGAATTAAATTCATAGCGCTCCCCCTAGAACCATGAATAGATTGTCTAATTTCAATGTAGCGTAAAGTATTCCTAAATCAAAAGCTTATTTTTGGCTTATCTATAATATACCGGTCAATTGAAAAAATTCAGCAAATACAAAAGTTAATTTTGTTATAGTAAACTGTGTTTTGGGGATATAACAATGCAATTTAATTTCGAAATCGATACAGCTTGGTGTTTAGAACAATTATTAAAAGACGGTCGAATTACTGAACGTGAAAAATTATTGGTACAGACGACGCATCGGCAACGTGATCAATTAAAATGGCATCCCTTACAGTGGATCGCAAATTTTAAATTAGTTGATGCTCAAGACTCAGTAAAAAGACTGACACTAACTGTATTGACTGAATGGTTGGCTGAAAAGGCCCAATTGAATTTATTTACCATTGATCCGTTAAAAGCAGATGTCACGTCTTTGACCAGTGTCATGTCTCAAGAGTTTGCATTGAGAAATAAAATTTTGGCTGTAGAAGTCAATGCAGATCGAATTTTGATTGGTACGGCACAGCCTTTTATGACCGATTGGGTTCATAATTTAGAACGCAGCCTCAGCCCAAAAAAAATTGAAAAAGTGGTGTTAAATCCAGAACAATTACAGCGTTATCTTACTGAGTATTACCAAGTCAGTAGAGCTGTGAGTAATTCACAAAAATCGAGTGCATATGATAAGGAAAATAAAGGCGTAGAAGCACTGTTACAATTGGGAGATACGCAAAATCCAGATGCCAATGATCAACACATTGTTAAATTGGTAGATTGGGTTTTACAGTTTGCCTTTGAGCAAGGTGCCAGCGATATTCATTTGGAACCACGAAAGGAAAAGGGCAAAATTCGTTTTCGTATCGATGGTGTTTTACATACCATTTATAACATGCCTGCCAACACCTTAACCGCAGTTATTTCACGAATTAAAATCTTAGGGCGGATGAATGTCGCAGAAAAGCGAAAACCACAAGATGGTCGTCTAAAAACCCGTACCCCGAAAGGACAAGAAACTGAATTACGCCTCTCAACATTACCCACTGCATTTGGTGAAAAGTTGGTGATGCGTATTTTTGACCCAGAAGTTTTGGTGCGTAGTTTTCAACAATTGGGATTTGATGAACATCTATTGGCACAATGGCAGGGTTTAACTCAACACAGTCACGGGATCATTTTGGTCACTGGACCCACAGGTTCGGGTAAAACAACCACACTGTATTCATCGTTAAAACAATTGGCTACTGAAGAAGTCAATGTGTGTACCATTGAAGATCCAATTGAAATGTTGGAGCCGAGCTTTAACCAGATGCAAGTGAATCAAGGAATTGAATTAGGTTTTGCAGATGGTATTCGCGCGTTGATGCGACAAGACCCAGACATTATTATGGTCGGGGAAATCCGTGACCAAGACACTGCAAATATGGCAATTCAAGCAGCTTTGACTGGTCATTTGGTGCTTTCAACTTTGCATACCAATGATGCACCATCAAGTTTGACCCGTTTGCATGATTTAGGTGTACAACCATTCTTAACTGCCGCAACAATTCTGGGCGTGCTTGCTCAACGTTTGGTGCGAAAGCTCTGTCCACATTGTAAACAAGAAACCTTTATCAATGAGCAAGAATGGAAACATTTAACATTTGGTTATCAAACCAAAACACCTGATTTTATTTTTAAAGCGGTTGGTTGTGAAGAATGTCGTCAAACGGGGTATAAAGGTCGTGTTGGTATTTATGAGTTTATGCCGATCAGCTTAGAGGCAAAACAGCGTATCAGTGCCAATGCAACCTTAGATGATCTTAGAATGCAAGCCAAGAAAGAAGGGATTGAACCCTTAAGAATAGCAGGCGCGCGTAAAGTTTTAGAGGGTGTAACGACTTTAGAGGAAGTGTTAAGAGTGGTACCTTTGAATTAATTCTTAGCTTTGCATCAAAAAATTGGAAATAAAGACATCCTAAGATTCACCTCATGTTGATTTGTTTTAATGGCTTTATTGAAACGATCAACATTGATGAGGTCAACGATGAAACTAATTTCTAAAACATTGCTTGCAATCAGCTTAATTGGTGCAACTTCTTTTGCTTCAGCAAATACAGCAGTGAATCAGTCTGCTTTAACACCCAGTTTAACCACTGTGAAAAATGCATTAACCCTAAAAGATGATACAAAAGTACAGTTACGTGGCAATGTGGTAAAAGCGATTGGTGATGAAAAATATCAATTCCGTGATAACACTGGAACAATCACGGTCGATATTGATGATGAATTATGGCAAGGTAAACCGATTGCCCCAAATACTACAGTTACTTTAATCGGTGAAGTTGATATCGACTACAAGCCAACCAAGCGAGTCGAAATTGATGTTGATGCAGTGAATTTTTAATGCTTTCGTTCAAAATCACTTATTTTTGATTCAAAATTGAATTTGCGACAAAGATGAGATGCATTGGCATCTCATCTTTGTGGTCATTATATTGCCATCAACCCAATAGTGATGATTTTTAGATATGGATGAAAGAGGGTAGATAATGCGAATATTGCTTGCAGAAGATGACCGCTCACAAGCTGAAAGTATCCAATCTTGGTTGGAAATGGATGGATATAATGTCGATTGGGTTGAGCGAGGTGATCACGCCATTTTAGCCATAGAACAGCATGAATATGATTGCATTTTGCTTGATCGAGGTTTACCAAAGGCGACAGGAGATGAGATTTTGCAGCGATTAAAAAAGCAATATCCTGACACACCAGTAATTTTTCTAACAGCACGAGATACTATTCAAGATCGTGTACAAGGTTTGGATTTAGGTGCAAATGATTATCTGGTCAAACCTTTTAGTCTTGAAGAACTATCAGCACGAATACGTGCTCAGCTTAGACAAACACAAACCACAAATTTACATGAAATCAAATATGCCAATTTGATTTTAGACACTCATGCAAAAACAGTTTTTCAAGACCAACAAGCCATTGCATTAACAGCAAAAGAATTTCAAATTTTATATAAACTGATGCAAAAGCCTGAACATATTGTGACTCGTGAACAATTAGAAGCTTCTTTATATGCATGGGGGGATGAAATTGAAAGCAATGCGATTGAAGTTTATATCTATCAGCTACGAAAAAAGATTGGCAATCATTTGATAAAAACCATACGAGGATTAGGTTATCGAATGAATACACCGCAAGAATAAGCAGTGTGTTGATCTATTTTAAATGATTTCAATAGGGTATCTATGAGCCAAGCCATCTCGCTACAACATAAATTGATTAAAACATCCATGTTGAGTTCAATTGTGGCGGGTCTATTTGCTTTGCTATTACTCATCGCATTGTCTATTTACCACAACATGGATGTTCAAGATCAAATCATGGATGAAATTTCAGATATGCTGCTGATTTCAGATTTGAGTACTACATCGGGTTTTCAATTGGATGAGCTCAGTGATGAATTTGATATTCAATATCAATTGATGAATGGAGATAAACTTTTAACTCAATCCCCAGAATTTAAGTTAGACATAAGCAGTCACGCCAAGATAACTGATCAAGACAGTGCTTATGATTTTATTTGGTCAAATCATCAACTTTGGCGAAGCTATCATGCAAAAAATCCCGATTCAGGGTTAAGTGTCTATGTGATCCAACCGTTGAGTGAGCGCTTTAAAGATCTGTCGCAAAGCTTAATCAGCTATTTTTTAATTTTACTGAGTTTATGGGCGATCCAATGGTTGATTTTACATTTTTCAGTCAAAAAACAATTTAGATCAATTCAATCGCTTTCAACAGAAATCGCTGAGAAAAATGTAAATGACTTAAGCTTGATTCAACAGCCTCAACCTGAATTTAAAGAACTACAACCGATGGTTAATCAGCTTAATCAGATGTTTATTCGACTGGAACAGGCATTAGTCGCAGAACAAAGGTTTACCGCAGATGCATCACATGAGCTGCGTTCACCATTATCAGCAATACATATGCGTTTACAGTTGCTACAACGTAAATATGCTGAAGTGCCTGAAATTCGTCATCAATTAAGCCTAATCCAAAATGATGTATTTCGAGGTACACAAGTACTTGAAAATTTATTGTTACTCGCCAGATTAGATCCTACAGATAAAAGTGATTTACCTAAAACTTGGGTCAGTTTGGAAAAGATGACTCATGGTGTTTTATCTGCCTTAGAGACATTTATAGATGAGAAACAAGTCCAACTTCATATTCAAAGTGAAGATGCAAATGTCGATGTAAATGAAGAATTAATGTTTATTTGCATCCGCAATTTAATTGATAATGCAATTCGATATACACCTCAGCAGGGCAATATTTATATTGATCTTGGTCATTTTGAAGGTTGGAAATTATTTGAAATTCAAAATGATGGTGAGGGAGTTTCAGAAGAGGTTATTGCTCGTTTAGGGGAGCGTTTCTTTCGTGCTTTAGGAACTCAAACACAAGGTTCAGGTTTAGGCTTATCCATTTGTAAAACGGTAATCGATCTGCATCAGGGAAAAATTGATTTTAGTGCTTCCAAATACGGTGGCTTAAAAATTCGCTTATATTTACCTTAGATTCAGAAAGAAACGACAACAATATTAGCCATAAAATTGAGTAGTGATAGAGAAATGATAAATGACTTTATTTGCTCATCGAGTTGTGTATCAAATAATTCTATTTACATGATCTTTTATAAATTGTTCAGCCAAAACTTAAAAAGCAGTATGCGCTGATTCATACTGCTTGTTCCCACGTTTTTTGTTTTAAATCAGTTGTTTTTATCGTTATTTAGTCAAAATTAGACGATTATTACGGGTTAAGCGTAAACGATATTCTTCACCAGCATGCATAATGCGAATTTCACGTCCTAATGCAAATAAGTTGTTTGAGTGTAACATTGGAAGAGATTGGTGAGCTTCAGTGTTACGTGTAAATAAGCTAAATGGTGCGTTCATTATTCTGACTCCGAGTGGGGTGTTGTCTAAGTGATTTAAATGATAATCATTATCGAATAGATCTGTCAACGATAATTTTTATCATTTATAAAAAATCTATATTTGCTTACAATTGATTAAAACTTCAGGGCTCTATTTCTATGTCTAAACCCAGTGTTCATGTGGCGATTGCTTTATTACTGTTTCGAGGGAAAGTCCTTGTAGGATGGCGCAACGCTGACCAACATCAAGGCAATAAATATGAGTTTCCAGGAGGGAAGATTGAAGCAGGGGAAACACCTGTTGAAGCATGTCGTCGAGAAATTTTTGAAGAAGTGGGGATTGACATTCAGCAGTGGCATGCTTTTGATGTGATTCATCATGAATATGATGATGTCGAAGTATTTTTGCACTTATTCCATGCCATTGTGAATGAGCAATATTTAGCAGATATTCAAAAACCATGGACATGGTACAGCCGTGATCAACTTTTAGGGCTGAATTTCCCTAAAGCCAATCATTCGATCATTCAGCGTTTATTTTGGAATCATCACATTAAAATTTCTGAGGATTTGAGCGAATTATGTCGAAACAAACAAAGTGTAGTGAATGCTAATACGCTGAATGAAAGTAATCTGAATGAAGCTTCAGCACAACCTCTGTTTTATTATCGCACTGAATTACTCACATCAGCTGTAGAACAAGTCCAGCAGTTAAACCCGCATGATCTATCACGATTGATCATCAATGTTGATATTTGGACACAATTGCCAGAATCTTTGCAGAAAGCTGTGGCTGCTGTGCATTATAAACAACAACAGGTGATGGATTTGCAAATAGGGCAATTGCCATTGGGTGTTCGTTGTATCGCAGCATGTCATGATGTGGTGTCTTTACAACGTGCGCACAGCTTGGGATTCGATGCGGTGATTCTTAGCCCTGTTCTACCAACTACAACACACCCAGATGCACATACTTTGGGATGGGAACAGTTTGCGCAATATGCCAAAAGCAGTGATTTACCTGTATTCGCATTGGGAGGGTTAAGCCCTACTGATTTAAGCATTGCACAACACTATGGTGCTTATGGTATTGCAGGGATTAGCCAGTTTTAACTTGAACTCATACCAAACATCAAAAGTAAGTTAAACCAATCCATATCATTATTGAGAGTTTGTATCGTATAAATAAGGCATTTTCATAGCCTCATATTTTGATAAAAGTTTTGATTGATTTGCGTAGTCGATGCCTGACTTTTTAGAGATGAAAAGTAACAAAAATCTTTCGTTGATCAAAGGGGATATCCATATCACCCTTGACCAACGGTGGCAACCATGCTCCCAGCTACAATAGCAATATGGGGTGAAATTGGCTCGTGAAAAAACAAAATCTATTCTATTTTCAACCTGAATCTTATATAAAATTTTTGGTGAAATACGATACTCGGAAATCTCATCTCCAACTGTTTGAGGCAAGACTCCGCTAAGAACATTGTTTTTTTAATGAGCTAAAGCTGTAGTTGCGTCTAACTCACATTACACTTTTCAACTTTGAACTTAGAGGCTTTGCAGTTGCTTAGATGCTTCTGCAACAGTCTTTTGATTTTTCAATTGTTGTGCTGACTGTAAAATCGTATTCCAAAACACTTTCTTTTGTGCAGTTGTTTGAGCATAACTTAAGCCACGGCGTGCTAAGGACTCAGCGTTTGCATATTGCTTTTTTTGTTGGGCGATTCTCGCCAAATAAGAAAAAACTTCTGCGGATTGTGGGGCTAAACGTTGTGCATGTAAGGCAAAGCGTTCTGCTTCATCCCATTGTTGTTTTTGATAAGCAGTTTGGGCTTGTTGCATCAATTGCTTAAAGGCGGGAATACTTTGCCCATCCTCAAATTTTTGAGTTTGGGCTTTTTGTTGAGGCACGATGACAGTAGGGACTTTTTCACGTTTGATTTCAGGTCGCTCATAAGGTGTAATCTTTACACCATCAGGCGTTGGAACATTATTTTTTTGCTGTGATGTATCTGGCTTTTCGACAGGTTTTGTTGGTGGCTTGGTGTGTTGTGGTGTTGTTTGACAACCAGCTAAAGCCAATATTCCCATTAAACTTATTAGATAAGTGGTCTTGGTCACATTACGATTCATCATTCATTCCTATTCAAAAAGCCATTCCATCTTTACCTACAAAGTGAGAGGATTTAGTTGTTGTAACTCCCACTTGAAATCATACGACCTCTTGAGTCCTGTTCCATACTGTCTTCACTCTCACGAATGTAGTTGTCAATACTATCACCAGACTGTGTTTGCGAAGCGTTTTGTTGTGTATCGGGTACGTATTGTGGGTCCACTTGGTAATGTGGCATACCGCATTCAGTCGCACGATTTGGCACAGTATGACGTAATAGTGGAATATACATTGCACCTTCACAGCCTTGTGCAGACAATTCGCCAGTACGTGAATCAATCCATTGCCATGCAATATCATCTGTTTGACGCAAATTCACAGGTTTTTGACGTAACTGTTTCATCACATTAATCCAGACAGGCAATGCGCCTGATGAACCTGTCAACCCAGTGATTTTATTATTGTCTAATCCGAGCCACACGACAGCTAAGTTGTTACCCGAGTATCCTGCGAACCATGAATCACGAGTATCATTGGTTGTCCCTGATTTACCTGCAAGTTTAAGATCAGCTGGTAAGCTATTGTAAGCCGCTTTACCTGTACCCGATGACATGACTTGCTGTAAACCATAGTTCAATAAGAATGCGGCAGAAGGATCTATGGTTTGCTGAACATTTAAGCCGAAACGCTCTAGAAGACGACCATTTGAATCAACCACAGTACGAATGGCTTTAGTAGGATATTTAAATCCACCCGTTGCAAAGTTGCCATAAATACTCATCACTTCCATCGGTGACATATCAACTGCTCCGAGGAAAATCGATGGATAATTCGGGATTTTCGAGGTCACGCCAAATTTAGTCAGATTATTGCTAAATGTTGAGATACCAAATTCATTACCCAGACGAACAGCTGACAGGTTATATGAGTTAGCAAGTGCTTGTGCTAAAGGAACATAACCATGACCAGAACCACTATAGTTTTTCGGTGTCCACGATTGGTTGCCATTGACAGGTAAACTAATCGGCGCATCTTCGATTTGAGATGCCCAGTTGTATCGCCCTGACTCCAAAGCGCTTAAATAGATCACAGGTTTGAGCAAAGAACCTACTTGACGCTTGGCATCAACTGTACGGTTAAAACCAGTAAAGTCTTGTGTAGAACCTACAGCAGCAATCAATTCACCATTCTCAGGGCGCGTGACTAAAACAGCACCCTGTAAGTCTTTTAAACGTGATGGATTGGCATTGGCTAATCGAGTCACAGTATCTCTAAAGCTATTTTGAACTTTGGTTTGCGCAATTGGATCGAGTGTTGTGAAGATTCTCAAACCTTGATTGGTTAGGTCAGACTCTTGATATTCTGTTTTAAGTTGACGACGTACAATATCGAGAAAGTCTGGGAACTTCGCGGTTCCTAGCGTTGGTTTACGTACAACATTCAATGGGCGCGAAATTTCTTTTTCATATTGTGCTTGATCTAAGTAGCCCATCACCAACATATTGTTCAAGACAATATCTCGACGCTTTTTTGCCCCTTCAGGATTTTTCCAAGGATTAAATAGGGTAGGTCCTTGTACCAAACCAACTAAATAAGCCTGCTGTGAAATATTTAGTTCACTGAGTGGTAATCCAAAATAGAACTGTGAAGCTAAACCATAACCATTGACCGAATAATTCCCGCTTTGCCCCAAGTTTACTTCATTTAAATAGGCTTCAAGAATTTCATCTTTACTATAATGAAGCTCCAATAAAAGAGACATGAGTGCTTCATTGACTTTACGTTTCAATGTTTTTTCAGGGGTTAAGAAAAAGTTCTTCACCAATTGTTGAGTGAGTGTTGAACCACCTTGACGCTTTCCGCCTGTCACGTTACTGACCAGCGCACGTGCGGTACCACGGAAAGATATCCCGTGATGACGATAAAAGTTACGATCTTCGGTTGCAATTAATGCTTCGATCAAAGGTTTTGGAACCTTGTTGAGTTTAATCAGTACACGGTCTTCATTATGTTGCGGATAGATTCCACCAATCAACATCGGTTCTAAACGTGCAATTCCTGTATTGGTTGGCTTGGTGGCTTTGACATCAGAAACAGTATCTCCAGCAAAGGTCACTTGTAAAACTTGTTCTGGGTCAACGCTGTCGCCAAAGTCGAAGCCTCGTGTATGAACATAGACAGAATTGGGTTGGCTGATATATGTTCCAGACTTGGTATAACTGTCACTGTTTTTATAACCCAACAGTTTAAGCTCTTGTTCAAATTCTGTTTGTGCAATAGGCGCAGTTGCATATATTTCTAATGGTCGCGCAAATACTTTCGCAGGAATGTCCCAGCGGTTTCCTTCGAACTTGTCCCGAATAACATTGTCGAGTCGAATTAAGTAGATACTAAATGCAAAAAATGCTGCAATGACCAATACACAAAAAATCAGTGCAATCAAGCCTATACCACGTTCGTTCTTCATATACAGATAATAAAACCCAATTTATTTTCGCTAATCATGCGAAGCTTTTCTTAAATTTGCAATAATAAATCTGTGAAATACACAAATTTAAAGCCTTTTTGGGTATTCTTGTTATTTTTCGTTGATGAATGATTTTATAAACATATTCTGAAAGTGCTATGATATCTCAGAATTTCAGTGGAGCTAAAGCACCTGTGCAGATTTCACCAAAGACCTTTCGTAACATTGGTTTGATTGGAAGACCAGATAAATCTTCTGTGGTTGATACGCTTTGCCTTATACACGATCATTTATTGAGTTTAGGTTTACATCCGGTTTTTGATACCGCAACAGCAGAACTTGTCCCCTATACCAATACTCAAACTGTCAGTAAGAATTTACTCGGTGAGGTTGTAGATTTAGTCATTGTTGTTGGTGGCGATGGCTCCTTATTACATGCAGCACGTGCATTGGTGAAATATAATATTCCCGTATTAGGTGTCAACCGTGGTCGACTGGGCTTTTTAACGGATATTAAACCAACTGAAGTGATTTTTAAGCTCGACCAAGTCTTAAAAGGTGAATTTCAACTTGATCGCCGTTTCTTACTTGAAATTGAAATTCGCAGTAAAAATGAAACGATTTATGATGCAATTGCATTGAATGATGTGGTGCTACATTCAGGTAAGTCTGTACATATGATCGATTTCGAACTGAATATTGATGGGCAATATGTTTATCGTCAGCACAGTGATGGTTTAATTGTATCTACGCCCACAGGTTCGACAGCATATGCATTATCGGGTGGGGGACCGATTCTCCATCCAAGTATGGATGCGATTGCTTTGGTTCCGATGCATCCACATACCTTGTCTTCGCGTCCAATCGTTGTGGGTGGGCAGAGTGAAATTAAGATACTGATCCGTGAAAACCGTGTATTGCCGATGGTGAGTGCCGATGGACAACACAGTGTTTCATTAAATGTTGGCGATAGTTTGCATATTCGCAAACATCCATTCAAACTAATACTTTTACATCCGCCAGGTTATGACTTCTATATGGCTTGTCGTACTAAACTTGGTTGGAATCAAGATTTTGATTCTTTTCAGCGGGATTGACCATGAATATTGAACAGATGCTTTCTATTTTAGATGCTGATATCGTTGAACGATTAAAAACAGCAGTAGAAATTGGGAAATGGCCAAATGGTGTGGCACTGACTGCTGAGCAGCGTCAAACTTGTATGCAAGCGGTAATCGCTTGGGAACATCAAAATGTTCCTGAAAAAGAACGTACGGGTTATATTGATAAAGGTCATAAAGAAGAGGGTGAGGAATGTGACTCACATGTTCCTGAACCAGAATTTAAACCAATTCGTTTTATCTAACTGTGTAAAAAACCTTTGAACCATAAAGTAGCCTTACTTTATGGTTCAAATACTCAATAAAAAAACAATAATATTTTAGCTGCTGCAATGATGATGGTATAAAACGGTCTATATGTTAAAAATCAGAAATATGTAAAAAGGCGACAAAGATATTCAGGAAGATAAAAATTCTTAAAAATATAGAGGTTAAAGTGCTACAGCTGCTCAAAACAATAAAGCTTGTTCATCTCAGTCTAATCTTCATCTCTGCAATTTCCACCAGCTCATTCGCTGAACGAACAAGTGGCGCAAGTCCTATTCAATGCTTATTAGATGTGACTGTGATTGCAAGTCAAAATTTCCAAACGCCAGTCACACAATATACATCAATTAAAAATGATGGTTATCCGATGCTATTAATTGGTATAAAAATTGATAATGCTTATACAGCTGACTCTTCAAAAAAAATAAAAACGCACCATTTATATTGTTCAAAGCTGATTGGTCAGCAAAAAGATGCATATTTATCTGGACCACATATACAGAATAAAAACGTGATCCAAATCGGTGATCAGTTGCAACTCCTCAATATTCATTCTTCAGGGAAAAGTTATCCTTATTGGTCTGATTTTTATTTTATACAAAAGCGTGATCATTGATCATCACGCTTTAGTAGAAACTTCAATTTAGAAACGTGTGTTCCAAAGATGTTGAGCTTTACTCATGGATTCAGGGTAGTTATTTACAATACCCATGGTATATAAAGCAATCCCCATCGTTTCGGTAACGGCAATCTCGCCATAGTCATGTGTTTGTTGACCTTCCCAAACAGCTTTAAACACAGACAGATCCAGTTGTTCTTCTATTGGACTACGATTATCCGTTAATTTTGGTAATTCATATTCATAGAGTTCACCATCTTGGATACCACAAATCAGCGTTTTCGCGTCAGGGTTTCGCTCAAACTCGCCACCTTCACCTTTAATCACTGCGCTATTTTGATAACCCAGTTGAAAAGCTGCCTGTTGATGCGAGCTACGATAAGCAGGGTGAAAAATAGCTTGCATGGTGGCTTTGGCATTGAACGGGTTAATCAGGCGAGCAAGAGTATGTATTGGAGAGCGTAATCCCATGACATTTCTGAGATTGATCAAATCCGCTAAAATTGGCGAGATTACATCCAAAGGCAAATAAGCAAAATTTTGAGTTTCTAACTGTTGCTTGACTTCAGTTTCATTTTGGCAAATTGGAAATCCTAAATACGCTAAAACTTGTTCGGTATAAACACGATTCATGGTATGCCCAGCAGCGCCGTGCATGACGATCTTATAACCGTGTTTAGCCAGTGTCAGAGCTGCCAACAAAAACCATGGATAATGTTTGCGTTTCCCTGCATAAGATGACCAGTCTAAATCCACAGAAAGTGCTTGGAAGTTCAATTGGTCTTTGGTCGCTTGGACAAAGCCAGTGAGTTCATCTACAGATTCTTCTTTAACACGAAGTAGCATCAAGAAAGCACCCAGTTGTACATCAAGCACTTCGTTTTTTAAGATCATCGAAAAAGCTTGATAAGCTTCATCATAAGTTAATGATCGTGCACCATTTTTTCCTTTACCAATGATTCGCACAAACTGCGCAAAAGGATGTTCAAAGTCTTTATAAAGATTGCGTTTGGTATTCATATGGATGCAGTCATAAGCCGAAGAAACAGTGCAGTACACTATGCCATAAATGAATTGAAAGGGTATAGATCTAAGTGGTATTAGACTAAGGTCTAAGCAAAAAATGGACAGATGTTAGCCAAAATTCACATTTACATAGAGATTGATGCTCAAAAATTAATTAAAATAAGCTTGAATAGTGTTTTATTTTTCATCTCCTGTTCTACATTTATTCTGATTTGCATATGGGCAATACAGAGTAAATCTTAAACATCGTCATTTGTTGTCTTTGTTTTGGAAAACGGCTGTTTTCTGAACGGATTTTTATTTTCTAAAAATCTATTTTCTTGATGTTTTCATCAGAATTTTTGCCTGTGTCAGCAAATGGTCGCATTAATATTGGATATTTCTTCGAACAGAAATATAGAAAGAAGTAATTATCATGGCTAAGAAACCGCTGTATAAATCACTCTATTTTCAAGTGATTGTTGCCATTATTTTGGGTGTGATCGTCGGTCACTACTTCCCAAGTGGTACACAATTGATCAATGGTGTAGAAAAGAATATTCCAGGTTTGGGTGAGCAACTTAAACCCTTAGGTGATGCTTTTATTAAGCTCATTAAAATGATTATCGCACCTGTGATTTTCTGTACCGTGGTCAGTGGTATTGCCGGTATGGAAAGCATGAAATCGGTCGGTAAGACGGGTGGTATTGCGCTGTTGTATTTTGAGATTGTGTCCACGATTGCCTTAATCATCGGTTTGGTGGTGATCAATATTGCTAAACCTGGTGTAGGGATGAATATTGATCCTGCTACATTGGATACTTCTGGTATCAGCAAATATGTGGAATCGGGTGCATCACAATCCACCGTTGATTTCTTTATGCACATTATTCCTAATACGGTTGTCGGTGCATTTGCTGAAGGCGAAATTCTACAAGTTCTTTTATTTGCATTACTGTTTGGCTTTGCTTTACATAAGTTAGGAGATGCAGGTAAACCTGTTCTAAGATTGATTGATCAAATTTCGCATGTGTTCTTTAACATCGTGAATATGATTATGAAACTTGCGCCAATCGGTGCCTTTGGTGCGATGGCATTTACCATCGGTAAGTATGGCATTGGTAGCTTAGCGCAACTTGCACAGCTAATTCTTTGTTTCTATATCACCTGTTTGTTGTTCATTTTCATTATTTTAGGTTCGATCAGTCGTTTCTGCGGATTTAGTATTTTAAAAATGATCCGTATGATTCGTGAAGAGTTATTGATTGTATTGGGTACATCATCTTCTGAATCCGTATTGCCTCGAATGTTGAAAAAACTTGAAATTGCTGGCTGTGAAAAGTCTGTGGTTGGCTTGGTCATTCCAACAGGTTATTCATTTAACCTTGATGGTACCTCTATTTATTTGACTATGGCGGCAATCTTTATTGCACAAGCAACCAATACTCAACTGGATATTTGGCATGAGATTACGTTACTTGCGGTCTTGTTGATTTCGTCGAAAGGTGCAGCAGGTGTAACTGGTTCAGGCTTTATTGTGATGGCAGCAACTTTGGCAGCGGTTGGTAACATTCCTGTTGCTGGTCTGGCTTTGATTTTAGGTATTGACCGTTTTATGTCTGAAGCACGTGCATTGACTAACTTGGTGGGTAACTCTTTGGCAACCATCGTTGTTGCAAAATGGGTGGGTAAGCTTGATGTTGAAAAACTCAATGATGCTTTGAACAATCCTGAAGAAGTTGATCGTAAGATGCTTGAGGAAAAAACTGAAGTACATGCTTAAGTTTTTAAAAGTATTCAATGAAAGTATTAAAGGAAGCTAAGGCTTCCTTTTTTAATGTCTGTGTTGAAGCATCCTTCATTTCTTATAAAATTTAAATTCAAACTAATGTTAGGCATTCACGCTACTCAGATTTAACGACAACATGTGTGATATCAGCTTTATCTTTTAAAGCTTTTTACTGCATTACCTCGCTCAATCAACGTGTGTTGTAAATGTTGAGCGTGTTTCTGATGGGCTTGTTGGCTCTCCATCTGTTGTTGTAATTTGAGTGCAATTAACTCTTTTGCTAAACGCTTATTGGCATGTTGACTGCGTTCAGACATAACTTTAACGCTGATTCCTGTGGCAGTATGGGTTGCATGAATAGCGGAGTCAGTGGTGTTGACGTGTTGCCCGCCAGCACCAGATGCCCGACAGGCTTGGAAAATAATCGTATCATCCGCAGGAAGTTGCGTAGGGCTTTGAAATTGGCTAATGCCAACAAACCAATTTTTACGTTTGTGATGTGGACGAATTGGACTTTGAAACGTCCATTGAATGGTTCCTAACCAAGAGTTCAGCCAATTTTGGTGGCTGTCATTAATATTACAGATCACGGATGAATAGCCGTGCGGAGTAGTATTACTTTCTATCACTTCGAATTGAATTTTTTGCTTTTGGGCTTCTTTTTGCATTTCTTGCAAAGTGTATTTAACTGCAAGTTCACATTCTGCGGGTCCAAGCGCAGCACTGATTTGGACAATAGACAATATAGAGCATCCTTTAGATCAAACATTTGATCAAAATAAAAAGTATTGATTTAAAAAAAGTAAATTTATAAATTTACGACTATGTTTTTTTGTTAGTGAGACATAGACATTTTTTAGCTTGCCTATTATAAAAAAATATCTGACTGAAAAACAATCAAAATATCAGCAAAGGCAGTTTTATTGGATGAATTATAAAAAATGTTTAACAAAATTCATGCTTAGTTGAATAATACTATTCGAGAAATTTTTCAAAATATGGCAGAATATGCGGTTTTAAAGATTTTAGAGGATTGGCAGCATGCGCTTTGTTGATGAAGCAGTCATTACCGTAGAGGCTGGCGACGGTGGCAATGGCGTAGCCAGTTTTCGCCGTGAAAAATTTGTACCATTTGGTGGTCCAGATGGTGGGGATGGTGGTCGTGGTGGCAGCGTATATATTCAAGCTGACGACGATACCAGTACCTTAGTCGATTATCGTTATACCCGTAAATTTCGCGCTGAACGTGGTAAAAACGGTGCTGGCGCAAACTGTGCTGGTCGTGGTGGTGAATCAGTTGTTCTGAAAGTTCCTGTGGGAACCACCATTGTAGATACAGAGTCTGGCGATATTATTGGTGACCTTGTTGAAGATGGTCAAAAAGTTTTAGTTGCACACGGTGGTGATGGTGGTTTGGGCAATACCCATTTTAAATCATCGACCAACCGTTCTCCACGTAAATGTACACATGGGATCAAAGGTGAGTATCGTGAGATTCGCCTTGAGCTTAAAGTTCTCGCTGATGTCGGTTTATTGGGGATGCCGAATGCAGGTAAATCAACCTTTATTCGTGCTGTTTCCGCAGCAAAACCTAAAGTAGCGGATTACCCATTTACCACGATGGTTCCCAACTTAGGTGTGGTTGATGCGGATCGTCATCGTTCATTTGTAATGGCGGATATTCCTGGGCTGATTGAAGGCGCTGCTGAAGGTGCTGGTCTCGGTATTCGTTTCCTTAAACATTTGGCGCGAACGCGTATTCTTTTGCATATTGTTGATGTGCAACCGATTGATGGTTCAGACCCGGCATACAATGCCAAAGCCATTATGGAAGAATTGAAAAAATTCTCGCCAACTTTGGCTCAATTACCGATTGTGCTTGTTTTAAACAAACTTGATCAATTAAATGATGATACTCAAGAAGAATGGTGTAATCATATTCTTGAAGAATTACAATGGGATGGTCCTGTATTCAAAACTTCAGGCTTGCTTGAAGAGGGAACAAAACCAGTTGTGTATTACCTCATGGATCAAATCGAACAACAACATGAGTTGGAAGAAGAAGATCCAGAGTATGCAGCGAAAATGAAAGCATTCCGTGATCAGCTTGAAGCTGAAACACGTGAACAAACGATTGCTGCAAAAGAAGCTTATCGTGAAATGCGCCGTCAACAACGTCTTGCTGGTATTTTGGGTGATGACGATGAAGACGACGATGGTGACGATGGCGAAATGGAAGTGTACTACGTGCGCTAATTTCTAAAGATATCCAAATATTCGGGTATCCGCTTAGAAAAGAAAGACCGAGGATAAGATGATAGAAGTGGTAGATGGGCAACGTCAGCTCAAGGCTTTAAAACGTATCGTTGTTAAAATCGGATCATCTTTACTCACAGCAAATGGGCAAGGTTTAGATTTGGATGCAATTTCGCATTGGGCGAAACAAATTGCAGATCTACACAATGCCGGACATGAGATTATTCTGGTGTCTTCTGGTGCTGTGGCTGAAGGGATGGTTCGCATGAAGCTAGAGAATCGACCCACCGATCTACCCAGTCTACAAGCTTGTGCTGCCATTGGGCAAATGGGCTTAATCCATACTTGGTCAAGTGTATTAGAGAAACATTCGATCCAAACAGCACAAGTCTTGTTAACACATGATGACCTTGCAGATCGTCGCCGTTACTTAAACTCATGTGATGCCTTGCAGAATCTAATTGATTGGAAGGTAATTCCTGTCATTAATGAAAATGACACGGTATCCACCGACGAAATTCGTTTTGGTGACAATGACACGCTTGCTGCTATGGTTGCGGGTCAAGTGCATGCAGATTTACTGATTATTTTGACTGATCAGCAAGGCATGTTTGATTCAGACCCACGCTCCAATCCCAATGCAAAATTGTTCCATACCGTTCGCGCAATGGATGAAACTTTATTTGATATGGCTGGCGGTGGCGGTAAGTTTGGTCGTGGTGGTATGTTGACCAAAGTTCGTGCTGCTCGTTTGGCAGCGAAGTCAGGCTGTCCAACGCTCATCGCAAGTGGTGAGAGTGACCATGTATTGGCGCGTTTAATGGCGGGTGAATTACTGGGTACACTGTTTATCACCGATGATGATCGTCTAACAGCTCATCAACAGTGGCTTGCTGCGCATTTACAAACAGCAGGGCGTTTGGTGCTGGATGATGGTGCTGTTAAAGCCATTAAAGAAAATCACCGTAGTTTGTTGCCTGTTGGTGTAAAAGCGGTTGAAGGGCATTTTGAGCGTGGTGATGTGGTTGAGTGTGTCGACCAACATGGTCATCGAGTTGCGGTTGGGCGAGTAAATTTCAGTTCCCGTTCTGCTGAAATTGTTAAAGGTCTGGCTTCTGACAAGGTATACCAAGTATTAGGTGAAGCACGTTCTTTAGAAATGATACACCGTAACCATATGTCGATTTATTGATTTCTAAAGTTTTACAGATAAGACCTCGCTAAGGCGAGGTTTTTATTTGGGTATTAATTGTATTAGTTCAGATCTGAT